>MHCP01000024.1 GCA_001816655.1 Candidatus Woykebacteria bacterium RBG_13_40_15 | reverse complement strand
GGTTTTTCTCCCGCAGCTAGTCGAGTCGACCATATTAACCGCTACAAATTACCGACAAAATACCTAGATCTCACTGTTTATACTGGTTTTGGCTACGCGGGGAGAAATCTGATTCTTACCCGAAGCGCCGACGCGGTCATTATTATCTGTGGCCGAATCGGGACACTTAACGAATTTACTGTTGCATTTGAAGATAAAAAACCAATTGGAGTTTTGGAGGAAAGTGGCGGGATGGCAGATGAAATCGAGGAAATCACCAGAATCGCTCATAAACACGAGTGCCGTGTGCTTTACGAAGCAGATCCGAAAAAATTGGTCGGTCAGCTCATTGATGATTTGAAGCAAAAACATAAAGAGGATGCTGAAAAACTCGCTCCCGCTACTACGGTTCAAAACCCTGAGTAGTAGGCTCGGATAGGAGTTTCTAAGGAGGCTTGCCTCCCGTAGCCAACTAAGTCTAAAGATGTTACAAAGGATTATAATTGTTGTAGAAACCCTCCTACGCAAAAGGCTACGGAGGGCGAAGGGAGGTGAATATGGCAGAAAAACAAATTGGAAGAATAACTCACTTTTATGACCACATAAGTGTTGGTGTAGTCGAGCTTACAGGTAACCTAAAGGTTGGCGATAAAATCCACATCCAAGGCACCCACGATGATTTTGAACAGGAAGTTGAAAGTATGCAGCTTGAGCACGAAAACATCCAAAGTGCTAAGAAAGGTCAAGCCATTGCTATTAAAGTGAGCCAGCCGGTCCACGACAACGATAAGATTTTTAAGGTGGAGGAGTAGTGTAAGATTTAAATCTTTAGTTTTAATTTATTACTTATGTTTATCGGAATTGATATTGGTGGCACCCACATCCGCGTTGGTATTGGATCAAACGGCTCTATAAAAGAAAAACGTGATTTCAAAACGCGCGAATTCCATGAAAATATCCAGGAAATAAAAGAAGCGGTATTAGATCTGTCTAAAACAATACAGGTTGAAGCAGTCGGAATTGGAATCCCCGGTTTTTTAAATATAAAAGAAGGCAAAATAACTCACTCTCCAAATTTAGTAGGCTGGGATAATATTGAACTAGTTGATATTTTTTCAAAAATACTCGAAAAAAAAGTCTATCTTGGCCATGACGCATCAGTGGCAGCCCTAGGTGAAGCTACTTACGGAGCTGGTAAGGGGAGAAATCCTGTGCTTTATTTTACTGTCAGCACCGGTGTCGGCAGCGGTTTAATAATAAATGGAAATATGTTTCACGGCGTATTCAACCCAGAAGCGGGTCATCAAATCCTCAAAAAAGATGGGGTAGGTCACACTGGCGCACCTGCAGCAGATTTAGAATCGCTCGCTTCAGGAAGCGCTATAAAACGTTTATATAACAAAACTCCAGAGGAAGTTGAGGGGACCAAACAATGGATTGAGGCTATGGACTGGCTTGCAGTCGGTTTAACAAATTCTATTCTTCATTATTCTCCAGAAATCGTAATAATTGGCGGGGGAATGACAAAACATACAGACAATTTTTTCCAACCTTTGAAAAAATCAATGAAAAATTACTTGATAAAGTTGCCTCAGGTACCCATCGTGCCAGCTGCTTTAGGTCAAGACTCCGGAATAATCGGTGCCCTCACCCTGGCCGAGAAAGGAAATTAAAGCTAGAAGCAAGCTATAGTAAGTTATCTCATCTTGACACTTGCCCGTTTGTTTTTATACTTGATCTAAAAATGCAAAGTCTGCCTAATCGATTATCTTTTTCTAAGCAGAAAGGTGGTGATAACTCTTGAATCGGGAAGCTACTCCTTATCTCGCTGAACTCCTTGGGACATTTGGTTTTGTTTTTGTCGGTGGTAGTTCTGTTGTTGTAAACAATGCAACCAATGGTTCTCTTGGAATCGTAGGTATTGCTTTAGCGCATGGTTTAGCCCTAATGGCATTTATTTATGCTTTTAGTCATGTTTCCGGGGCTCATCTTAACCCAGCCGTTACTCTTTCTTTTTGGATAACCAAAAAAATTGAAAATTCAGTCGCTGCAGGTTATGTAATAGCCCAACTAGCTGGGGCAATTTTAGCTGGTATCTTCATCGAAGGAATATTTGGTAACGCTAGAGCCGCTATACCAACAGTAGCTTTGTCCAACCCAATTACAGCCGTCTTACTTGAAGGAGTTCTCACATTTTTATTAGTATTAGTAGTTTTTGGTGTTTTGGTTGATAGACGATCTCAAACAAAACACGCTGGCATTGCAATCGGTCTTGTATATACTGGGTTGGCTATCGTTGGCTTTTCGTTAACTGGAGGACTATTAAATCCAGCCAGAGCATTTGGTCCTGCAGTTGTAGCAAACTACTGGGCCAACCATCTCATTTTTTGGTTGGGTCCTCTAATCGGAGCAACATTCGCAACATTGGTTTATCAACTTGGAATTCTAAGGTCAAAAATATAATCACCACTCTAACCAAGCTTTAGTCAACTTATATCAAAAAGACTTACTTGTTTGTTGAAAATCATCTTTTTAAGTATTAGTATTTTTCATGTCTGCGTAGATATTTTTTGTTAATATGAGTTGCTTCATCCACCATATGATCCACAAAGGTATATTTTATGATTTAGGAATCCCTGCGTCAGAGGAAAATGCTAATTATTTAGAAAAAAAGATAATTAATATCGTAGGTATGAATGGGCACGAGTGCTCTGAAATTTGGTCTAAGGTAAGTGAATGGCTAGACAACCCCGTTTTAAAAGAAAGGCTTCGTTCAAAATTAGCTAGATAACAAAACGCTCCTTCAGTCCACCTGTAGCTGTCCAGATATTTCTACCTTTCAGGCTTTGGTTTTCCAAAGGAGCGTTAATATTTCTACTACTTTTATCTTAATTCGTCAACAGACAAGCAATAATTATTATTATTATGATACCTTTAAGTACTTGATTTGCTTTGGTTTTTTAAAATAAAAAATGTGTTAGAGTAATAAAATGATAATAGTGGCAGTAGGTTCTACAAATCCGGCGAAAATCAGAGCTGCCACAAACGCTTTTCAAAAAGCCTTTGCCGGACAAATTAGGTTAGTTCCACTCCAAGTAGAATCTGGCGTTTCAGACCAACCAAAAACTGATAAGGAAGCTTTTCAAGGAGCTTTGAATCGCGCAAAAAACGCCCAAAGAAAGATAAAAGCTGATTACGGGGTGGGAATTGAAGGCGGAATCCAAAAACACAAATACGGCGTTTTCAGCAACGCTTGGATTGCCGTCGTAGACAAACAAGGAAAAGTGGGGAGAGGTACATCCGCACGGTTTCAATTGCCAAATAAAATAATTAAGCAGATGGCCTCTGGCGATGAGCTTGGGGCAGCAATTGACAAGCTAGTCGGCGGGCGAGGAACAAAACGACGCGGCGGTGCTTATAGCGCGTTGACTGCCGGAAGGTTATCTCGCGCTAAAGCTTACGAACAAGGTATCATTTGCGCCCTAATGCCTTTTCTTACACCAAAATATTGGCGGTAGTTAAATTTGCTCAAAATGTTAAACTGTAATATATTTTAGTATACAGGTACTAAATAAATATATGAAAACCTTACTGATTTACGTGTTTATTGATGTTCTGTCGTTATTATTCGCTATCACGATCTCCATCTTTTCTGGTAATCAATTCCAGCCAAACCCTTTCACCTTTATACTCACTTATCTTCCCACGAGATTATTAATTTATTATGTTTGGCTGAAAAAGGTTCAAAAAAAAGGATTTCTGTGGCAAAGACTTGCTCTTCAATCAATTCTAATAATTCTTTTACTTCCCATATTTATCGCAATAATCGCTTTTATCTTCCCCGGCATACCCAATAACGTTTTTTGGTTCATTGCTGTCCCTGTTGTAGGTGTATTGATCAGCTTATTCATACACAATTACTTTTTTGTGGGAAAATTGAAAAAATCTATATTAAGAATTCCCTTATTTAAAAATAAAACTAAAACTAATCTCAAAAAAATTTGAATACGTTAGCAATATATTTCAAAAACACAAGTTCGACAATCAAAATTGGATTTCTCTCAAATGTAAGTAATTATCAAACGACACTTAGTGGAAGATCTAATAATATCTAAATTTCCTCAAATGTTTAAGTCTATCTGGGTTATTCTGAAACCAGTTCTGACGCCTATCCTAATAATAATTATCATTTCTGTTAGTTTGCTCTCTTTTGGCACATACCAAACTTATCAGGATAGGAAAATTGGAGCCAGCTTGATTAAAAAAATAAAAGTTAAAACAAGTTGCAATGAAACATCAAATACAAACAAAGAATTTTCGTTTAAATTCACGCTAACAAATAAAAATAAAATCTTGGTTAACTTAGAAAAAATCAGTGTAGATGTAAATTTATTAGGTATAAATAACAGGAGATACGCTTACTTGCTTAACACACTTCCCAGCACACAAGTAGAAAATAGTAGCGATGATCAGTTTATTAATTATAAATTGGAAAACCCCCTTATTTTTAAGGGTTTGGAAGAAAAGGAAATAGTTATCAATTTAAAAACAGCTTCAAAAGAGGAGGCGCGTGCATCGCCTCATACCTTTGTTATTTATAAAGGGAAAATAATATTCGCGTTTGATCATGATATGAGCATCGAAACCAATTGCCAATTCCAGGTTAGATATCCCTAAAAACAAAATTTGCTTGACAGCTATACCCTATAGGACAGATAATATATTTGAACTTTTCAATAAAAATAAGCGCAGGAGAGGGGATATTATGATCAAGGAAGGAGGTGATCAAGATGACAGTCGTGCTAGACACCAGGACCAACGCGGGAATTCGCCTTGAGCCAAACTTCTCAATACCGCTATGGAGGGAGCTTCTGTGGCCATGGGAAAGATTCACAAGCCTTTTTTCTCTTACTACATGGGGCTTTGGAGTTCCTCGCGGTGACGGCTCAGCAGTGGTACTAGTCCCAGGCTTCATGGGCACAGACTTCTACCTAACCCCTATGTACTGGTGGCTCTGGGCAATTGGCTACACCCCTGTGATGTCAGGTATTGGTCTCAATGCCAAATGCCTCAAGTCACTGTGTGACCAACTAACAGAAACCGTCAGGGAAGCCTTTAAGAAGAGTGGGCGAAGAGTAACTCTCATCGGCCATAGTCTAGGTGGTACTATCGCTCTGCTCGTAGCCCTAGCTAACCCCGATATGGTTGAGCAGGTAATCCTTCTAGCGTCTCCAATCCGGCCGCGCAACGGAGCGATTCAAGTAAACCCGATCACCGTAGGAATTGCCAAGGTTGTAAGAACATTGCGATCGGGGAAAGGCCTCTACCCAGACTGTCTGACGCCAAGCTGCCATTGCCTAGCCCTGATTACGCCAGAGGTACTCTCACGTTCACCTGTGACGACCACATTTGTCTATACAGAAGAAGACGGGATAGTGAACTGGCGAAACACTCGCCCCGACGGCCAAAGCAACGTTGTCAGGGTGAAAGGCCGCCATCTAGTCCTGCCTTTCAATCCGCAGGTGTGCCGGACAATCGCCGAAATACTTCACGGCAACAAGATAGCTGAGAGAGCAGTCGCCTGAACCTGAGGGGACAACGTCTCCGTGGGGACAGGCGACTATTCGTTTACGTAAATATTTTCATAACACAGTGGGAATAATTGTATTCGATTCACGCTTAGTACCGCAGACCAAAAACTTTTAAATCCAAGTTTTTGGTAGCAAAAGAAGAAGTAGAAAAGATGTTATAGCAGCATAAAATATTATTCGATAGCGGGCAGTCATTCTATTTTTATTATAAGCCAACAACCAAACACTTGTCAAACCCAGTTAAGCACATAAGAGTTGACTTATTTATATATATAATTTTACGATATATATGTGAAGATACGTAAAATCAATTCAAATATTTGCAAAAAAGAAATAATTGGAGTTTCGTATTCAGGAGGAGGAAATAGGGGAGTAGTTCACATTGGAGTATTAAGAGCTTTTCTCGAAAAGAAAATCATTCCAACTCACGTCGCAGGAGTCTCAGCTGGTGCATTCATAGCTGCCTTTCATGCTTA
>MHCP01000023.1:3920-5831 GCA_001816655.1 Candidatus Woykebacteria bacterium RBG_13_40_15 | reverse complement strand
ATTCAACTTTTCACGGTTTATGGAGTAAGTAATGTGCTCTACTATTAGGAAATAACAGACAAATTCGGTCCTTTATATAACTTCCCAAAATCTTCTAAAACCATTGTGGCTATAACATTCCTATGCTCCGAGCCTGCCAATGTAGGTGTGCTATCATTAGGAATATATCCAAGTTTTTTGTCAAATCTTTTTATCAGCAAATCTTGAATCTGCTTAACTATCTTGCTTTTACTTTCCCCAGCTAACTTATAGCAAATCCCAATCTCCCCTATGCAATCGATGCTGACTTTTCTAATAATATCATCGAAATCTTTTTCAAAATATTTAAAAGCCCAGCTAAATCTTTCTTCATTAACAAAATTCTGATAATAATTTGATTCACCGATTATCGAATGCGTAAGTGCATAAATTTTATCTAACCAGATTGATGGTTCAGACGGGCTAAGGTTCAACCAATATTCGCGAAAGAGTTTAATTAGGTAGTCTCTTTCATCCTCTACACCCAGGAAATAAAGAAAGTTAACTATATTTACGCATTCGGATGGGTTTACTGTCCAATATTTTTTATCTAGAAATATTTTACTTACATTGTTTTCACCCATATACGATTTTGCTACTTCATATTCTTTAGAGATTTCTGTAGAGTTTTCCATCCCGAAAGATTTAATAAAAAACATATAGAGAATCGCTTCTCCATAAATCATAACCTTCGGATTTTTTTGATAATAGAGAAAGCGTCTCGCCCGTCGTAAATTAGGGTGTTCGTAGTTAGCGAGTGCTTTTTTGCTTAACTCAACTATTTTTTCCTCGCTTGAAAACGACTCCAAAACTTTTTTAAATCTTGGCAAGAGTTCTTTGTAAATGGAATTTATAAGCGGAACGTATTTTTCTTCTCCCGTAATTCGATAGCGCCGTACCAGATAGTGAAGTCTTCTTCTCGGGGAAAGCTCTTCCAGGTTATTTTCATAACTTTCGATTATCAGATTTTTTATCATAACTTTACTTCCTCTTCGAGATATCTTGAAAGCTCGAGGATTTCAGGTGATAAATCAGTATCATACGTAAAACCCGGGGTTCCATTTACTTCAATAACAAAAGTCTGCAAGTCCTTTTTTGCAGTAAGAAGGTCCACTCCTGCAACCTGCAGATTTAGTGCTTTTGCCGAAAGTACTGCAAGTTCTCTTTCTTTTTGAGGTATTTGGTTAACATCAATAAATTCCTCTTTACGGTCGTAGTCGATATTAGACTTCGAGCCGCTTAAATCCCTATACATTTTCTGTACAGATCTAACGGAACTTCCTAAAACCAGCAGTCTATATTCTTCCGTAAGAGGTATATATTTTTGAAATAAAAACTGTCCTGACTTTTTTAAATCAACGTTTTCAATAAGTTTTTGGAAATCCCCCTCCTCTCTCAGAACAAAAAGGCCTTTGGAATGATGCGATATAAGCTCTTTTGCAACGACCGGATAACCAAATTTTTCAACGATATAGTCAACGTTTTCCATCAATTTCTCTTTTGAACAAAAAAATGTCGGAATTATGGGAAAGTCATTTAGTCCCAATATAAGGAGGGATGTTAGCTTATCAGTAGTAGCTCTAGAGTTAATAAACTTTTTGTCAAGGTATTTTATATGCAAATGGTCGAGGCTCAAAGCCAATACTCCCGCCAAAAAAGAAAGTCCCGCGTCAACTGATCTAATATACACGAGGTCAAAATTCTTTATATTGATACCAGACACTTTTACCGTCACACTACCCTGTTCCAAATCAAATGATAAGTTAGAAAAAACATCCATTTTTATTTCAATTCCGGGATCAATAAAACCACTAATAAGTCTTGCGAGTTTGTCATTCTTTTCTGTGATTTTCCCAACCAAAATTAGTATTTTTTTATTATGCGGATTCATAT
>MHCP01000023.1:179-3905 GCA_001816655.1 Candidatus Woykebacteria bacterium RBG_13_40_15 | reverse complement strand
TTATCAGGGGGGCCATAACAAATATATACTTTCTTTAAAGAAGGTTGGGCAACAAATGAACCCAAGGTGGCCCCATGCCGGCTAATTGGATATTTAGCATTCTTTTTATCTGACAATAGTGTTTCCATTTCGGCTACGCTCATGTCAGAGTTTACCATTTCTTTTGCCCTTATATATCTCGCTACAGAGCTTTTTGTATGCGAGTTTTCCAGTAATTTCATCTCCTGCGCAAGAAAATGATTTGTATGAACATAGGGCTCCCTTACCGTTTTGGTGACGGCAACGTGGTCCCCGGCGATTTCGATATTCCGAACTTCTGGTCCTTGAACCAGGACATGGTTAAAACCCGAGGCCTGTTTGGTTTCCCTTATTACCGATTCTGCCTCCCCAAGGGTTTTACATTCCAGAATTGCTCTTGCAACAAAATTTTTGGGAACACCGACTTGAGACACTTGATCTATATAATTTATGCACTGAACAAGACCCCAGTTATTCATTGTTGCCGCAACCCCGGGGATTGCAACCTTATATTGAAGACCGAAAAAGGTGGTCCCATTTATTGTTGCCTTTAAAATATAAAGAGTGTCGGGAGATGCCCCCTCCCAATCCTCATTGTGGCCGATGGTGGCACCATTTTTGCCAAAACTAACTGCTACAGTGCAATGGTCATGTATATAATCTGTAGCAACTTCATGACTATTCATCGAAAAATAATCAGCAAGCCCCACTCCGGCAGCTTTTGCTATTGCATCCGTTTCGATAATGAGATTGGGGAATCTTTCTTTGGTAGCTTTAAAGTAAGGTTCGGTACTTTTAAGGTACCTTTCGTAGTCTATTATTCGTTTTTGCCTCTCGGAAATTACTTTTTGAATTATCTTTCCGAATCTTGATCCAACTGCATGACCGACATCCTTGTGAGATCCTGAGACTTCCAAATATTCAAATTTATTCATATTGTCCGTTAAGCCCCCCTGTACTTACCAAAAACCCGGTAAGATCGCGCCGCCCAATTATCATTAATCGTCTTAACCCTCCACGATTTGCAATCGACGCCATTGTATCAATTTTCCGTCCTGCTAAATAAAACCTCAGGTTAATGATCGGGCGTTTTTCAACACCCATAGACGTTTTAACCTTCTTCACCCAAAGAACATTTTCCCTCTGTAAAAGTCCCAATCTTTTGGCTAAAGTCTTATCAATTGAGGTTCTCCATGCACCAGTGTCCACCTTTGCCCAAATTTCCTCCTTCGTTCCATCCACAGCTACAATTTTAACCAACTCCTTTGTCCCAATTGTTTTAATACCTTCTTCCATCCGTTGAATATCTTGATATCTTCCTGCAAAAAGAAGCTGTGCGATTCTCACACCATGCTCTGCATCCGTTACAACCAGGTCGTCAATTCTTTCAAGCCTTCTTTTAAGTCCTTCCATATTGGCCAGTTGAATCTGAAGTCCCGGTTGGGCATTCAGCTCCAGTACCATTGGCCCTTTTTCAGGGTGAAGAACGATATCTACTCCAGCATACCCAAGTCCCGACGCAATTTGCGCAGCTACAGCGGTTTCCAAAATCGCCGTCCAGTTGGGAATTTTTATCCCCCTGAGCTTTCTTTCCGTACCGGGTTTGAATACAATTTGCTCGCCATGCCAGATTGCCTTTGTTGTAATACCTGTTGCTATATCGATGCCAACGCCAATTGCGCCCTGATGCAGATTAGCTCTTCCCCCGCTTTCCCTGGTCGGAAGTCGTAGCATGGCCATTACGGGAACTTTATTAAATACAATAATACGAATGTCGGGAGTCCCCCTAAACGCCCACCTTCTAAAAGCTTCAGCTCGCCCCACATATTCCTGAACAAAGGCGACATCGGGTACATTTCCCATAGAATATGCCCCTTCAAGAGTATCGAGTATATGGAGCTTGAGATCGTCAATCTTGACGCGCTCCTTTTGTGTAGTTAACCATCCACCATCCTTCAGACGTTTTTTTACAACTATTATTCCTTCCCCTCCCATACCCCGGCTAGGCTTTAGGGCAAATTTATCCGGCAAGCTTGTCCAATCAAATTTAAAGACGTCCTGCGGATCTTTAAACTTTTTATAAATTTCGGGATGGGGCACGCCTACTTTTTCAAGAATCCTGGCCGTCTGAATTTTAGAATCCGCAATATTCTTTCCACGCTTGGTATTATACTTATACGCGAAAAGTTGAGTCCTGGCGTTTAACCCCAAAATTGAGGATGTCTTCATATTATTTAGCTTCTAATAAGCTTTCTGAATCTGTAGAACTCCATAACCCTCAGGCCTGTGTACTTCCCCAGAAGTAGGTCCGCGAGTGCGATGATAAGAAGGGAAACCTCCGGGTTAAGGAGTACATACCGTTGCAGCGGCTGGAAAGTAAGAAATAGAAATGAAATCAGAGATAAAATAAGGGTTTCAAACGTCAAATTTATAGCTGTTTTAGCACTTTTGCCAAGCTGAACCCTGTTAAAATCCTCCGCCAGAAGTACCAGAAAAAGAACCGCAAAAATTGAGACATTGGAAAGATCCGAAAATTTGACAATTGGGGCCAAGAATAAAATCCCCAAAACCCCAAGTACTACCGCCCAAAGAATAAAGGCCATTCTGGGTAAATATTGAAGCTTAACCTTTAGCTTCCTTAGAAGTAGTCTCACGGTTGTAGAAACTATTACGATTACAAAGAAAAGGCCTATTCCGACAATTGGTCCCATGGCCACAAAAACAACAGATAAAGCAGCAGGGAGAAAAATTCCAAAACCTCTAATTCCGATCACGTTTCTTGTAAATGCGATAACAAAAGCCACTATCGGGAGAAGCAGTAGAAGTACTATCGTGTTTGCAGGAACCCCGGCAGAAACGGAGGAACGGATTGCATATTTGATCGGGTTAAATGGCCAAACCGATCCCAACGCCTGCTCCTTAAGAAGCTTCTCGAGTGGGCCCAGTGTTTCCACGGTTTTTTGGGTAATATCCACCCTGGGAGGTTCGGGAGTGGAAACCATCGGCGTGGGGGTTGGGGTTGGGCTCGGCGTAGCCGTAACCACAGCAAAAGCCCCCATCGGCTTAAGTACTCCAAAAGCCAAGATCACAAAAAGCAACAAAACCATTAGTTTTCGCATGGGATATAGTTTCCTGAAAGTAGGTATATTGTACCACCTGGGGCTTAAAATATCCAAATTTGCAACACAACATATTTCCATAAATACAGGGGTGTTTTTTTGGAAAAAATCAGCTACAATTAAGTCTCGCCGCAATCTCCTCCCCTGAAAGGGGTTTATTTTGCGTCGGAAACAAAGAGAATGTATAAAGCACTAAAAACTTTTTACGGATTTGTTGCAAGGCGGAAACTTGAGTTTACCGTTTTTGTTCTGTTGTTTGTCGCAAGCGGTGCCTTATTTAGCCTCACACCTTACTTTTACAAGCTTTTTGTAGATGCTATCCCCTCGCTTGATTTCACTAGACTCGTAATGATTCTTGCCGGATTTATCGTCCTATCCATGGTGGCTCTTGTTACTGAAGTGGCTTCGATGAGGATGGGAGATAAATTAATCATCCGCGAGTCGGTAAACGCCAGAACCACAATTTTTAAACACGTCCAAGACCTTGATTTCGCCTTCCATTCAGGAAAATCCACCGGAAGCCTGATTTCAGCTTTCAAAAGGGGTGACTCAGCCTTCTTCGGACTGTTTTTTGATATCCATTACCGGA
>MHCP01000023.1:0-168 GCA_001816655.1 Candidatus Woykebacteria bacterium RBG_13_40_15 | reverse complement strand
GTTGTTTCATTTTTTGTACTGGCATTCTTCTTCGTTCAATTTGGCTGGGACTTTATTCTCCTCGTCGTGGTTGCTTTTGCCCTGTCTCTGGTAGCCATGAAGTTTTTGATCAAAAATAATGTCCGGCAACGCAACCTTGCGAATGAAGAGGAAGATAAAGTCTCGGCA
>MHCP01000022.1 GCA_001816655.1 Candidatus Woykebacteria bacterium RBG_13_40_15 | reverse complement strand
TTAGTAGAGCGTCTTCGATATGCTCCTGGTGCATTACATCAATGATAGTGTTAGCAGCGATCGCGCCAAGCAGTTGGCCGTCCTCATTGATAACTGGTATTGTGACGATATCGTTTTTGACGGCGAGGAAAACCGCCTTTTCCTGGTCCTCATCAGGCAGTAGAAATACTTTCGCCGGTTGCATCCATGTTTCGCCGCTTACTCCAGAATCTGGCTGCACAGTAGTGGCCATATCAATAAAGCCAAGCAGCTTTTTGTTTTCATCAACGACATAAACATTTCTGATTGCGTCCCAACTTTTAGTTGATAAGTTGTGGAGGATTTGACTGAAGTTATCATTGGGTCTGCAAGTAGGGATCTTGGTTGACATGATACTGCCGATAGATTCAGGTTCGTATGTTTGGCTTGGTACTTGTCGCATGAATTTATTATATTAAAAATTATTAGCTATTGCAGCTATATTATCATTATATATAATTTACTCATGCAGATGAACCCGCTTAGAAACCTAGATGTAGTTTGGTCCGCGCTGCGCAGCGTTGGTCGATTACGCCCCAAATTTCCCGTTTTTGGATTGAGAAGAGAGCTGAAACTATTTGATCTAGTTTTAATTGGAGTTGGTAGTACCATCTCCGCAAGTATCTTTGTGCTAATTGCGCCGGGGGCAGCTATAGCGGGCAAGTTACTACCAATAAGCTTTGTTTTGGGCGGGATCTTGGCTTTTGCTGTTGCTTTGATATATGCCGAAGTCGCAACCAATATGCCAGCAGAAGGTGCGGACTTAAGATTTATTTTCAAGGCATTTGCCTCGGATTTATGGGCGTTTATCACCTCGTGGTTAGTTATCTTAGGCGATTTGGCCTGCCTGGCGCTAAACCTGCTGGGTTTGGCTTTTTACGTAAGGGCAATTATACCGATAAACCATCTGGTGTTTGCCGTGGTGGTTTTACTGGCGGTGACAGTGGCAAATTTACGCGGAGTTAAAAGAGCCAGTCTAATCGAAAGCGTAGTTGCAATTTTACTTTTGTTCTCCCTTGCTGTTTTTATTGGCTGGGTCTTTTCCAACAACTTTGGAAACTTGCTGCCGTCCGTTCCTGTCACCGGCACTGGGGACCTTCACGTATTTGGGACGATTCTGGCTGGTACAGCGCTTATTTATGCCTCATTTATTGGTTATGAAGATATAACTTCTATTGCAGGAGAAGTGAGGCAGCCACACAAAGTTCTGCCAAAAGCTTTGGTTTTTACGGTAATTATCACCACACTTTTATACTTGGCAGTTTCATTTCTTGCCGTACAGGTAGTTCCCATCAGCCAGTTAAAAACTTCAGAGAGCCCGCTACTCTTTTTAGCTAAGATGAGTAATATACCGACATTGCTTGTTACTATTTCCGCTATTTTGGCGATTCTTAGTACAGTTGTTGTTACACTTTTAGTGGCTTCCCGCAAGCTTTACGCATTGTCCCAGGAGGGTTATTTGAAAAATTGGTTTGGTAAATTGAACCGGTGGGGCGCGCCCGCTCAGACGGTTATATTTTGTAGCGCGGTAACTTTGGTGCTACTATTTACAAATTCAATTAAATTTGTTGCTTATCTTGGAAACTCGGTTTATCTGGTTGGCGTTATTGCGACTACTATTGCGCTGGTAATAATGAAAAGAAAAGATAAAAGCTTTGGTCGGTGGTTCAAAGTGCCGTTTTTCCCGCTAGTACCAGTTTTGGTTATTAGCTTTTCTGCACTTGTTTTGGTATTTGTTGAACGTGGGGCAATTATGTACATGATTCTTTGGGCTGTAGCTGGTGGCGTAGTTTACTTCTCAACAAAGTTACTAAAAGCATAACAGAGAACAGCAAAAAATTTGATTGGAACAGGGGCAACCTATCCTTGTTTTTATCGCTACGCTAATCGGCCTTCTCGTTCTTTGGTTTATACTTGGCGAGATTCTAATACCACACTAAAAATCCCAAAGCTATAAAATATTTTAATTCAATTTGGTATAATGCCTATGGTTTTTTGCAAAGGAGGTGATAAAAGTTAATGGATTCTTTGTTTGACCCGACTGCTTGGGGCTCACCTGTAGGCGTAGGTTTGTTCCTTTTAATGTTGGGTGGATTTATTTTTCTCCTATCTCTCGCCGACCGGGCAAGAAAAGATAAAAAGTAGTAATCGTAGCTTCGACTTAACCTTCCGTTTTTGGGGTGAGGTAGTTCGTCGACTGTAAATTTAACAAACTTGTCTGAGAAAAATCTTAAAATACAGCAATTTGCAACAGGCTGGCCTAGTTAACAGCGCAATCGGCCAATTACCACCAATTTGGCCGATTAATTTATACTGAGCACTGAGTTAGTTTATCCTGATTTTATCGAAGGAAAGTGAAGGAAGAATTTGTAGTCCACGAAGTGGTCGCCCGCCTGCCAAAGACTGGCATTGTCGGGCAGGCAGAATTCGTAGAATTCTAGAATGATTGAGTCTTCGCAAAGAAGGTGGTGAGTTTTATCGAATCATGGTGGGTTTATTGATGTTCTGCTTCCAACCCCGCGGGTGAGTCTACAGTTCTCGGGTAGATTAGGTTTGTGTTCTTTTTGACCGAAAATGTTCAAAAATTGGATAAGCCGGAATTATTAGTGCGTCCAATACAATAATAAACAGCGTAATAAAAGCAAGATTCTTTACAAACAAAGGTGGGGGCTGGCAGACATCAAAACATATTGTCGCGTAACCAAAAATGTAGACAAGCAACCCGACAAAAATTGTTAAAGCCTCAGAAACAACCAAAAGGAAGAGCTTTCTAAAACCAGAGTTTCTATTGGCTTTAAAAAACAAGAATAAGGTGAAAAGTAGTAGTGGAAGCGGGATGAGAAACACTAGAAAGTCGTGAGTATTTTCATCTACAGAGTACGTGTACTTACCTGTGTAAGTTAACCAAGCAAAAACAATTGCGGCTATTATAATTAATGATAGTAACGCGGTAAGTAATTTTTGCCTCACAATTAAATTATATGTGTCCGAATAAAACGAAGTCAACTTTGAATATGATTAACAGAGGTAGGTTAGCTCAACTTTCCGTCTTTGAGGTGGTAGGTTTTATTGGTTTGGCCGGCGATGGAAAGATCGTGTGTAACGACGATGGCCGTTTGTTTAGAGATTCCAACCCCGCTGGTTGGAAGTTGACAATATTGGGGAGGCTTATTATAATTTTTACCTATGACAAAGAAACTCGAATTCCCAATAAAACTGATTTACGATCCGGAGTACAAAGGCTGGGTAGCTGAATGCCTCACCTTATACGGTTGTATGTCTCAGGGAAAAACAAAGGAAGAAGCTTTAGAAAATATTGATAAGGCAATAAAAGCTTATATGGAAGTTTTAGAAAAAGAACCAACGGGTGAACTCGCTACCCGAAAAGTCGAAGTCGCTATCCCCTAAATGACAAAACTTGCTAATATTTCTGGTCGAACTGCGGTGAAAACTTTCACCAAATTTGGTTATCAACATGTACACACTAGCGGAGACCATGCAATTCTAAGAAAACCCCAAAGTCCTACCCTTTCCATACCATTACACAAAGAAGTTGCTCCATATTTATTAAAATCTCAACTCAAGAAAGCAGGAATTAAGGTAGAGGAATTCTTAAAAGCAGCGAAATAAGTTTATCAACCAGGCTGCAACCTATGGGAATAGGATCTAAAGTGGTTGGACAGCGGCTCAAACTTCTTAAGACAGTTTGCCGTCTTTAAGGTGGTAGGTTTTGTCGGTTTGGCCGGCGATGGAGAGATCATGAGTAACGACAATAACCGTTGTATTTTCCGATTTCGAAAGCTGGTGAAGAAGATCAAAAATCATCTTGCCGGTCTGACTGTCAAGGTTCCCAGTTGGTTCATCGGCCAGAATAATTTCCGGTTTATTAATCAAGGCTCTGGCGATTGCTACCCTTTGCTGCTCACCGCCGGAAAGTAGGCTTGGGAGTTGATTTGCTCGCTCGGCTAATCCAACCTTCTCAAGAACTTCAAGAGTTCCAGTTTTATCGTTCCGACCTCTTTTAGCAATCGCAGCTTCGACATTTTGCCGCGCAGTTAATGTTGGAATCAGATTGAAGCTTTGGAAAATAAAACCAATCTTTTTCTGGCGAAGGTCTGCTAGCTTTCGGTCGTTAAGACGGGTGATATCTTTGTCATCAATTTTAATATCGCCGCTGGTTGGTTTATCAAGACAGCCGAGAAGTTGGAGAAGTGTACTTTTTCCAGAACCGGATGGACCGACAATCGCCAGAAAATCGCCTTTGTGAACAATGAGATCCAGTCCGTCAACAGCGCGGATCGTTGAGCGGCCGCTTTTATATAATTTTGTCAAATTACTAATTTCTATAAGCACCATTAAAGTTGCCTCAATGCTTCCTGCGGTTTCATTCTTGATGCCTTAAAAGCCGCCAGAGCCCCAGCGACTACCGAGCCGAGAATTGCCACAGCGGCGCCAAGTAACAATATTAAATAGTCAAAAGGGATATCAAGTTTAAGATTGGCAGCGGTTGGAGTATCATTTCCGCTTTCCGCGAACCTTCGCATGAAAGGCATAAAATCCTGACCGGTATTAGAACTGGCGACATTAGCCGTAAAAGTAATGTCGTACTGGTTCAAAAGCACGATTGCCGCAAGTCCCAATCCAACCCCAAGTATTGCGCCAAAAATGCCGATCACTAGATTTTCGAGAAAAATTTGTCTGATTATCGAGGGGTTTTTCCAGCCGATTGCTTTTAAGGTACCGATTTCTTGCGTCCTTTTGTTGACTGAAAACACTGTGATCAAACTAATAATGATAAAGGAAGCTAAAATTACAATTATGCTAACCAGGCCAATAAATCGGTTCATCAAACTCGCCGCGCTAACCAGACTACCAGTCACTTGAGACGCTGTATCGTTTGAATCAGTCACATTTACGCCAGCAAAAAGACCGGCAACTTTGCTACTTGTTTCCTCAACACTGCTCGCGTCTGGCGCTTTTATTAAAATGATATTGATCCGGCCCGCTTTGTCGGCGATCGTTTGAAGATCAGACAGCGGAACATAAATATCAGCTGTGTTTGTGTAAAGTTTGGGATCGACGATGCCAACGATGGTTAATTTTTTGGTTACCTTTTCGCTGTCTAAGGTAGTATTTAATGTAATACTACTACCTACTTTCAATCCCTTTTTTTGCGCATAAGATAGGTTGATAATCACTTGGTTGTTACCACTAAAGTACGAACCCTCGGTTATTTGGCTCGGTAAAATAAGGCCGATGGCTTTTTTGGTCGTGTCAACGCCAGCAATGGTGTAACTTTCGGTTTTAATATCAGTTTCTGGTGCATCTAGGGTTTGGCGGAAGGTTCGGGAGGGAGCTGTGAATTGACGGTTTTTGAATCTTTCAGGCATTGCTGCAGTTTCTGCATCACGGACTGCTTTACGGCCTTCATCTGAATTTGGATCAATTCCCTTCGCTTGCAGGTCAGCCATTGCTTTTTGTCTTGCGGCGTCTACTGCCGCCCTCTCTGCGTCGGTGAGAGGTGCGACGTCTGGTACTTGAAATGTTTCGGGGCCAGTCTGAAATTCGGCAGTGATTTCCGGGATTTTACCTTCTTGATGAGTAACATTTAAAATAAGGCCGGTTGCGTATTCTTTAGCCAAATCGCTTGTCAGTTTCTTAGTCTCCTCACTGGCAAAAGTAAGCATTGTCCCAGCCAAAAATGTGTCAAGGCTAAAACTTTCTCCAGCTTTGCCGAGTTTCGATAAATCCGTGCTTATTCTATTTTCCGACATCAGTTCGGTTCTCGTTGTTTCGTCTAAATCACCCATTTTTTCCGTTTCAACCGAGCGGGTCACCATAATATCCGTACCAACATTTTCCAAGGGATTTAAAACCTGTTCTTGAGAAGCGGAGAGACCCTGCGAGGTTGAGATAATCGTGATAATAATGGCGCTGGCAATTGCCAAACCAAAGGTAATTATTGCAGTCTTGCCCCACCGCCGCAGCAACTCTGCTTTTAGATAAGCTAGATAAAACATCTGCTTATATTTTAGAAGCCAAGACCTGAGAAAAAGCTGAGAGAAAATTTCAAGAATCTCCCGGGTTCTGAATAGGCAAGGTAGGTATTTAGGTTCAAAAGGAAAAAGGTATATGTGATGGCTAAAAATCAAAAAGCTCTGGGAGTTTAACTTTCAGTGCTCTCGCAATTTTTCCTATGTTTCTTAAGCTAGGGTTTCTTTGCCCACGCTCAATTCCTGATATGTAAGTGCGGTCAAGACCAGTTTGAAAACCAAGTTCTTCCTGTGAAAGACCCAGTTTAGTTCTTTCAGTTTTTACCTTCTCACCGAATCTTTTTAGTAAGTTGCTTGTTTCTGTTGACATTTGCTAATATAATGGGTGCGAAGTTGACTATTGGTCTACGGACTATTAGTCACAATTACTTAATGAAGGAGGTGATTCTATGGAACAAAACCTAGACGACCTGGCAAAATTATCAGAATTGAAGGAAAAAGGAATTATCACCGAAGAAGAATTTCAACAGAAAAAGGAACAGCTGCTTCAACTTTCCCCAAACCAAGCGGATAAACCCCAACAACCAGAAGAAAAAACAGTAAAGGGAGAAAAATGGTATAAGAAACCGCTTGGAATTATTGCCCTTCTTATCCTGTTCTTCCCTGCTGGTCTATTCCTAATGTGGAAATATACTGATTGGCACAAAAATATAAAATGGGGAATTACAGGATTTTTTGCTTTGATAGTTATCTGGTCTATTGTAAGCTCTGCTCTTGCTAAAACTCCTGTAATAACACTTAACGATTTTGAAGCGGATAAAACTGTAACTGGTTCAGAATACAGTTTGTCCGGTAAAGTTGACCCACCTTCTTCCGAACTAAAAATCAACGGCAAAACTGTAGAGGTAAAAGAAGATGGTAGCTTTACCTACTCTTTGTCACTCGAAGAAGGTGTTAATGAGATAAAGATAGAAGCAAATAACTCTGGTAAAACAGCAGAGCTGTCTAGAAAATTGACTAGAGAACTTACTGAGGAAGAAAAAGCAGCCAAAGCAGCAGAGGAAAAGCGAAAGGCTGAGGAAGAAACTAAACAGAAGGCAGAAGAAGAAAAGCCAGATGTACCAGCCGAGTACAAATCAGCACTTGCTCAAGCTACCACCTACGCTAATGATTTGCACTTGTCAAAGAAAGGCGTATATGACCAATTGGTTTCAGAGTACGGCGGTCAATTTAAGGCAGAGGCTGCACAATACGCAATAGACAATGTCAAAGCCGACTGGAAAGCAAATGCTCTTGCTAAAGCAAAAACTTACCAAAACGATTTGCACTTGTCGCCATCAGCAATTCGTGACCAGCTTGTTTCAGAATATGGCGAGAAGTTTACAGCAGCAGAAGCAGACTACGCTATCCAACACCTTAATGATTAGTAATTTTCAATTCTACAAGATGTGTCACTTGGACTAAACAATAACTTATGGAAAAGGAATATAAAGGTTACAACGGAACGCTCATGCTAACAGATACAGGCGTGATAATAAAAAGAGGTTTAAAAGGGGTTCTGCTAGGTGGTGGCTTTTTGAGAGGTGATAAAACAATTCCCTACAAAAGCATTGTGGCAGTCCAACTTAAAAAGGCTGGCATGACTGCAGGTTACATTCAGCTAACACTTATGGGCGGTTCAGAGGCAAAAAGTGGGCTTTTTGAATCAACAAGAGATGAAAATAGTATAAATTTCTACTCTAATAATGAGAAGTTTGAAGAAGCAAAGAAACTAATAGAGGAACGGATTGGTGAGGGTAGCAAACCTAAAGAAACTAATTTCCTAGACGACCTATCGAAGCTCGCAGAGCTAAAGGAAAAAGGGATTCTTACAGAAGAAGAATTTCAACAGAAAAAGAAACAAATTTTAGGTTTGTAGGGTTCCTACTAGAACAATTAAGGACAAGAGGCTAGCTGATAAGCTAGTTTTTTGTTGGCAGAGAATTCTAAACCTTCGATTAACCCAGGGTAGGTTTCATCCAAGACTCGGGAAGTCTTACTTCCCATCGAGTCAGACTCGGGGAGTGTTTTCCCCAAACAAAAAGCTCCTGGCGAGAGTAATCAGGAGCTTTTTGTGTCTGCCACCTGTAGTCTACATACCAAATCCTCTTGGACCGTGACCACCAAAGCCTTTGCTCGGCATGATCTCGCTAAGATCAACATCATTTTCATCTGCCCAGTCGTGTAGATCTTGCCGCAAGCTTCTTACTTCTTCCATTTTCTTTTCTATTGCAGACTGCTTGGCTTGGATAGTTTCTTTTTGTTCCTGCGTGATCTTACCGTCTTTCACAGCCTGAGCAAGATTTTCCTCCACCTGTTTCTTCATCTCCGCTTGTCGTTCTTCACGGGTCTGTTCGAATACACCTTTTACCTCATCAGTCGAAACATTAAACTTTTCTGCCAAGTTCTCAACGAGCGAAGAACCACTTGAATCTGTCGCCGCACGAATGCTGTTTAGACCAGCAACCCCAAGCGTTGCCCCGAGAGCAAGAGCCGCGACTGCAATTAGTAAACTTTTCATGTCTTTCACCACCCTTCGCCCTCCGAAGCTCTAGGAGCGTAGGAGGGTTTCTTAATAATGTGTTAACAAACCGTAGTTTAATAAATTTATCTGAGAAAATGCTTAAGAGCTATGCAGTAGGAAGTATTACGGTAAAAGTAGATCCTTTTCCTGGAGTACTTACGACTTCGATTTTTCCGTGGTGTTTTTCGACGGCGGCCCTGGCGATTGAGAGTCCAAGACCGAAACCTGTGACTTTTTCTTTTGTCCGGGAGGTATCCGCTCGATAGAAACGATCGAAGATGTGGGGGAGCTCGCTTGCCTTGATACCAACTCCAGAATCCTGGATCATAACAACCGCTTTGCCATCTTTGCTTTGGAGATCAACATTTACCTTACTTTCTTTGGGACTGTATTTAACCGCATTGTCAAGCATTGTGCCAAAAGCTTCGACTAAGGCAGCAAAATCTCCCTGAATGCCTACTTCTTCCAAATCCTTAACGATTTCGATTTTCTTCGACTTTGCAAGGCTGGTATGTTTTTCAACCGCTTCCTCAAGGGCTTCTTTCAACGAAATGCTCGTAAAAGACAATCCTTCTTTTTGCTCGTAACAGCTAAGGCGAAGAAGTTTATCGGAAAGGTAGCCAAGTTTATCCACTTCTTCGAGATTGCTTTCCAAGATTTTTTTGGCTTCTTCGACAAGGCCCTTACTTCGCAAATTAACTTCTAATTCCGTTTTCATCGTTGTCAGCGGAGTACGCAGTTCATGAGAAGCATCGGCGACAAACCGTTTTTGATTCTCTAGCGCTTTTTCAATCGGTTTCAAAGTCCGACCAGCAAGAAAATAAGCAGCACCGCCGGATATTATTAATACACCTAGATTTATAAGAATAAGGTTTAGCATTAACCTGCGTTGCGCCTCTTTTAAAATTTCCGGTTCAAGCTCGGGCGGACCAAAACCAGGACGCAAAAAACCGCCTCTTTCAATTCCCACCCTTTGACGCAGTAGTATTCTTTCCGATTCAGTTACTTGAAAACGGTAAATGGTCAGGCTAAAAAGGACAGAGATAGCCATGATTATTAGGAGATACCAAAGTGTTAATTTAATCCGCGCTGAATGAAACATTATTTATCCTCGATTTTTAGTTTACGCAAAATTGGGATTTTATTCTCAATTTTATACCCAAAACCCCGCACCGTTTTTATTAACGATGGTTCTTTGAAGGGTTTATCTATTTTATCTCGCAGATACCCAATATACACTTCAACGGTGTTTGGTAATACATCGGCATCGTAATCCCAAACATGATTTATAATCTGGTTCTTAGTAATAATCTTACCCGTATTTCTTAATAAATACTCAAGTAGAGAGAATTCTTTTTTTGATAGTTGAATCTGTTTTCCAGAACGTTTTACTTCAAAGTTAAGTGTGTTGAGGCTTAAATCGCCCACGGTTAGTGTGGTTCCTAAGCCGTTTTTTGGTCGTCGGGTCAAAGCTTTGATTCTAGCTAAAAGTTCTGCAAATGCAAACGGTTTGACCAAATAATCATCAGCTCCGGCGTTTAGCCCTTCGACCCTGTCGTTTAGCTGACCCTTAGCAGTAAGCATGAGGATGGGGGTGTGGATCTGCTCTTCTTGCCGAAGCTTTTTGCAAACTTCAACTCCGTCCATTCCTGGTAGCATTAAATCAAGAATTATGCAGTCGTATTCTTCAACCGCAGCCAAATCAAAACCGTCTGTTCCATCATAGGCCGCATCAACAGCGTAGGATTCTTGCTCAAGACCCTTTTTTATCGAGTTTGCAATTTTGTGTTCGTCCTCAACGACCAAGACCCTCATCGTCTAGATATTATACACACAAGCTGAAAATTTGCTGAGAAACGGCTTAAATAATAGAAACTATTTTTACGCTGAATAAACATTTTTGGCAGTGGTTTTTTGGATAAATAATCTGGTATACTTTTTATAAAGTAAAACTATGCCCGAAGAAACTGTTCAACCAGTAACTCCAAATCCGGCTCCAGCGCCGA
>MHCP01000021.1 GCA_001816655.1 Candidatus Woykebacteria bacterium RBG_13_40_15 | reverse complement strand
ATTTCTCATGTGGATAGAAAGGGCTCAAACCGACGACCTCCTGTGTGTAAGAGAGGAGCAATCATTTTCCATGGGCTCTATACTCTATATATGATGGTCTTATCTCCATATAGTCGGCTAATATTGGGGTATGATATTCCACAGTTTCCATTCATTCCGTGGAATGATTCTAGCGTTGCAAATGGCTGAAGAAGGCAAGGATGCCACCAGCCCTGTCCATAGGGGGAGCTTGAATGATGACTATTACTATTCAATTTCAAAGACCTTACTTATTTGATTTACTCGAACTCTCAAGCGTGCAGTGCAATACAACGGTGGTTGATACGAATCGGTGTCCAGGCGGTGTGGAAGTTTCCTGGTCTCTGATCAAGTCGAAGGCGCGGTATTAGAATATGAGGAGAGCTCCGATAAGGACAGTAGCTATCCCAAGGATGATGAACAAGATTCCAAAGGTGATTAGCATATTTGACCTTTTCGCAGTCCTATCCAACACAGCTTCTTTCGGATTTTTTGGGTCGTAAAAAACAGGCAATTGTGCACCAACCGGATAAAGCGAAGCTGCTTTCTCTGCATTTTCTCGTTTAGAATAGGACTTTATTCCAGCAAAGGATAGACGCTTTGAAGTGTTTTCCAATCCATCTACCTTGTAGGAATAACTTATTTCTGGGAGGAAAACCGGCGCGCTTTCACCATCTTCATCATTACTCATAAGCACATTACTACCTTGCTCAACCTTGGATTCAATCACTGTGCCGATCGTTTCCAGCCAGGACATACTCTCTTCGGCTTTTCTTTTACTGCGACGATCCAGGATAATAAGTAGAGCACCTATGCCTATAAACAATAAAGTAAGCAATCCGACAATCAAAAAGGTGGTAGTCTCCGTTAGTTGAGTCTCCATATCTCCTCCGATCGATATTGGTTTAATTTTAATCGATATATAAAGAAATATATAACTTCCCATAGATTGACCTCAACGAATTATTTTTTTGCTCAATACAGGAAGGATACTGAGGCTGACCGATCCTCTCAATTGAAAAGGATAAAACTACCTATCCCCTGCTTATTTGAAAGCGAATTATGTAGAAGGGGGTAAGAAAACCATAAGTGAATATGGGGGTATTACCAATTGAACTTCGCTACGCTCGGTGTCGATGACCCTATAGGGCACCACCTGGACACACAGGAGTGGAAGCCCTGTGGACAACAATAGGCTATGAGATGTATGGTGATTTAATAAAATAGTTACTTTTGCCAAGAAATACTTTTACTTTTCTGTTTCGTTCTCCCAATCCAGAAACCCTATTCTCCATACATTTGGGCATCATCTCATGGCTTGTTACGAGCAGCGGGTGATGATATCAGTCTGTAAAAGTGGAGCGAGAATGCGAACCTGCAGCCTTAGATATCTCTCATAGCAATAAGAGTGGTAAAAAACTTTCATGTAAGCGTGGATCTTGACATCTAATATCCGTCACATAACTCGCCTGTGTCTGGGTTCCACACATTTGTATCTTTTGATAATAACCAATAAGTAGTTCCATCGAAAAATGTTTTAAATGGATACGGACTCTCATCGGGTGGAGAATCAATTACTTCTCCTACCAATATACTTCTTATATTATTAATATCTCCATCTTTTGCAAGAATCATTTGACTATCCTGAATACCCCAAACACCTTCTACTATAGGAGACGGTTTGCATGACGCATCATTAGAATCACATTCATATTGAGATGGAAAAAATAGATAATTACCTGTAGAAAAGAACACAAAACGTTCACTATATCCAGACCCAACAAATGCTGCTGCATGCCAGCTACCAATATACTCTTCTTTTATTTCCCCCAGCTCTTTATCATATTCATACTTCCTGCCAAGGCATTCACATGGGTTATTGATATTTGTGCATAAATCAATCACTTCTGTCTCAATGACACTCGTTTCTTCTTCTGTTGGTGTTGGTATAATTGGAATTTCTGTAGGTTGGATGGTCAATGTTGGGGCTACTTCTGGTTCGCGGGATTGAACAGAGTTTGGATTATCTATTCCTGATACCTGAGATGATATGGCACAAGCTGCCAGGAAAACGAGAAGCAAAGCCGTAAACAGTATCAGGTAGAGTGATTTACGAAACATGATCCCTCCTTGTTGTATTGTTCATTTAATGCATCAGAGTTTTTATCCCACTAATCCTCAAACCAAGATTGTTAAATGTGTCACGTCGAAGTAACAGGAAAACTCAATATTATTGTGATAACTCTTGGCATTACTATTATAGATGCGAGTTTGAGAATACACCATACCCCCGCGTCAACATTTCAAGTTGAAATTAGCTACACTCCATTCTCTTCAAGTATCATGCAGATACCATTAGTAGAGCTATGGATTATCACTTAGGATTGGATTCTACTCGATACCTCAAGTGAATATGCGTTGAAGTCAAATCATATCAAGTCAATGCCCTTTCCGTACGTGCAAGAGGCTTTAGTAATCGCATTCATGAGGGCATTGTATCATTGATGATTCGCACTGAGAATCCATAATATCGCCTCGACAATGCTCATACCGGCATTCATGTGTTGGATGACCTGGGTAACTACATTCCTAGTTGCTCACACTTGACTGGTTCTACTTTACCCACACAGGCTAGTAGTGCTTCAAATCAATAACCAGTCAAGGACAAATGACTCCCGTGCCCTGGTAATCCAAAACGGTAGCTTTCCAAGACTGGTATGCAGGGTCAGGTGGCTCACAAAGGTTTGTGTTGAAGAAATAAAATCCGTCTAGCTGGGTCAAGTTGACAAAACTGAGTGGGATGCTTCCACTCAATAATGGGTTGCCTTGGATATGCAACACATACATGTTTGTTAGGTTCCCCAGTTCTTGGGGAATCTCTCCACTCAACTGGTTGGAGTTAAGAATCAGTCCAAATCGGATTGATGTTGCGAAATTACCCAGCTCTGGTGGGATGCTGCCACTTAACTGGTTTCCCTCTAAGTTGAGCCATTCAAGAGCCGGTAGGTTTCCTAGTTCTGATGGTATATTTCCGGTCAATTGGTTATCACCTAAATTTATAGTTGTCAGTGCAGTCAGGTTACCCAGCTCGATGGGTATGTTGCCAGTTAATTGATTGGCTCCAAGCGAGAGATCTCGGAGAGCGGTCAAATTACCTATCCAGGAAGGTATACTACCGATAAATTCATTGGTCTCAAGCCCTAAATACTCCAAGGAAGTTAAATTACTAAGTATAGATGGGATATTGCCTGTCAGCTGGTTATGCTCGACGGATAGGAGCTTTAGTGCAGTCAGATTTCCCAACTCCGGAGGGATAGTACCTGTGAGCTGGTTGCCACCTAATGCCAGGGTCTCAAGAGCTGTTAGTTTCCCGAGCCCAGGTGGTATGCTGCCACCTAATTGGTTTAAAGAAAGATACAGTTCTCTGATAGCAGTCAGATTTTCCAACCATGTTGGAACACCACCAGTTAGCTGGTTGCAACATAAACCTAGATACTCAAGAGCAGTCAGGCTCGCAATTTCCTCTGGAATATCGCCACCTATATCATTATTATTGAAGTCGAGGCTCTCCAGGGCATTCAAGTTTCCGATTTCTACTGGTATAGTGCCAGTCAACTGATTTTCAGAAAGATACAGTTCTCTTAGAGCAGTCAGGTTTCCGATTTCTAATGGTATAGTGCCTGTCAAATAATTTTCAGAAAGATACAGTTCTCTCAGAGCAGTCAGATTTTCCAACCATGTTGGAACACCACCAGTTAGCTCGTTGCCACTTAAATTCAGATACTCAAGAGCAGTCAGGCTCGCAATTTCCTCTGGAATATCGCCACTTATAACATTATGATTAAAGTCGAGGCTTTCCAGGGCATTCAAGTTTCCGGTTTCTAATGGTATAGTGCCAGTCAACTGATTTTCAGAAAGCTTTATACTAATAATATGCCCATCACTTACTGTCAAGCCATACCAGTTGCTGGGTGTATTCGTTACCCACCAGTTCGTGTGGTCTGTCCAATATAACCAGCTTTTTTTTCCACCGGTACTATTGTACAAGGCAACGAGGGCTTCAAGCTCAGCCTGGGGAATTTCGTTTATTGAGGATGCAGTTTGAGATTGCTCTAGGGTCAGCGTTGGCATAGCTGGAGTATCCGTGGGAGGAGGTAAGGTTTTGGTCGCTGGCACCTGAGTTGCCATTGGGGGTGGTATCGTAGCGATTTCTGTAGGCTTGGAACAAGCTGCCAGGATAGCTACCAAGAACAAGATATACAATATCGGGCGAACTGGTATACAAATCACGATCCCTCCTTTTGATCTGGGAATCCCCCAAACCATTCATCTAAAATACTATAGCACCTATTAGGGTCAACTTCAATAGGTTTGGAAAAGTGGTATTTCCCCTCCGATTGTCATCCTTTCATGCGTGAGATTAGAACTCAAATGCAAATACGGTGGCAAACTGCTATCATCCTCTCATTCGATTGACTTCAGACGAATAGGTTTTCAACACCTATCCTCCTGCTCGTTTGAAAGCTAGTTATATAGAGGGGGTGAGAAGACCATAAGTGAATATGGGGGTATTAACAATTGAACTTCGCTACGCTCGGTGTCGATGATCCCATAGGGCACCGCCTGGACACCTGGGCAGGGAGTAGGTATCCGTGCACCTGCTTCAGTGTTTGAACCGTTTTCCACTCGAGAAAGTGTTAGCCCCCAGACATGATCTCTCGGTGTTCAACCTCATGCTTCATCATGATTTCAATTAATTTCCTGACAGTACCCCGCTCATTCCAAGGATACAGCATATCAGTATTCCAATTTTCATCCGGCACGGTCTCCACGAACAATTTAAGTTCATTGGAGGATGCCTCATACTCAGCCCACACCTGATCGATATTCCAGGCACGTCGCTCTTCGACGGCAGCGGCATTATATTCATCATATTTCATCTCTGATTCTATGCAGTGATACTCACCGCCCATTGCATGCGCGCGGAGTGAATGTGCCGCTTCACCATTCCATACACCAATGTGTCCAACTACATCCCGAACGCGCCATATTGGGATATCGTTGAAAACTACCCTTTCTGGATCGATGCCAGAGCGTGCTAACCGTGTCTTTCGTTGTGTCACATCGAGTAATTGCAGCATTAAAGCTCGTATTTCTTCCACATTAGAATTCATGGGATTTTCCTCTTTTAGCTTTATTTAGTGACCAATTACCAGGTAGAGGTGAGCGAGCAACATGGCATACCCACTGCATTGCATGCCTCAACCACTGTTATCCCACAATCATATATTGGATAACTAGGGTGACAGCATCAATACGAGAGGCTTTGGTGATGGATTTCAGGAATTATAGTTACCAATGGTTTACATATATTGGTTTCAATGTTAACTGACGCATGGCTTCAGGTGTGGCTGATTATTTCTCCCATCTGCATTATATCCTTCAATCAGTTTCATCTACTTAACCATTCTGGAAAACCATAATAAGAACAAGGCAAATGCTTGTCCTTATGTCTATAAGAAATTATCTTACCAAGGTTTCCAAATGTATTGTTTTACTCTATTTCTTTTCTATGAACTCACGTATCTGAGTTACCTCCGTGCAGATTATCAAAATGAGAGCCAGACCAGCTATCAGAAACCAGATGATAGGTGTGAAACCAGCAAACGTCGCGTTTAACGCCGCTGTAACAACACCGACAATAAACATAATAGATACCAACCACTCCATAATATTCCGCAGTGTTTTATAACTCATGGATATACCTCCTGATATTGATTTGGGATCATGGTTTCTTATAGTGCTATTATCATTGGTGAAATTATTATTACGTAGAAGTACTTAATTGTCAGTAGGAGAAGTGTGATATTTCGGAATCCCTATCCATCTGGGAGTCCTATTCAAATATTGCTGATATTCAACCCCATAAGCCTCAAGGCAACCCCGTTCTTCAGCAATTACCGTGTAAGTCTGCACGACCATGATTACCACTGTAAGTAACAAGAAAATCCATGAAGCCGAGGCTACACTCACCCCCACAAAGGTTATCAAACCAGAGAACAACATAGGATTTCTTGAATAGCGATACATCCCTTGGGTAAAGGGCTGTCCCAGGGGCGTTGTGGCGATGTTAACGATAGCAGTCAGGAACATCACCAACCCCACCAGGTAGATCGCCAAGCCTGCATAAAACCAAACTGTACCCAACTTTAATGGAAGAAATATAGAATAAGCAATCATGATAAAAAGACCTACCATATATATTACGAAGGCTCTTTTCTCCCCTTTCTCATAAGGCACATCACCCATTTTCTTGAATATCTCACCAGTACCTACAGCTTTATCTATAACGATCATGATGAGAGGATGGAATGGCAAGTAAAGCATAAGAATCCAAGCGTTCCAAAACCCTATCTCAAAAGCTGGTAACCATGACATGGTTCAGCTCCTTTCGTTAGGTGAGCCTAGATATTGATCCTACAGACTCCTGCAATCTCGTGCCACCTATGACGTGGATTATGTTGAAAATATCCTGGTCTCAATAGCTTACGATTTAACCGCAACCAATTTCAGCGAAGAGAGTCTCAAACCTTAAAAGGATGTATAGCGAATAATGACTACTAATCCTATCGGTATTACCCTTCAAGCCTCTACTAAACTCTTGAGTTTTACCAGCATCTTATCAATGGTTCCGACAGATGTCCTGGCTTCAATTGAATCTAACAGCTTTCCAATGACCCCATAAGGAGAACTCAATATCTTCCCTGAAATTTATGCGACTACCTGTTGGAGTGGTCTCTAGTTTCCAGGATTGCTCATAGGATTTCATCATGGGACCAGAAACCATCCGTAGAGTGACCATCTCATTTTCTTTCCACTCGATGATTTTAAACCTCATTTTCATCAGAGGCCCACCTGCTTGTTCCTCGATGTAAAGAGGCGTTCCAACGCCGCTGTGTTGATCGCTGGTGTATTCAAACTTCTTGAATGTAATACACCATTGCATGATCTTTTGAGGTTCAACGAAGAAAGGCCATATTTTATTAGCCGGAACATAAGCCTCGATTGATTTTTGGACTCTCATTTTATCTCCTTTGTTTTGGAAATCAATGGTTCTGCCACCTGATAAGTTTTTCTATGAATATTTTCTTGATTGCACACTCCTGTAAACCAGGTATTCGAGAATAAGATTTAGAATATCAGATATCATGGTTTACGAATCACGATCCCTCCTTTTGATGTGGGAGTGCTCTAAATCATCTGTCTATACAATACTATAGCACTTTTTGGGTCGAATTCAATAGGTTGGGTAAAGTGACATTTTCCCAGCTGGTAGTAA
>MHCP01000020.1:11652-14551 GCA_001816655.1 Candidatus Woykebacteria bacterium RBG_13_40_15 | reverse complement strand
CTCTTGTCTTAGAAATAAGCAACGGGCGCAATAAACTTGCCGTTAAATTAAGCTGCTCCATAGACACCTCCTTTTTGATAATATTTTTAGGCAGGGTTTAAATATTATTAATACGATATGGGCGAACTATCAGGTACTACCTCTACCCAAATACTTCCTCTATTGATCGGCATCTCCTGGCCTTTATCATCATAAAACCTAGTCCGGCTTGTTCTGGAATCTTTTTTCCAAGTACCCAAAACCGCTACACCGTCTTTAAACAAAATTGCTTTTCCAGTCGAAACAGTATCAATTCTAATTCGACCATGGCCCGATGGGTCTGGGTTTACTTTAACAACCTGCACGATGATGTTTTTTGTTTCAAGTTGTTTGTTTCCTACCGTATCAATATGATTACCACCACCGTTTACCCTCAAATAAGTATTTGTACTTTTTTGATAAATCCAAGACACATCATAACCCCAAGTACCTAGAAACCCTAAATTTAGGTTAAATTTGTCCGGCCTATTTTCTAAACGGGCTTGCGAGTCACTAAATTGCCACGAATCTATTACTACTGGGCCATTAAATCCTTTTATCGCTGCCACCCCCCGTAATTTTTGGGTGGAAGTATAAACATTGTGTGGCGAAGGTCTTGCGCTTGAACGTTCATAGGTAGGCGCACCGATATAAAATTGGTCAAGATCCTTAATATTATATGTATGGACTAACTGCTGCGCTTCTGGACTACCACCAACGTGAGCATAACCAGCAGAATATTCACTAACCCAATCTAGAAAATATGCTCTATTACTTCTAACTGGTCCTAATTCCGTATCTTGGGATAGGAAAATGGCTAGGAAACGGGTAATCCCGCCCTCTGCTAAAGCTTCATAAACCACTTCAGCCTGACCTAAACCTGTCTGAGGCCGAGCATCAGTATGATTTTCAATAATTACTGCCAAAGGCAGGCGGTCCTTCCATGCATTGGCTTCCTGAGCGGTGTATAGCATTCCGTTTATTGGATTAGGAAAATCAGCAACCTGCGGAAAGTTATCTTCATTTATTAAAGAGCCTATACGTATTTTTTCTTTAGTTACCGGGACACTCTTTCTTCCAACCACAAAACCAACAAATGTCCATATTACAATAAAAATAATAAAAATTATTGTAATTAAAAACTTATATTTGATCGGCAGTGTTTTAAACCTTCCCATTAGCTACAGTCAAACCTAACTTGAACAATACTAGTACCCAGAAGAATACAAATTTTTATGTAGCACGTCAAGTATTTTATATTATTTGCAAATAAATATTTTTTTGTGTTAGCATATTATAGTTATGCCTAGAAAAACAAAAGCCCAAAAAATGGCGGCTACTTTAAAAAGGTTGAGGAGCCAAGCTTCTTCTTTTCAGACCCCAACCAAAACAGACGAAGCTCCAATTGATGCTGCTAAAAAAGATGTGCCTAGCCTTGAATATTCCTTAACTGACGTCAAGATTAAAAGTCCAGTTCGACCAGCAAAACCAAATATAGATACGCAGAGTGTAAATTATGATTATGTAGCGGGTGATCTGAAAAAAATATTTATCCTAACCATTTTAGCAATTTCCCTGGAAGTACTTTTGAACTTGACAATGAGGCTCCAGTTTGCTAAGCTGCTTCTACGCAGGTTCGGAATAGAAATTTAAACTAGGAATTATTAATTTATTTTTGAGAGGAGGTGAAAACTCAGCGATCAGAGATTAGAGAACAGGTATCAGGTTCAAACAAACTGATCACTGATCCCCAATTAATATGGCTTCAATGTATTGTGTAAAATGCCGAGATAAGAGAGATGTTGCTAATCCAGAAACTGTTACTATGAAAAATGGTAAGAAAGCACTTCGCGGTACATGTCCTACATGCGGTACGAAAATGTTTAAAATCGGCGGTTAATTTAGAATATTTTTACCATAACGAAAGGCCCCTTGATTGTAAGTTTATATAGTCGGGGGTTTTTCGTTTGGCTAAAAAATCTACTTAATTATCCGCTTTAGAACGATACTGTAAAGCTTCAGCAATATGTTGGGTATTGACTTGAGCGGAATCTTCAAGATCAGCTATCGTACGGGAGACTTTTAGTATCCGGTGATATGCGCGGGCGGAAAGGCCCATTTTACTCACCGCTGCCCTTAGTAGATTAAGACAATCTTGGTCAGGCCTACAGAAAATTTTTATTTCTTTTGGGGTCATTTCACTATTACTGGTAAATGCGCTTTCTTTGAATCTACCTAGCTGAGCTTCTCTGGCTTTCTGGACTCGCAACCGGATAGATTCGGAAGCTTCCGCCTCGCTATCTCCGGTTAACTTATCGACTTTTACTGCTGGCACTTCAACGTGCAAATCAATCCGGTCAAGAATTGGGCCGGATAATCTTTTTTGGTAACGAGTTACATAACCAGGAGAACAAGTACATTCTTTTGTTGGGTCGCCCAAGAAACCGCACGGTTGTGGATTGACATAAGGACGCTGGGAGCCTTCCGGGACATATTTATAGACTACTTCGACCCGATTTTTGTAGATTACCACCGACTCAACGATTCTTTGCAACATTTCTTTTTTAATTTTGGGGTCAGCAGTGTTATCAAACATCTTAAGAAGTTCTTTTAAAACCACCAATGCCCTTTTCCTTTTTACCCGATCGGTAATAAGACCTTGTATTTTGTTTCTCTCCTCAATCAGAATAGTTTGTTCCGAGTCCAGTTTTTCTTTGTGTTTTTCGAACTGTGGTTTAGTAATATCACCGCTTGTAAACAGTTCGATTAACCGCTCTTGCTTGCCTTCGTACTTTCGCAGCTGCCTGTCTATGGTTTTTAACTGTCCTGTTAATAACCCAACGGATTTAACCTCTTGTAAGGCAAGTTCTTTTTCTATATC
>MHCP01000020.1:11230-11527 GCA_001816655.1 Candidatus Woykebacteria bacterium RBG_13_40_15 | reverse complement strand
TCAAAATCCACTGGTCCGGACTTGTGTATATTCTTTTTTGTTTGCCCGAATTACTCTTACCCTGACGGTACTTACTCCCTAATTTGCGTCCCCATCTATCTTTTCCGATATACGCGGGGTTGCTAAGTATATTTTTGACAGTTTGAGGAGACCAACTAATTGCTCCTGTCTTTCCTGACGGTGAGGGGATTTTTTCCTTTATTAGCCCCTTAGTGATACCACGTAAACTACTGCCACCGATATATTTGTTGAAAATTCGTTGAACAATAGCTACTTGGGTGGGGTCGGGTTCAAAGT
>MHCP01000020.1:3070-11193 GCA_001816655.1 Candidatus Woykebacteria bacterium RBG_13_40_15 | reverse complement strand
AATTGTTGGAATTTTTTTAAACCCATAAGGGGCAAACACCAAGACTCCCCTTTGGGCAAGATTTTTGAATCCAGACGTTACTCTTTCGCTTCGCGCGACGTTCTCCTGCTTGTCGCCGACCAGCGACAGGGCATTTAAGTACTCGGCTGCTATATTGCTGCCATAAACGTAGCTTTGTGGTGGTACTGGTTCTATCGGGGCATTTCTTATGTGGGATTGGATACCTAACCTACCAAGAAGAAATAAAGTTTTCAACCCAACCCAAGGTTCACGCGCCAATCGGCTGGAGTGATAAAAGAGAACCAAATTAAAAAGTTTAAATTTTGCGTCTTCTAATAGTTTGTAACCTTCAGGTCTTTGGTCAAACTCGGTGTCTCCTGCTAAAGTGTCAATATAACTACCAACAAATTCCCAGCCCCGCTCCTCGCAAAGTTTTTTAGCCCAAGCGATTTGGTCTGGAATCGAAGCTTTATCAGGTTCATTTTGGGAATCTGTACTAACACGTGTATATACTGAAACGCGGAAGGCTGGTGCTTTTACAGTATTTATTTCGTTAATGAGTCTTGTATCTAATCCATTCATTTGCTATAATTTAGGCACGAAAAGGCGTTTCCCAACAGAGGCGCCTTTTCTCTTTATTTTTAAAATACCACATCTTGCAATAGTCTTTCTATCAATCCTCAGGCTTATTTTTACTTACTTCTAAGGCTAACAGAGCAAGTTTTGTAAAATTATCTTTTCCAACTTGCTTAAAGTTGTCAATTATATCCTGGGAGCTACAAACTGGACAAGGACATTCCCCAGATTCAGCTAAATCTTCAATTGTTATTCTTTTTCTCTTTTTCATCTTAATCAGCTGGCTTTTTGTCAAAATGAGCAAATATATTATTTCTTAATTCTTTAGCTTTGGGGTTGCCATCCCAATCATAAGAATACTCATTACCTTCGATATCCACCCTCCAAAAACCGCCGCAACCCTTATGTGTGCCTGTTTCTAATATCATCCCGATGAATCTTTTAGCCTCCCTTGGCATATCAGGGTTCCAAATAGGAGCCATCTCAAATTCACATCTTTTACAAAAAACTCTCATTGCTACTTGTCCTCCGATTCGCTGAAGTTTTTAGCGCCATGTTCGTCTATCATCTTGCTGTACAAACTGTCCACAAGCGGATAGCGCCAATCGCGTGCTGAGTTTTCCGCCTCTCGTTCTAGGTAAGTTTCTAATTTAGTAATACTTTTCTCTAAAGCTTGTTTGCTGGATTTTGGGATCCAAGCTTTGGTTATTTTGATCTTTCTTTCAAACTGGTCATCTCCAGTTTTGAAAAGGCCGGTGGGTTTTAGTTCGCCATTACCTGTTGTGGATTTATCAAATGAGGACCCCTTTTCTGGCTCTTCGGGCACTTCGGACGGTGCTGAAGATTTTTTATTAACGCTAGCAATACTATTAAGAGAGGACTCTTTCTTTGCTAGCGTTGTAGCCTCGTTTTTGTCAACGCGCGCATTTCCCGTTTCGCTCGCGTTCCAGTTTTTAGGTTCAATATCGCTAGCAAAGTGAGAGGTGTCCCCTATAGAGGTTTTGCTCGCGTTATTTTCCGCCAGGCAATAAACGGGGGCCAGGGTCTTACCAACCATTTTTTCTCCAGCGTTAACTACAACGCCCTTCTCCAGTAGTTCGGAGATATAGTCTGAAACCGACCGTTTCTTTTTTGGTTTCCCATACAGGTCCTCATCCCAGTTTTCAACAATTTCAGAAACAGTCAAACCCTCTTTTTTCTTCTCAAGGATATTTATAACCACACCTAGCTTTGCTTCCCGCCTTACCTCCTTGATTGTCCCAAGAGTGACATACTCATCGTTTAAATACTCAAGGACCACTTCAATGGGAGTCTCATCAAACCGAGAGTAGGTTTTAATAACCCGCTTAGTGCTTTTGGGATCTTCCTTATCCATCCGGCTGAAATCCACCAATATATCAACATAGGAACCCAAAGCGCCTGACCCTCTAGCGGCTGTCCCTTCCTCACCGCCGCTTTTTCGGAAGTGGTGTACCATAAGAACACCCATTCCTTCTTCTGTTACAGATGTTAGAGGTAATAGGGCCGCGCCTACATCCGAAGCGTCGTTCTCGTTAGTTACCGACCAAAAGGTTGAAATAGTATCTAAGACAACAAGTTCGATACCCTCGTTTTTTGCAAAATCTAGCACTTCATTTATGAACTTTACCCATTCGATATAACTTAATCGCCGATTTACCGGCCGGGGGACTATCCAGATATCTAAAGTAAGGTCATGGTCTTCTTTGCGGCGGTACCACATATTCTTTGATTCCTCTGTTACAATTAAGGTCCTCACCTTCTTAGTGGTTTGACCGGCTAAAGGTTTAGCTTCTTGAATTGCTTTGAGTAACTCGGCGACCAAGGTGGTTTTCCCTGACTTCCACAACGCCGACAGTAAAGTAATATGCCCTTTGGCAATAAACCCTTCCCAAATCCAATCAATATCTAAGTAATCATCCTCGGTGAGACTGCTCAACAGTATGGGGTTAAACTCGAAAGGTTCCCGTCGAATAGCTGCGGAATTGCTTACTTCCTCCTGTCTTTTAGCAGTTTCTTTTTTGGCTATCCCTTCAAAATGCTCCCGAACCATACTTTCAGCCTTGGGAGGATTACAGGTTTGATTCCAGATCTTAAACATCGGCCAAACTACTGTTTCAAATTCGTCAAGCCGGGATCCTTTTAACCAACGCCCAAGTAGTCGAAGTCCTAATTTGAATCGGTCTCCTATATCAACGCCTTTGATGATTTCCGCATACGGTGTTTTAATTTCACTAAAACTTGCCGGAGGATACGCCGCCATAAAAGTTTCAAAAGTTGGACAGGTGGAGTTAGTTTCTTTATAGTCGATTGTGTGAGGGTTATTTGGGTCTTTAAGATGCTTAGTTTTTGGGTAACGAATCACCCTAGATAGGCTGTCCCCTTCCGATTTATGTCCCAAAACTTTAGTTACACCGAGAACCATCCGTTCATAAAGGGTATCTGCATCTACTCGTTCCTCTTCAGTAGTTAGTTGCTTAGGGTTTGCAAATTCCCAAACTGGTTGTAGGCCGTTTTTCGTTTCAATAACAACATTAGGTTTAATTTCTAAGCCAAGCAGTTTCGCCTCCAGTTGTTTCTTTGCCGCTTTTATATCCTCGTCAACCATACCTGAAGATTCTTTTGTTACATCAAGATCTAAAGAGAGAAATTTAAATTCTTTGGTGTTTAAAATACCGCGCTGATTCAGATCAACTTGCGGGTTGGGGACAAAAAACACACCAGCACCTTCACTTTGGAGTTTTTCAATAGTCTCCAAATCAAACGGAAATATCCGGGCCAAATAACCACGCTGTTTTTGGGCTTTTTTCCGCTCTAAACTGTCGTCGAAGGTTTGGATTGTCGGATTTGAAAAAAGGGTACTCATTGTAACCTGTCCTCCTCCGTAAACAAAATCGGGGCTGAGAACCGGCTCTTGTTGTACATACCCGCATTGAAGGTGGCCTTATCTAAATCAGAAACAAGGCATGTTCGAGTTTGAGGTGCTATAATATAAGTGAAGTTTCTTATTGTTTCTTTTTGGGCCTCCTTTAACGAGGAGGCTTCTTTTTTAGATATCATTTTTACTTCCGTTTCTTGCTGGAACCAAAACATACCCCTTGCCCGAACAGGCCTGGCAAACTTTTTCACCATATTTTAAAGTTCCAAAGCCGTTGCAAACCGGGCATCTTTGAGCCAGCTTTTCTGGTACATAGTTTTCAGTTAGATTTATTTTTATCTTTGGATCGGTGCTTCCCATCTTGTCCGTCCTTCCTATTTTTGGCACGAAAAAACCCGACAGCAAAATTGCTACGGGTTGAAACTAACCTCTAAAAAGAGATTAGCACAAAAACTCGTCGTTGTCAAGGTACTTGACAATACTCGTAGTAGTTGTATAATTATCATGTAGGAGGCTAAAATGAGAAAATTTTCTGATTTAGCATGGCAGCAACAATTTGTGCTTCTATGGATTATAAAGTTTATTCGCGATAATAAACGAGGCAGCAATAAGTTCCGTTCTTCTGAGATACTAGGGTTTATTAAGGAAGAACCTGGCTATGTTGACGCAAATAAAAATAAAGACATCGAGCGTTCTTTAGGGGGAACCTTGGGGGCACTTTCCAAGGAAGGTCATATTCAAAAGCTAATCTCCGAACGGGATCCTCTGTGGCAACTGGAAAGCGATCTTGGTTTTGAGCCTAAAAAACTGAATCGGGCTCTTGGTTTTATTACTTACTGGGTATAACAATGAAAAGGAAGTTTGCTGGTTATGAAGAGCTAAATAATTTCTTTGGTGATTACGAGTGGCAAGTGAAAGAATTGCCAGACTCTCCCCTAGTCGAAGTTGCCCTACCCGATAACTATTTATTCACCACAGGGTCCGCTTGTATCAGTTTGGTAACTCCTCACTCCGGCCCAAGCACAGCTGTAGCTGGGATGGATGTATTCAGGAAGGATTTAAATGACAACCCCTATATTTTGAATGTTGATCATTTCAGTATTTACTCAACCCGGAAACCTGATTGGTTTGAAATTGTTGAAAGCAAGCCTGGGTACCACTGGTTAAGCAGCATAAATGGTATACCAAATGATATTTATGATACTTTAGGCAGCCAGACTAAAGAATTATTGGACAGAACTTTTAATTTTGGTACAGTTAATAAGGAAACAAATCTCTAACTTTGACTTTAAGGATTTCCGCTATTTTATTTATTACTTTTAAAGATGGTTTCTTTTGTCCAATTTCGATATATCCCATGTAAGTAGTACTTATCCCTACTCTCTCAGCTACTTCTTCTTGAGTCAAACTAGTCAATTTGCGCAACTTTCTAATATTCCTACCAAGCTTTACATCCTTTTTGGTAATCATTACTTCAAGGCTAACAGGTAGGAATTAAATTTTTTATAATCTGACAGTTTATAATTGGTCTCGGGCTAAGCTTGACATTTATAAACCCATAGTTTATAATCCCCTCTGATGATTACTAAATTAAATGTAAAATTGCTTTTAATAGTCGGTTTTTTGATTATCGCCACCGGCGTCTTTTTTGCAGGGACTAAATTCAAAACAAGTTTGGGCAAATCCGATATAGGTTCTGTTACTCCTGAAGCTACAAAATCCGCGGAGATAACGAAGGAAGACCCTAAAAAGGACGAATCGAAAGAAGAAGTTAAAGGCACAACCGCCAAGTCAATTCCTACATCTACTGTTCAACAATCATCTTCCCAAACAGTTTCTACAGACGAGTCCGGTAAAATTACTGCTCTGGATGATTTGCTTCAAAAGATGGGCAACAATGCGATCAAGATTAAATATGAAAAGGATAAATGGACAATTCTATATGACAAATGGAATGAAGAAGCTGAAGGATGCAAAAGTTTATCCACACCGGAATTACAATTAAGTTGTGTGCAAACGGCGGAATCAATTTATAAACCGGCACTTCAAGCAATAACTAATAACATCAATTCTTTAACAGCAACCTATCGCCAGTGGGAATCTCAAGCATTACAAATAATAGCTTCCTGTTCGGAGGTTTGTGCTGGAATGTACGACGGCTATAAACAAGCATTAAGCAACCAAGGAATACCTTTACCATAATCATTATGAGTGTATTTAAATTGACTTTTTTGGTTTTGTGTCTGGCTGTCTTAGCCTCAGCTTTGTTTACAGCTTACTATTTCCTAATTGCTCGACCAACCATAAAGGCTGATTGCTTAAATGCTGCAACAAGAGTTGTTGATCGTGGCGAAAGAGGACCAATTCTTTACGGAGGTAATGCAACTCCAGATTGGGGAGAGGAAGTAGTTTTCGACGAAGCAAAATATAAAGAATGTGTAAAAATCTTATGAGCAAGGTAGCTAGTAAGGAAGAGGTCTTAAGATTTGGCAAATTAGTGGAGGGTTTGGACAACACCGCACCTAACAAACCAAGAGAACCGTCAAGAGAATCTATCAAAGACTATTATCAAAATAAAATTAAAGAGTTAGAATCCCAAAAGAAGATTTTGACTATTTGTTTAGTTAGTGCAGTAATTTTATTACTGTTGTTGATTTATAATCCAGATATAGCTAGAACCATAAAAGGGCTAGCCGCTTATATAGATTGGTACTTGAGGGAATCACCAGATTCAGGTGCCTTGGATTACTAGATACTGGGAGACCTGGTTTTCACTAGGAGCATTGCTTGAATAGAAGGGTGTTGGATTTGGCTAGGGTTCTGCCCGTTGGGTAGTGGAGCAGGCCTTACAAGTTGACAACAAGTGCTGGAGGTATTTTTGGTAACTGCCGGCTATATCAATAAAAAAGAGGTACGGGTACAGGCCGTGCCTATACCCCCCTTCCAACGACCCACGGTTTTCAATTCTTGAGATTTCAAAAAGTAGCGCTTCCAAAAAAAGCAACGGCACCGTCTACCCCCCCCTACCCCTATAGATATGGTGACTATAGCCGCGGTGATACCTAGATGTAGTTCCGAGTCGCCTGCCGGCGCCACTACAACGAGCAACTTTTATACCCAAAATCGGGCCGGCATTACCGCATAAACCAAGTTACCACTTGACAACTACTTATACATCTGCTACAATCGCTACAATATGATTACTAACAAACCTAAAAAGTCTTGGAACATCCCTGTCCCGGTAGAGTTAGACAACGAAGCTTTCGAGATGGCGCACGAAATGCGCGTCACAAAGTCAACCTTTATTAGACAGGCTGTCGCTGAAAAGATCAAAAGGATTAAGCAGCAACCGCCCAAAGAAACAAAGTATGGAAAATAAAAAGACAGACAAAAAAGCAGTTGGCTATATCCGGGTATCAACCTCTGAACAGGCTCTGAACGGTATTAGTTTAGACAACCAAAAATACAAGATCGAAACCTACGCTAAGTTCAAAGACTTAGACTTGCTGGAGATTATCTCTGATGAGGGCAAAAGCGCTAAGAATATCAACCGCGATGGCCTACAGCGTCTTATCGACCTAGCTACTAAAAAGCAGATTGACGCTGTAGTGGTCTATAAACTAGACCGGCTGACCCGGCGAACCAAAGATCTACTTTACTTGGTTGAAGACATCTTTGTTAAAAATGATATTGCTTTCTTCTCTTTGAATGAAAACATAGATACCACTTCTGCCACCGGGAAGTTCTTTTTGACTCTTATGGGCGCTATGGCCCAAATGGAACGGGACTTGGTTAGTGAACGAACCAAAGATGCGCTGCTTGAACTAACCAGACAGCAAAGACGGCTTGGTAGTCCTGACAAGGTTCCTTTTGGCTTTCGGTTGAAAAGACGCAAGAAAGCTAAGGTAACTGACCTAGTACCAGTACCAAAGAAACTTCAATTAGTTGAGGAGATGTTTAGACTAAGGAAAAAGGAAAGCCTGGAAAGCATCGGCAACCAGTTTTCTTTGGGAAAATCCAGCGTTAAATACATCCTAGAGAACCCGATTTATAAGCCATTTTCGTTCAGTAAATGACCGTTAACTGAACGTTAGGCTCAAAAAACAGCTCCTGTTTCAAATACTGCTTTTTCGACGATCTCCTTAGATTTTTACCTGGAACACCGTATTCGCCGGGCGAACACGGACAACTTTCTCGCCGCGGGTAAGTCACTTCGGAGATAGATGGGAATTTGAGCAACGCCTATTTATCTGCTAAGGGTAAGTTTATGCTGGTTCATTGTGGTGATAGTAAAAGGGGTGCGTTAAAAGGAAACTTTAAGTTGCGTACTCGTTAATTTCACCTTGTAAGATGATATTTATTGGATGGTCTGCTACATCCGGGGATTTGACACCAGAACGATCCAGTATCTCTTTCGCTGCTGCAACTACTGTTGATGGGTGGGTTTTCGGATCTGATAGGATTTCACCCAGTCTCTCGGTCGCCTTTGGGGCTAGTGCCTTCAAATGTATAGTCGCCAGTTCGACCCTCAAATTTATTATCTCTTGCACCCTCACATGCTTTAACAGCCTCGAAGCTGCGGAAGATGCAATATCATTGTTCTTTACCGCATAACCAGCTGCTCTATAAGCACTGGCACCATTCTGACCCC
>MHCP01000020.1:0-3046 GCA_001816655.1 Candidatus Woykebacteria bacterium RBG_13_40_15 | reverse complement strand
TTAAATGCTTCAATGATAATCTTCTAGTCTTCTCTTGTATCACTGCTTTTATTTTACTTGCACCGTTCCCTTCAACGGCCTTTGGTGTTAAAACCGGCATTATGTTTTCCATACCTTTATTATATCAGATTAGCCCCATACTAAAGGCTAATCTACCTTTACGATTGATAAGTGTTCAACAGGTACCGGAGGCCAATATAGGATTAATCAAGACTGGAATCTTACTGCTTCTCTTTGTCTTCGCGCAATTTCTTGAAGAACTGGTTTTTAGCTTCGTACAAGAAGCCTAAACCCAAGAAGATAAGCATTAAAGATGCAAAGGTAATATCACTCATATCTGATTAGATATTACATCTCAAATTACTTTTTGGTAAGTAGTTGGTTAGCTATTTTAATTCCTTACCAGAATTGTGTTAGGCTACAAGCAAATCAAAGATTATAAGTACCAACCCAATAGTCTATGGCTCCCGGATAATTTCGAACATCAAAACTTGCATTATTTCGAACATTGTAATACAGTAGCTTATGAAGATTTAGATATGTCAATAAAAATAAACAAAATAACGAAAGAGCAATCCGACAAGATACGGCTGATTAGGGAGAATCAGTTTGGAGATGTGAAAGGTAAAGATATTGCTCCTAAGATTTTAACTCAGCACATATCTGCGTTTGCAAATGCCGATGGTGGAGACTTGTATATTGGCATAACTGATATAGAGCGGCTGTGGGAAGGATTCGTAAATGAGGAAGCTGCGAACGGCCATTTACAAGCGTTTGAGGAATTTTTTCCGCTTGGTACAGATTTTCAGTACGAGTTTCTTCAATGCGATAACCATCCCGGACTTGTCCTGCATGCACAGATAAATAAGACACAAGCTATTAGAGTTGCTTCGAATAAAATTCCATATAAGCGGGTTGGCGCCCAAAGTCTTCCCCAAAATACACCAGAGAAACTAAAGCGCCTCGAACTAGCTAAAGGTGTCGTATCTTTCGAAACGGAGTTGGTTAATGTTTCGAAAGATGTAGTTACGAAATCTGAAGTTATAAAGAAATTTATCAACGAGGTTGTACCCACAACTAAACCAGAGCCTTGGCTTCGAAAACAGAATCTCCTACGCGAGGAACGCCCGGTAGTTGCGGGAACACTTATCTTCGCAGACGAGCCACAAGCCGCTCTCCCCAAGCATTGTGGTATCAAAATATATCGCTATAAAACACGAGACATTGAAGGGGTTCGAGATGTTCTATCCGAAGACCCTATTACAGTTGAAGGTGATTTGTATACCCAAATTAATAAAGCAGTGCAAATCACTAAGGAAATAACCGAGAGCATACCCAAACTAAGTGATGAAGGTATGGAAAAAATTCAGTATCCCCCCGAAACTCTACACGAAATCCTTACTAACGCCGTATTGCATAGAGATTACAGCATCAAAGACGATATTCACATTCGGATTTTTGATGATCGCGTGGAAGTTCAAAGTCCGGGCAGACTTCCCTCAAACATCACGCCAGAGAATATCTTGGATGAACGCTTTGCTAGGAACGGGGCAATAGTTCGAATACTCAATAAATTCCCAAACCCGCCGAACAAGGACGTTGGGGAAGGACTCAACACGGCTTTTATAAAAATGAATGAGCTTGGATTGAAAGCACCCGTGATTAAGGAACCCGAGAACTCGGTGCTTGTGTTGATAAGGCACGAGCCGTTGGCATCTCCGACAGAAATGATAATGGAGTATCTGGCTAAAAATCCCCAAATTAAGAACGCCAAAGCACGGGAGATTACGCATACTTCCACCGACTTTCGAATGAAAGGCGTTTTCAATCGAATGGAAAAGGCAGGTCTAATTGAAAAAGTACCAGGCACCAAGACTAGCCAAACAGCGTGGCGAAAAAAGAGCTACTAATGGACATTAACCTCTAGGTAGCTTCGTATATAGTCCCCTAGAGAATCCACCCCGCTGAAAGGCGGGGTATTCTTGTAAAGAGGTAGAATAACAAAGCCGCCGTAGCTGATTTTCTTACAGGAGTCTTTGGTTACGGCGGTACTGCTACCTTGTATTAATGAATATGCTATACTTTGCTCGTTCTCTTTATTAAGACCGCCTTATATCTTAGATGACTGATTTTTTTCTTGCATTAACCTTTATATCCCTCATAGTTTGGGTTGTTGGGTTCATTAAACCTACTTTGTTTTCAAGAATACTCGGCAACAACCCTTCTAGGAAAAAGGTTGGGATAATCCTAGGAGTAATAACCTTAGTGTTATTTATCTCTGCAGCTGCAACCTCTCCAGTAAAAGAAGAAACAACAAGTTCCAATAAAACATCTGAAACAAAAACAAGTACCAAATCAGCCGAAAAAGCCAAGGTTTATAAGGTCATTAAAGTTATTGACGGCGATACTATTGAAATTGAAGGCGGCCAAAAAGTTCGTTACATAGGAATTGATACACCTGAAACAGTTGATCCTAATGAAACTGTGCAATGTTTCGGAAAGGAAGCCTCGGCTAAAAATAAAGAATTGGTTGATGGTAAAGAGGTTAGACTTGTAAAAGACGTGTCTGAAACTGATAAGTATGGTCGGCTTCTTCGCTATGTTTATGTTGGAAATACTTTTGTTAATGACTATCTAGTAAGGCAGGGTTACGCCCACGCTTCTTCTTACCCACCCGATGTTAAATACCAAAGCAAGTTTAGTGAAGCGGAAAAGGAAGCAAGAGATAACAATCGTGGTTTGTGGTCAGCTTGTGAAGAAATAAGTAGCGAAACCACAACACCCGTTGTTTCAACACCTACAACACCGTCTAGTAATTGTGATCCATCCTACCCGACTGTTTGTATTCCACCATACCCACCAGACTTAGATTGTGGGGATATATCGTATAAAAAATTTAAAGTATTACAACCTGATCCACACGGCTTTGATCGAGACAAAGATGGTGTAGGGTGTGAGAGCTAAATTCAATCCCACTAGGTCAAGAAATATACAATCCGAGGGAAATTAAAATTAAACCGATCAGCATAAGAATCAAAGATATTTG
>MHCP01000019.1 GCA_001816655.1 Candidatus Woykebacteria bacterium RBG_13_40_15 | reverse complement strand
TATTGACCGGGAGGAGTTGATGAGTTTAGTAAGAAAATCCTTTAGGCCGGAATTTTTGAACAGGGTTGATGAAATAGTTATTTTTAATCCTCTTGGAAAAGAAGAAATTATTAAAATAACGCAGTTACAATTGGATAAAGTAATCGCGAGATTTAAGGAAAAGGAAATTACGTTAAAGGTCGATAAAGGTGTTGTAGAAAAAATCGCCTCTGAAGGTTTTGATCCTGTCTGGGGTGCCCGCCCTCTAAAACGAGCTATCCGGAGCGAAATTCTAGACGAGCTGGCAATGCAAATTGTTGAGGGGCAAATAAAGGCTGGCGACAAAGTAATCGCAAAACTCAAAAATAGTAGGATTGTGTTTGAAATTCCTTAACCTAACGGAAGGCCACCGACCAGAGGGTTATCGGCGGCCTGAATCTCTTCCCATAAGATCTGAGTTTCCCAACCCCTCTCTCAGACCTTCTATCTCTAACGTCTTGCGGCGCGTTGTTTTCGACCTCAGGAAGTTTGTCGGAGTCCCTTTTCCCTAGGATCCTAAATCTCCTCCTGAGGCCATTCCTAGGTCCAAGGGAAGACTTGGCGTCTCCCAGGTACAAATACCACTGGTGGCCCTTCTTCCCCGCCGGTAGAGGGGCTCAATGGGGTAGCACCTTGACTTGGACCCTCCGGAGTCTGAAATCTCCCAAGTTTCTTTCTGTAATTTAACTATTAACTACGTAAATATCAAAAGTCAAGCGGTTAATTTATTGATCTATTGGGAAAAAGCACTACGAGGTGGTTTCAATTAGGTTTTGCATTAATCCAGCAACAGTCATTGGCCCAACACCTCCAGGGACTGGGGTAACGAAACTAGCTATTTTAGAAACGGCCTGGAAATCAACATCACCAACTAATTTTATCTTGCCCCTCTTTTCTATCCTATTTATTCCAACATCAATTACTACAGCCCCCTTTTTCACCATGTTGGCGGAAATTAGATTTGAGTGTCCCGCTGCTACTACTAAAATATCCGCTTGCTTAGTTTCAGTCACTAATTTAGGGGTCTTTATGTGGCAAATGCTAACCGTGGCGTTTTTATTTAGAAATTCTAGAGCTGTAGGCAACCCAACGAGTTTACTTATCCCAATTACAACTACTCTTTTAGCTTCAATTTTTATTTTATAGAAGTTTAAAAGCTCTATTATTCCTCTTGTCGTTGCTGGAGTAAATTCTGAAATGGGATTCAGCCCATCAACATCCTTTTTGGGATCAATTAAAAGATCAATTTTATCCGATTCAAGCTTGCTTGGGAGGGGTTTCTGGACAATAATTCCTTGCACCTTTGGGTCTTTATTTAAGCTATCGATTAAAGTCTCAAGTTCAATTTGAGAGGTGTTGCCTGGTTTTTTTATTAGATTGAAGTTTATACCGATTTTATTGGCCACTTTTTCTTTTTGCCCTACATAAATTTCGCTAGCAGTATCTTCCCCAACCAAAATAGCCGTTAGGTTTGGTTTTTTTTGCATTTTGGCAATTTTTTTAGCCAGGCCTTCAAGAATAATCTCTGAAACTTTTTTACCATCCAATAATTCAGCCGTCATTTGTTTTCTCCTTCCGAACTTTTTCTAACGTCGAGATGAGCATGTCTTTGAGTCTTGCTTTTAAAATCGGGCCAACCAGTAAATTCGCGATGGGATTCCCTAAATCGAAGTGTATCTCGCCCCAAACACGACTACCAATACCAGTTTCACAAACATCAAAAGATTGAAGCATTTTTCCGCCAAAAGGAAGGGGTGCCTCAAAGGAAATGCTTTTATTTTTTATCATTCTTATCGTTTTGTGTTTTATGCGCATCGGAATCCATAGTATAGTGGTCAAATCATGCCATTCTTTGCCAGCGGAGAGAGCCCCGGATATTTCTACTGACCTTACATATTTAACATATTTAGGGTAATTGGAAATATCAATAAATAGATGCCAAAGACGATCTGCTCCCATATTTAGTTCTTCATCCACAGCCACTTTTACCATCTAGTAGATCCCAGTAACTTATTTACCCTTTCTGCAATCTTTAAGAAGTTAATAAATGAAGCTTTATTGATAATTCTTCTTAAGATTCTTTTCTTTGTTTTATGCTTTTTAATTATTTCTTTGTAAAAAGAGAGCATCTCTAAAGCTAGTTTTTCAGGCTTGAAGTTTTCATTGGCGATTTTTTTAGAATTCTCCCCAAGTTTGTTTCGCAAAGAGATGTCTCTAAGAAGAAGAGCTATTTTCTGAGCAAAAATTTTTTCATCCAAAAGAGTAGCAAAACCATTTACCCCATCTATAACCGCATTCTTGAACGCAGGATCTTCAACTACAACTAGTGGCAGCCCAGAAGCGGCTGCCTCAAGGACACAAATCCCTTGGGTTTCAGTGTCCGAAGCAAAGACAAAGATGTCAGCATCAACGTAAGCTAGCGGCATGGTTTTTATGGCTAACTTACCAGTAAGATGGACTCTTTTTTCAATACCCAAACTTTTAGTAAGTTTTTTTAAATTATTTTTCTCCGGTCCTTGGCCAACTATTACTAAATAGGCATTACTATTAATCTTGGTTACTTTTTTAAACGCTTTGATTAGAAAGTTAAAGTTTTTTTCTTTACCGAGACGGCCAACTGAAATAAGTATTGGGGAGCCTTCTGGTATATTTAGCTTTTTGTGCAGATAGCCTTTTTCTAAACTTTCAAATTTTTTGAGATTGATAAAGCTTGGAATGACTTTAACCTGCCCCCTAAAACCATAGCTAGTTAATTCTTCCTTCATTTTTTCCGATGGGACTACCACTCCGTCACAAAGATTTGCAAAGACCCGAAGTCCCCCCGCAACCATCTTTGGGCTGATAATTTTACCATCGAAAAAATAGTGGGTGTATTTTGTGTGAATAGTATGGAAAGTTAAAATATAGGGAATATTTTTTATCCTGGCCATCTGGTATCCAAGTAGAGAAAATGGTCCATTACCATGCGCGTGAATAAGATCCAGATCCAAACTAAACATTTTCTGCAAAGTTTTGTAAGGGAGTAACAAAGGCAATCTAACTTCGGGCTCTGAAGAAATAAGTTTTAGTGAGGTAACCCTATATACATCTGTATCCTTGTCTTTGTAACCTTTAACTTTGGGTGCGAAGATATAGACTTTATTACCTTTTTTACGAAACATGGAAACAAAGTTTTCTATTGAAACTGTAACCCCACTAATATCTGGGTAATAAGTGTCGGTAAAAACCCCAATTTTCATGAGAAATTCCTATTTTGAATAAAAACAAGTACTCTTATTTTCATAGTGGTCTCTATTATAGTATCCATATACTAACTTGTATATCAAAAGGTAAACTTGTGATCAAGGACTCCTCGTGATTTCTGACAATTTGGACAGAGATGTGTCCCTCGACCACCAACGCGAATTTTCTTGATTATTGTACCGCAACGCGGGCAGGGCTGCCCATTTTTCCTAAAAATCTGTAAGTTTTGTTCGTGTTTCCCTTTTTGTCCTTGTAAGTCGACATATTGATCAACAGAAGTTCCCCGATCGGCTATACCTTGTTTCAAGGCCTCTAAAATACAATCATAAAGTTTTTTGATTTCGTCGCTGCTTAAACTTTTCGCCGACCTCTCCGGATGAATTTTCGCGCACCACAAAGATTCATCAGAGTAGATATTGCCTACCCCAGCAACTTGCTTTTGGTCCATTATCAAAGGTTTAATTTTGGTCGGTTTGCTACTCACTATTTTTTTGAAATTTTCCAAAGTGAAGTCAGGGGTAAAAGGCTCGATTCCAAATTCATCCAAAAATTCCTTTAAATTAGCATCGTCTTTCAAAAGGCGGATCCAACCAAAGCGGCGTAGGTCCGCAAAACGGATCTCTTTCCCCTCGCCAAGTTTGATGATAATTCTCGTAAATGCATCGGCTTTATCAGTTTGATTCCTATAAAGAAGCCTTCCGCTTAGTTTCAGGTGGGCAATAATTGGAGTACCGTCTTCCAAGTGAAAGATAAGAATCTTAGCTCTTCTTTTTACATCTTTAAACTTTTTGCCAACTGTCTCTTTTTTAAATCCATCTATGTTAGGTTGAACTTGCTTTGGCGAATCCGTCCAAACATCAAGTATCTTTTTACCGATTAGGTTTTTTTCAATATCTCGCTTGATTGTCTCAACTTCTGGAAGTTCCGGCATATATATTTATTGTAAGCTAGCCTATTTTATCACCTTGATAAATCAGACGACAACGTATATTGTTTAATTAGAATAGGTTCTTGAGGGCCAGATGAAAAAATTCGCTGCTCTAGAAAATAAGTTATTATTTCTCATCGTCTTTTTTGCTTTACCCATAGGCATATTAGCTTTGTTTTTGCCCTCTCCCACAAAAGCTTATATTATCTCCCCTCCTTCCTTAAACTTCGAAAAAGTAGTAGACGATAGCGGACTTAACGGAAGAGATGTGCATTTGCGATTTGGAATTTTTAATAACACTCTTTACGCCGGTGTAGGCAATCCCGCTACTGGTAGTGCTTCAATCTATAAAAGTTCTACCGGAGATACTGGTACTTGGAGCGAAGTAGCTTCTTTCAGTAATGATGATCACTACGTTTTAGATTTGGAAGAGTTTGGCGGCTATTTTTATGCCGCTACTGGTTCTGATGATATTTCCAAGCCGGCTGAAGTTTTAAGAAGTAGCGATGGGGAAACCTGGGTCGACGTTGTCGGAGCAGGTTTTGAAGCTGATCCGGTTTTTTATAATTACCAAACTGTCGCCTTAGAGATTTTTAACGGGTATTTATATGCTGGCACTAGAAAACTAACTGGTGGGCAAATTTGGAGAACGCAAAACGGTACCGACTGGGAGAAAGTTGCAGTTGATGATTTAAGTGCAAATGATACGGGGGTTATGACGTTATATTCCTTTGGAAATTATCTTTATGCCGGTACGGAGGACTCCACGGATGGCGCTTCAATTTACCGTACTTCAAATGGCACGGATTGGACACAAGTCGGTAGTGGGGGCTTGGGTAATACTAACAACGATGGTGTGTACGTAATTGTATCTTATTTAGGTGTTCTTTACGCTGGGACCGAAAACAATACTGACGGCTTGGAGCTTTATTATAGCACCGGTGGAGAAAGTTGGTCAAAAGTTAATTTGACTGGCGAGTTTGACACTTTACCCAACATTTGGCCTTCTCTCCAACCGACAATTGTCAACAGCGTGGCCTACTCTGGAACAAGGGTATCCACTGGTAGTGCCGGTCTTTGGGTTACTGATGGCGTAGATGCAACCCAAATGGGAGAGGATGGATTTGGCGACCAATATAATTATGCTCTATATGCTCTAACTTTTTTTAAAGGTCGCATTTACGCCGGCTTTTCGAATTCGAATCTAGTCGGTTGTTTACAGATATGGCGATCAGAAGAACTTCCCACTCTTAGCATCACCAACAACCAGACTTTGCCTGCTGCTTTAATCGGCAGAAGTTATTCGGTCAGTCTTGATGAATCATACGGCACATCTCCTTACACATTTAGTTTGGTAAGCGGCTCCCTACCACCAGGGCTCTCTCTTTCTTCTTCTGGTTTAATTTATGGGATACCAACTCACAATTCCTCTTACACCTTTACTGTCAGAGTAACCGACGGTGGTTTTCCGGCCCAAACGTACGACAAAACTTTTGTCATGGGAGTCTCGACGGGCCTGCCGGAAACTGGTGTACGGGGAACTAATCAGGCATCAACAAATCGTGACCTAATTATGCTAACTATTCTTTTAACTTGTCTAGCTGCATTTAATTTTTGGAAATACGGAAATTTGAAGAAATTAACAGCAAAGAAGTCGGTGCATAATATACGTTTACTTGGCCGTGTATTTTTAACCATTATTATATTTTCCTCCCTTGCTCTAGTATTAAGCGGCGGAATAAATAGCACTGCTAATCATGGTCCCCCAAAAGCAGCCGCGGCTGAAAGTCCGCCTAAACCAGCCCAAGCTGTTATTGACAAAAATTTCCAAAAATTTGGCTTATACATTGAGAAGCTGGGCTTAAAAGTTCCAATCACTGAAAATGTAGATGGGGCTAGTAAAGAAGGTTACGCTATTCCGCTCGGAACTGGGCTTGGGCATTATAAAGGAACTGCCCTGCCCGGACAAGGTAGCAATATTTTTATATTTGGCCATTCCACAGATGGTACGCAAGCAGCTCCTTATTATGCCTATGAGTTTTCAAAAATTTCTAATCTGTCGCCTGGAGACAGGTTAACTTTAGTCAAAGAGGGTCAGAAATTTAATTATTCCGTAACGGAGCGGAAAGTAGTGGGGAAAACAGATGTAAGTGTGCTGGATCCAACTGATAACGAAGTAGTTACTTTAATGACCTGCTGGCCAGTAGGCAAACTCGACTCCCGCCTAATTGTAAGAGCTTCACTGATTTGAACTAGAATTTTTAGGATAAACCAGATGGCCGTCCCTCACCTAGAAGGTTCGAGACGGCCACAAAGGCGGATTTTCACGTCAGAGTATAACCCTGCGCCTCCGAGCAAACCCGACAACATGCCTTGCCAAGTTCCGCTGGTCTTCTCGACGGAGAAAGTGTTTAGCCCCGCTGAGAGTTTCAAGACCCACCACGCTCATCCGTCCAACTGCCCGCATCATTTGTTCCTGCTCAATCAGGCCCCTGGTTCTTTCACTTGATAGTACAACCAGCGTTGGGACTTTTTTGGCGGCCGCTACTGCCAGCTCATCCGTTGGCTGCTCGCTCAGTACGTCTCCCATTGGTGGAAAGACTCGCACTGGAGTTCCCAGAAGCGCTCGAGCGAAGCCCTGGCGAAAAACGTGGGCCAGGACGAATCTTATGACCCAGATCATCGTCAGGGACAAGAAGCCAAGCCTCCTTTCGTAAAGGAGTCGGTTCGTCTGATAAAGCAGTCTCCACCAAACCCGGGTATGGGTAAGCCGGGTAACAGGCTCGTGTGCTACATAGCCCAATACTTTCACCCGCTTGAAAGCAACGATACCCGACACAACTAGTATCGCTCCGAGCGATACGCTGACGAACAACGCCTTTCGGACCCCCAAAGACTCAAGCGCTTCCTCGACCCATCTTCCAATTGCTTCATTGGTGTAGGCAGGAAGAAAGCTAGAGCCCTCACTGCCTGGTACTGCTAAGCAAATCACCCGAAAGTGTTGCGACAATTCGATGATGAGATGTCGCAGCCCATTGACATTCTGGAAAAGGCCCGGGACTATGATGAGGGGTGGCCCCTCGCCCTTCTCAATATAGCTAACCACCGACCCTCGAGCCGTAACTACTTTTTGGATCGGCAGATCCGAGTGTTTCTTCTTCATCAGCCTTCCTTCCTATGACTAATCCGAGCAGACGGATGGTCGATCTCTAAAACAATTTTAACATTAAGTGGAAATAGTTATCGGGAAATTCAATCTTTAAGAATCAAACTTTTAAAATAGAATTTTTACCAAAAAGAAAAACGACCCTTTGAGCGAAGCAGAAATAAGAATTTGAGAGTGAGTAATGTGGCTTTTAGGGCTGATGGGATAGAGTGTCAAGAAAATAAAAAGTTCTTCTCAACTTCTGATAAAGCTGTTCGATTTTAAGAGGATTTTAGTACTTTGCTTATTTGCCTGCAAGTTTTTAGGCCTTACCTACTATTCAGTTTCTAGAGTACTTGTTGCATTCCTTAATTCTTCCTAGGAGGTTCTGTTGCTTAAAAAATATAAGGGAACAACTAGAAAAGGAGGAGTTGCATTCCTTAATTCTTCTTAAGAAGCCGAACCTACTTTTTGAATAAAGATTGTCAAGATTCGCGGATTAAAACCCCCGCAAGAAGAACTAAGAATTGTGGTGATCAGGCCGGTTTAGTCTAAAAAGGCTAAAACTTTCCCATCGCTTTTAAACGGCGACGAAACCTAAAGCGAATCCACTTTAACTACTGTGCAACGCAGTCCTTTCAAAACTCTAGAAGCATATAGCTAAGAGCTCGTCGTCGCTTGCAATATAGCACTTTTTGGCTTTTTTGTAAATGAATCTTCCTTACAATATGAGTTTGCAATATTAATGGCGGCATTGAGATCTGCATTCATTTTATGGTTGCATTTTGGATTGACGCACTGAAAAAACCCCTTAGTCCTTTTGCCTATTTCCCTGCATTTTGAACAGGTTTGGGATGTATATTCAGGTTTTATAAACCTAATTGGGATTCCCTCTTGTAAAGCCTTATAACTAATTAAACTTTGTAATCGGCCATAGTTAAAGTTGGAGAGAAGAAAATTGACTTTTCTTTCCCTCACGGCACTTCCTTTTTTCACCCTTTTCTCGCCTTGAATCATTTTTAAATCTTCCATAACAATAACAATTGGTTTTTGTTCTTTTGCTTGATTTACTATCTGCCTTGAAATATCGTGGAGAACATACATAGATCCCCTTGCTACCTTTTCTCCAAATTTTGCCCTGCGTTTATTAACACTTTTTGTTCCAGTAAATTTCTTCCTTATTAGCTGGTATTTTAATTTGCTTTTTATTAAGTCTTTTCCTGAATAAAATTCAATATGATGAGGTTTATCTGTAGGCCTGTCAATAACTGCAGTAACAGCTATTTGATTTACTCCCCGATCAATCCCCATTGCTTTAGTGACTTTTTCCTCTTTTGGTTCTTCTAGCTCCAATCGGACTGGGTAGCTTAGGTAAAAATCGTTTTTCTTTTTCAGAAGAAGCGGATATAAGGGTTTGCCCTTTTTCATCTCGTTTATCTTTTCAATAATCCAACCCCTACTTTTCTTAGAAACTACATTTTCTGCTGCAATTGGAAACTGTTGCTTTTTTAAATCAAGGCTTATTTCGGTGAATTTTTCTATAATGTTTTTTACTGCTGAGTAGTGAAGATCAACAATGTCCCCATTGAATTTAATGTCCGCAGTTTTTAACCTTTTAGTAAGCCTTTGAACAGTCCTATCCAAAGCCTTGATTATTCCTTTGATCTGGGATTCTGTTTTTCCTTGGGATGGGTTGTCTTTATAAAGGATGTGCTTAAATCTTTCTACTTTCTGTCCTGGTTTTTTAGGAAGTGTAAATCTTGTTAGGGCTTTTTTGCCATCTTGTAGTAGGGTTTCCTTATTTTCAAGCACCTCAATCCATTCATTTAAGCGTCGTTCTGTAAAAACTAGCTGCTTTTTGACTTTTCCCAGTTGTTTCTTTTGTCCCTTGATAGTATCGGCTGCTCTCTTGAAGGCTAAGGCGTAATCCGTCCCCGGCAATTTTGTTGCATCTCGAACATCAAACCTGCCCCTTTTTCTTTTATTTGGGCCTATTCTGGTTGCATATAGCTTTTTTCTAATAAAAAGGTCGCCAACTTCGTAATTATAGCAGCGGGGGCAAACTAAGGAGTTAGCAGGCAGGAATTTGTGACTAAGATCGGTATTTTGGCCACAATTCGCACACTTTCCTTTTTTCTGCTTGTCCTTAGATAGCCACTCATAGTCTTTTCGAAGCAAGCCAATTTTACTTATATAGAAGTTTACCGCTTTAGCGAATCTTGAGAAATAATCTTCAAGGAACTTAACCTGCTCATTGGTAGGTAAGATTTTTAACTTGTACGATTTAGTAAGCCTCATTGGCAGGGAAATTTTACTGCTTTATCAATCAGGCTGCAATACTTCGATAAAACTCAGTATAAATAATTCGACTATACTCACTATTAAAATACCCTTCGGCAAGCTCGGAACAAGTCGGACAATTTTGATTTTGTCCAATCTATTCCCCGGATATTAAACTTCAACAGGTTTCATCTCTCCCCAATTCTTCCCCACTTTAAGTTCAACAACAAGCGGGATAGAGAGAGGAAAGCAGTTTTCCATGCAGTCTTTAATAATTGGGGTAACTTCTTTCAATTCACCTTCCGGTACTTCAAAAACTAGCTCATCATGCACCTGCAAAATCATCTTTGTCTGCTTTCTGCTTTCCCCGCCCACTTCGCCTGGCGAAGCCTGGCGGGCGGGTGCTAACTGCTTACTGATATTGACCATTGCTTTTTTAATAATATCCGCAGCTGTGCCTTGGATTGGAGAGTTTACTGCAACTCGCTCTCCAAGCCTGCGTACCGTTTGGTTGCTACTTCGAAGCTCCAGCACATACCTCTTGAAGCCTCCCAAAGTCTCTACAAAGCCTTTTTCGTACGCCTCTCGCAGTATCGCCCCTACCCACTCTCGGACGCCTGGAAAACGCTCAAAATAGCGGTCTATTATCTCTTTTGCGGCCGCAGGCTCAATTTTTAGTTGCGTAGCTAGGCCATAGGGAGAAATACCATACATTATGCCGAAATTTACTATTTTTGCGATTCGACGATCCTCTTTTGTCACCTCACCGTGTTTTTTACCTAAAACAGCTTCGGCAGCTTCAGTATGAATATCCTGGCCCTCTTCAAATACCTTTTTTAGAGCTTCGTCACCACTAATATGTGCCATGACGCGCAGTTCTATCTGGTTATAATCGCCGGAAAGTAAAAGGCAACCCGACGGTGCTATGAAAGCCGAACGAACCTTTTCCCCAAGCTCGCTTCTTGCTGGTATATTTTGTAGATTTGGATCCTTCGAAGAAAGTCGGCCGGTTCTCGTGATATCAGTGTGGTAATGGGTGTGAATACGGCCATCCTGGCCAATTTGGTTTGGCAGCGCGTCAACATAGGTGGATTTTAGTTTAAAAAGCTCTCGGTATTGCAAAATTGGCTCAATGACCGGGTGAGCCTCAACCATGGTCGAAAGTGTGGCTTCGTCGGTGGATTTATGGGTCTTTATTCGGGTCGAACGCTCTGGTGTCAAGTTTAATTCGTCGTATAGAACGGTTGAAAGCTGTTTTGGCGAATTTAAATTAAATTCGTGGCCAACGTGCTTATAAATTTCCTTTTCCAAGGAAGAAAGCTTTCCGTCGATTTCTTTTGCGAGGCTAGAGAGTTTCTTAGTATCGATTAAAACACCATAATTTTCCATTTCCCGCAGGACTTTTTCCAAATCATCACTTCTTCCTGTTTCCTCTTCCTTTTGTTTTTCAAATAGGGTTCCCTGACCAGCTGGATTGTCGGCAACTTTACTTTTGCTAAACCCAGGTAACTTTGGTATCAAACTTCGAAACTCAAGTTCTAAAAACAACTCTTCCGCTGCCTTTTGGTCATAGTCTTTCAGGACGCATTTTGCTAGATCTAATTTAACCGGAGTTTGAACATCAATTGTCGCCAATTTCTTAGAAAGCGCTGCTACCTCAGCATCTTTAGCTAACAAATTTCTGGTCTTTTCTGGGATTTTATTAAGATTTTTGTAAATATTTTCGAGACTTTCAAAGCCTTGCAAAAGTTTTTTTGCGGTTACTTCTCCTATCCCTCTAACCCCTGGGATGTTGTCGCTTTGGTCTCCAGCCAGCGCTTTAAAATCGATCAATTGTGCCGGTTCCAAACCATACTTTTCTTTTACTATTTTTTGATCGAAATAAACCACATCAGAAAAGCTTTTACCTGGCGAGTAAACTTTTACACCGGGTCTAATCAACTGAAGTGTATCCCTATCACCAGTAACGATAATTACTTCTAAATCGTTTCGAGTTCCTACCCGTCCGGTAGGCGGGTTGAATTTTGCACTTTGAGTTACCAAAGTCCCGATAATATCGTCAGCTTCGTATCCCGCTAGTTCAAAAATTGGAATATTTAAAGCCTCTACAACTTCTTTTGCTCTCGGCATTTGCTCGTGTAGTTCTTCGGGAGCTACAATTCTTTGGGCCTTGTAGGCCGTGTATTCTTGGTGGCGAAATGTCGGCTCGGAAGTATCAAAAGCGACTGCAATATAGTCTGGTTTTATATCTGCAATTGCCCGAAGTAACATACTAGTGAATCCAAAAACAGCGTTTACTAGTTCACCTTTTGAGGTTGTTAGTGGGGGCAATGCATGGTAAGCACGGTGAAAAACTGCATGACCGTCAATTAAAACTAATTTTTTCATTATGAAGCAAATTCTACCTCAAGAAGACGTTAATTGTAAATGAATTTGACTTTTTCTTTATAGAAGCGTACATTTTCGGCATGAAGAGAGTGAGGGAATAAACGCACACCTAACCGTTAGTTTAGATTCTCCATTTTCCTGGGAGGTGAGCAGGTGATTGCACAAGTTGTGGACGTCGAAGTCACAGCATTTCTTAGGCACATTCAGGAAAGAATGCTATTCGCTGATAACACAGCTCTAGCCTACAAAGCTGACCTTCATCAGCTCTGGGGATATCTTCGGACTGCCACCAACGCTGATGGAACCTCTCTACCCTGGAATAAAGTCGACGAAGCTTTGATTCGTGGCTATATTTCGGAGTTGCAGGAACGGCACTACAAGGCAGCGACGGTCACCCGGAAGATAGTCAGCCTGAAAGCATTCTTCGCTTTCCTCCATCAGGTCGAAGGGATTGTAGGGCACAACCCCACCGAGAACGTAGGGTTCCGGGTCCCAAAGTCCCTTCCCAAACCGCTGTCGATCCGCGAGGTGGACGAGCTCCTGGAGCAGCCGGCTCGTCTCGTCACACCGGAGGCGAAACGGGACAAGGCGATGCTGGAGTTGCTCTACGCCACCGGCCTGCGGGTTACCGAGCTGGTGTCTCTGGACGTGAACCACCTTCACATGAACCGGCGCGTCCCCCACATCCGCTGCGTGGGAAGGGGGTCCAAGGAGCGCACGATCCCTATCCACAAGGACGCGCTCCAGGCGCTGGAGGAGTACCTGGACGACGGCCGGCCGCGTCTGGTGCGTAACAAGCACCAAGCGGCCCTCTTCGTCAACCGGCGGGGGGAGCGTCTGACGCGGCAGGGCTTCTGGCTGATCCTGAAGGGCTACGCAAAGGCCGCCGCAATCGCTAAGCCGGTTACCCCGCACACCTTGCGCCACAGCTTCGCTACCCATATGCTGAATGGGGGAGCTCCGTTACGTAACGTTCAGGCACTCCTGGGTCACGCCTGCCAATCGACAACTCGAGTTTACGCCCCATTCGCCCGTACTGCTTAACGAGCGGGATAGTAGGAGTGAAGTTCGGAGAGATAAGAAGGGTAGTCCTTAGGACTGCCCTTCCTTCGTTAAAACTGGTAAGTGACCGTTAGACTTCGGTTTTTGGAACCTTTTCCTCTTCTTTTGGACTTGTTTCCCCAATTTGATCCTTCATCTGATGGAGTTTTTCGCCTCGCTCAACAATCTCTTCAAACTCGTCTCCTTCGAGAGTTTCTTTTTGTAACAACTCATTCGCGACTAAATCTAGCTTTTCTTTATTTTCTTTCAGAATCTTTTTTGCCTTTGTAAAAGAGTCGTTAATAATTTTACCAACTTCGGCGTCAACTTTAGACGCAAGGCTTTCAGAAAGAGGTTTTGGATCACCGAGTTCCCTCGCAAGCCAGGGGTTTTCTCCACGGACACCAGTGGCCTGGGGGCCAAGAGCACCCATTCCAAACTCCGTAACCATTCTTCGAGCAATATCTGTTGCTTGCTGTATATCAGAAGCGGCACCAACAGTAAATTCATTGAATTCAATTTCCTCTGCGGCACGGCCTCCAAGAAGGGAGGTAATTGTCTCCAAAAGCCTAGTTTTTGTTTCATTGTAGCGATCAGTTGAAGGTGGAATAATCGTGTGTCCACCAGTCATACCTCTAGCGACAATTGAAATACGGTGGACTGGGTCCATGTGGGGCAACATTTTTGTGACAAGCGCATGGCCTGCTTCGTGGTAGGCTGTGATTTTCTTTTCGTCTTCACTCGTTATTCTTTTTTTCTCAGGTCCTAGTTGAACTTTTATCGCAGCCTCTTCCAAATCTTTGTTGTCAACTTCTTTTTTATTCCGCCTGGCCGCTATAATGGCCGCTTCGTTAAGCATGTTTTCCAAATCCGCTCCAGAAAAACCAACTGTTCTTTTAGCCAGCTTTTCAACATCAACATCTCCCGACAACGGCTTATTACGAGAGTGAATTTTGATAATTGCTTTTCTGCCTTCAATATCAGGTAAATCCAAGGAAACTCGTCGGTCAAATCTACCGGGCCGCACTAGTGCGGGATCCAGCATATCTGGTCGGTTGGTAGCAGCTATAACTATCACATTGTCGTTTTGCTCAAATCCGTCCATTTCAGTAAGTATTTGATTCAAAGTCTGCTCACGTTCATCATGTCCACCACCAATACCCAAGCCACGTTGACGACCAATAGAGTCTATCTCATCAATGAAAATAATCGAAGGTGCATTCTTTTTTGCATTCTCGAAAAGATCTCGCGCTCTGGAAGCTCCAACCCCAACTAACATTTCCATAAATTCGCTACCAGCGATGGAAAAGAAGGGCACCTCTGCTTCTCCAGCTACTGCGCGAGCCAGCAAGGTCTTACCCACCCCAGAAGGGCCCACCAAAAGTACTCCTTTAGGAATTTTCGCACCAAGAGCTCTGAATTTTTCTGGATGCTTCAAAAAATCGACCACTTCCCGCAGTTCTGTCTTAGCTTCTTCCACACCGGCCACTTCTGTAAACTTGATCCCCGGCTTATCTTTATTAAAAACCCTAGCTCTGCTGCGCGAGAACGAGAGTAGATTATCCCCTGTCATTTTTGCTTGGCGAAGGAAAAAGAGGAAAAAACCAACAATTATTAGAACCGGCAAGAATGTTACAAGTAAGTTAGTTATCGTTTTTGTTATATCGTTATTCTTTACACCCCATTTAACGCTTGTTGGGCCAATATCAGAATCTTTGAGTATCTCAGAAAAACTTATTCCCTCCTCTTTAGTCGCTTTTATAATGAGGCCGTCTTTTAAAGTTGCGATTACATTGTTACCATCGACTACTATATCTTTAACCTTTTGCTCTTTTACCAACGTCAGAACTTCCGAAAGGTCTTTTTGTTCTGCGACCTTTTGAGGTTGCAAGAAGGTAAAGAATATGAACGTAGCGATCAAAGCTAGTATTACGTAGAGAGCGGCGGTTCTCAAAATATTCGAATTCTTACTGCGTTTTTTTAAAGTCTCCATTTTTAGATTCTCCCCAAGAAAGTGGATTGTACCATTTTGATCGTAAGTCAACAAGAGGCTGAAAGACTAAGGGAGCTTCATTGCCTCTTTCGCCAATTTAAGGGTATTTTGAGCTTCGGCGGAAGCCTTTTTATTTCCTTCATCAAGTATTTCGTCAACTAAACCAGACTGCTTTTCCAATTCCTGCCGACGAATTCTAATCGGAGAAAGAAACTCGTTTAATGTTTTAACGAGGAACTCCTTTACCTCTATATCGCCAATTTCCCCTTTTTTATATTTCTCTCTATATTCAGCGAGCTGCTTTTCGTCTTTGGAAGTGGTAAAAGCTTCTAAATATATGAAGACTGGGTTATCTTCAACGTGTCCTGGATCAGTTGGATGAATGCGAGTAGGATCTGTATACATTTTCATCACTTTTTCTCGAACTGCTGATTCATTATCGGATAGAAAAATTGCATTATCTAAGCTTTTACTCATCTTCTGCTTCCCGTCTATTCCAGGAAGAGTACCAATTTCTTCAGGGACTAATGCCTCCGGTAACGGAAAAACCTTACCATAGGTGGAATTAAATTTCTGAGCAATTTCTCGGGTTAGCTCTACATGGCTAGTTTGGTCTTTACCTACTGGAACTAGGTTTGCTCGAACCATTAAAATATCAGCCGCTTGAAGCACAGGGTAGGCAAGTAAACCCAAGGAAGCAGTTTCTATCTTTAAATCACGCATAACTTCTTTAAGGGTTGGAACCCTTTCAAGTCTTGGTTTTGGAACGAGCATTGAAAATATTATCGCCAATTCCTGATCTTCAGGAATTTGGCTTTGGACACAAAAAGTAACTTTAGCTGGGTCTATTCCAACTGATAATTGATCTAAAACCAGATCCTTGATATTTTGTTTTAAATTTGATGTGTCAGTCTTCGTGGTAAGGGCATGCAAATCGGCCACGAGAAGATAAATTTCATATTTTCGCTCATGCGGAAATACATCAGCCGAGTCCGAAGGACGAAGGGGGATATACTCATCCTGAAGCCTTAAGCGATTTTTTAGCGAGCCAACATAGTGGCCCAGATGTAGTTTTCCCGTTGGGCGATCGCCCGTCAAAATTCTTTTTTTCATAATTTAAATTACGTCACGCTTTAGCGAGACATGACGATGAAAGTATAACAAAAAGCCGCCGGTTTGACGAGTTTAGTTTTTAGCTTAAGCAGATAGGCGTAGCCTATGTTTAAGCGCAGCATCCGAGAGTACGCGAAGAACGCGAAGCTTTCTGAGCATACGGAGGATGCTATAATAAACCTATGAGGGTTTTTGGAATAATCGGTTTGTTAATTGCTGTTTTAGCAATAGCCTTTTTGGTCGTAAAGGAGCTTGATCTCTATGGCAAAAATGGCGGTAACGTTAAGACTCCAATAAATAATGCTGCTTCTGTTCAAAGTACTGCAAATTTATCCGCTCTCGCAACAAAATTAAATATATATTACGCGGAAAATGGGTACTACCCAACTGCTTTAAGCGACATTGATTCTTATGGTTTGGATTTGAACGCCTTTGAATATCAGCTTTGCAGCTCCAACAAAGCTTTCATAAAATCAGGTTCTGCTTCATCAATACTTATCGATGGCTCTGTAAGTTCCAAAGATTCAGGAGGATGTTGAAAGCAAGGATAAAAATCGCCTTAGCGAACAATTGTTCCTGGAGGAACTTCTTTAACAGAAGTTAAACAAACAGGCTCGCCGTCTTGGTCAGCACAAAGAATCATCCCTTGAGATTCCAAACCCATTAATTTCTTAGTCTCTAAATTAGCCAGAAACACAAAGTTTTTACCAATTAATTTTTCAGGTGAATAATATTGGGCAATTCCAGCAATGATTTGGCGTTTTCCCAATCCTGAACCTGTCGAAGAGTCGGTTCCAATGTCAACCTCTAGCTTTAGGAGTTTCTCTGAACCTTCAACCTTCTCACAGGACAGAACTTTACCCATTCGGATGTCAAGCTTTTTAAATTCTTCGAAAGAAATACTATTCATTTAATTACCTTGGTTTCTCTTTGTAATCATCTCATTACCTTCGAACCAGGAGGGAGTCATAATTAGCAATAATTTCATAGATCCAGAATAAGCATATTCAACATTTGGCGGAACCTCTATGAGTTCGCCAGGAGTGACGTCGTATTTTTCGCCGTTAATATCAAAGAAACCCTTTCCTTCAAAAATATAATAAACGTGGGTAATCTTTTTACTAACAATGTAGTTATCGTGTCCTTTAGCAACGTCAACAAAATAGACCTCGATCTCTTTATTTTCCAATGGGAATTGATAACCGTCTAATCCACTCTGGGAGAAAGTCGGTTTTTTTGGTTTATCTTTAATATATGCCATATTGTTTCAAAGGGATAAATGGTGGCTGCGACTGGATTCGAACCAGTGACTAACGGCTTATGAGTCCGCTGCTCTACCACTGAGCTACGCAGCCAAAATTTCTAGTAGCCCGCTGCCCTGCCCGCCGAAAGTTTACTGAAGGCGGGTCTTCCACTCTAGCTACCCTAGCCAATGCACAATTCTACTAATTAGTCGCTAATTTGTAAATCCTTCGATGTCTTTAGAAGGATCGCAGTTATTTCCTTATCGGCAGGTACCAAATCATAATTCTTAAGTTGGTTTGGCAAAACCCAAGCTACATTTTCATGCTCTAAAACCTTTAGGGTCCCTTTATTTATCTTACAAAAATATGGGTTCAATCTTACATTCATTACACCGTCATACTCATATTCCACTTTAGTAAGTAGCTTACCTACCTTTATTTCGACCCTGAATTCCTCAAAAATTTCTCTTTTTAAACATTCTTCCCCAGTCTCGCCTTTTTCGACCTTACCTCCGGGAAATTCCCATTTCCCACCCATAAAACTTTTCCTATTTCTCTGGGCAATTAGAACTTTATTTCCTGAAAATATAATTGCAGCTGAAACGTCAATAAATTCCACATTTGGATTTTAACACAAAGGGGTTTTACCTTAAAACGCACAAACCCCGGCCTTTACAGCAAGGGTTTGTGATGGTTGCGGGTGCCGGATTCGCACCGGCTTAAGCGAGATTATGAGCCTCGCGGGATTCTATACCCCCCACCCGCGTCGTTTAGCTTAATCATATTACCAAACTTTGTAACTATAGTCAACTGGAGTAGTAGATTTATTTGACTAATAGCCAAAATGATACTACGATAAAATTAATGATTAGACGTGTCTTAAGTCGTGTATACAAAGAAACCCGTAAACTCTCAGGTTCTCAATATCTTTATATAATTTTTCCAATTTTAGTAACATCGGTTCTCATACTTCTTGTGTCTCTTAAGTTATTAGTTGGAGGTTTTGAAAGTCTCGATCAAGGAGGTATAAAGTTCTCTGGAAGAATTAAACCCAATTTCTCTAAAGCCTACGAGTTTAATTATCAAAAAGGTGGTATTAGTAATCTATTTATCAAACCTAGTTGGCAACCGGAATCAAAAATTTCAATTTGGGTTTATCACCCAGATAAAACCGTTGAGGTTTTTGATTTTACAAAACTAAGCTCCGAAAATACCATTTTACTAAGTAGGGCTAAAACTGGAACATATCGACTATCGATTAGAAATAATGGTAGCTCGACAATAAATTACAGTCTTGAAATAACCTTAAAAGAAACTTCCTCCACTGCATTTCTTAAATAGCGGTCAGTGAAGAAAAAGGTCTAACCACTTCTGCCAATTCTCTTTTTTCTTAGTAGTTTCTTTATCTGCTCCTCCAAGATCAACGACATACAGCACTTCGCCTCTCTTTTGATAGCCCAGTTTACTTCGTGCTTCTTTTTCTAAGGAAAACTCCGATTTCGACTCTTCTAATTTTTCTTCCAGCTCTTTATTTTCCTCGGCAGATTTTTGAACTTTATTCTCAATATTTGAAATCTCTCTAAACTTTTTAAACTGGGTGTAAACATCTTTACTCAAAGCAAGAGTCACCGTACTTAATAACAAAATAATTAATAATTGAATTATTAATCTCATAACTTATTTAATTATATCCCAACCTAGCCAGTTTGCCCAACAGACCCGAAAATTTACCTAACCCATAGTCTATTGACTTAGTACCTTTTTGGTGTTAAAATTTCAATAATACTATGTCAAAAATTCATGAAGCCCACGGAAAATTTATTGATCACCTGAAAAGTCAAGGCCGCAGTAGTGCGACTGTTTTAGCGTATGGTAAGGATATTGAGCAACTAAGAGACTTTTTGGCTCAATTGAACAAGGTAAGTATTCAAGACATTTCTACTAAAGACTTACAGGCTTTTATGGCCAAGCTTTCAAAAGAAGGCTATACCCCAAAGAGTATTTCAAGAAAAACAAATTCCACAAAAACTTTCTTTAGATTTTTGAAAATTAATGATTACATTACTGACGACCCCGCTTCTCTACTTGAACACCCCAAGTTTGAAATGAAACCCCCTCGAATTTTATCAAAAACAGAGTACCGAGCACTCCGAGACGCTGCTCGAGGGGACTTTCGCATGGGTGCAATTATAGAATTATTGCTTCAAACGGGAATACGAATTGGTGAGCTGGCACGATTGCAATTAGCGGATATAAACTTTAGTACTAGTAACAAGCTAGGGGAAGTGCATGTCCCAGCTGGTGAAAGCTACCCTGAAAGAACTGTTCCTTTGAACAAGGCCGCAGAAGCCTCTTTGAAAAAATATCTGGATGTCCGTCCTGAAAGTAAAAATGAAACATTATTCATTACAAAGACCGGAAAACCTCTTCTGGTAAGAAACATTAGAACTGCAATTGACCGCTACTTTAAACTGGCTGGAATACGCAATGCTAAAGTAAATGATCTTCGCCACACATTTGTCGCCCATCACCTGATGGCCGGAACATCTTTAGTTTTAGTATCAAAACTTGCCGGCCACAAACGTCTAGCAACTACAGAAAAATACTTAAATCTAATACAAGGAAGAATGGAAGAACCAATAAAGATTGGCGAGCTTTAAGAGGGAGACCCAACAGAACTTAAACTTCCTTCAACTAATTTAAACGGTATTTCTCCTACTACTTTATCATCAATTGAAATTTCAACTTTGTAGATTCCTGGCTCATTGAAGCTTGCGTTGACAACTTCAATTATAAAATTGAAATTTTGATCTTTACTTTCTTCGGGCAAGCTTACCTCACGTTCCTGAAGATTTCCCAATATTGCTTCCTTGCTTTTTTCGGAGACAATATTCAAACTCATCTTGAATTTACGCTTATCAGGAGCTATTGAACCCACGATAACAAACTTGGGGTGAGTTATTGGAAATTTAGAGGCCCCAATAGTTTCAAAAACCCCAATTATATTTACTTTCTTATCGATGGACAAAAAAGCATTGTCACAAAGCAAAGCGTAAAGAAGTTTCATCGCTTTCCAATTATATCTCGCTAGAGAAATAAACGCGAGATGTAATCTTTCCGATTATACCAAAAAACTGTATATTTAAATTAATACTGAGAAAATTGAACAAAAGCTAATTTTTTGCTAGAATATGTGATCGTTAGATTGGGCGCGTAGCTCAGTGGTAGAGCACGTCTCTTTAGCGAACTTTGACAAAGCTGGGCACATAGCTCAGCGGTAGAGCATCACTCTTATAAAGTGGGGGTCCTTGGTTCGAATCCAAGTGTGCCCACCAGGGTCTTTATTGACTAGATTACTTTGGTGCAAAGTTCGCGCCCCGATCAAATCGGGGTAAAGACGGGGTCGATGGTTCGAATCCATCCGCGCCCACCACCCGAAGCCTTGTGCGAAGGGTGGTGGGCGTAGCCACCGATGCCTTAACTGGCAGATTACTGACGACTCTACAAGTAAAGCAAGTTAAAAACTTAAACATAAAAAACCCAAAGTTGGCTTTGGGTTTGTTGATAACTTCAGCCAAGAGTAATTGAGGACAATCACTCTTGGCGCTGCTCCTGCAGGCTCATATCGGAGGGGCTCGCTCCATAAAACCTCCTATTCAAGTCCACAGTGGCATATTTTTGGGGAAATAGCAATAAACAAGGGCCGGTAATACTGCTGGATCAGTAATTTTATAAATTGAGGGGTGTTTTAATTAGTGAACTCTTGGCAGAACATTTTGCCGTTTATACCACCATCAATTACTCCAACGCCAAGATGGCCAAATTCCACCCTTAAAATATTCGCTTTATGCCCCGGAGAATTCATCAGACCCTGATGTGCAATCTCAACATTTGGGGCATAAGCTAGATTTTCTCCGGCCGCGGTATAAGTAATGCCGGCTTTATCCATCCGATCAAATGGTGACAATCCTTCAGGGGTGTAATGCGAAAAATACCCCCGGCTAAACATATCCAAACAGTGGGCTCTTGCTACATCCATCAAAGCATCACTCCAAACTAAGGTTTTTATCCCACTGTTAGCTCTTTCTTTATTTACCAAATCAAACATAACTTTCTCGTTGGCGGGATCGGGAGTAAGCTTTATTTCTTTAGGAAAATCCAGTTTTATCGATTCTTTGCTAAGTGGTTGAGGTGTAATCAGATAGGCTAAATTTTTGTAAGGCAGCCTATTTAAAACAGTCTCGATCTGAGGTTGGTACTGCAAAAGCCCCACTAAGACATTTTTCCCCCACCAAGATTTGGATATAGGTTCTTTTACGGTCTCTTTAACAGGCAAAATAAGCGGTAGCAATAAAAATAGGCTTACTAAAAATAGTCCTGTCAATAATGAAGGGAAAACACCTAAAATTTTATCCGCTAAAATGAAATTTTGGATTTTTTTATACACAGGAGCCACGAAGGCGTAAAGACGGTTGAGCAAAAAACCTAAAATTACTTCAAAAAATATTAAGATACTAAAAAATGAAATGACCAGTGAAAGATTATCGCTCCAGTTAAAGGTTTTTCCTAAAAAGCTAGCTAAAGGGGGGTAGAAAATGATTGCGGCGGTAAAAGAGGCAATTGTACTAACGATATTCAGAATACCGCCAATAAAACCAGTGTGGTAACCCTGCCAGACAAAATATAGTGCGAAAAAAAGAACAACAATGTCAATAAAGTTAACCGACATAAGCCTTTAATAACTAATTATACCTAATTTTGCCTTTGCTTTTTCACTAATCTTGGACGGCTCCCAGGGCGGATCAAACGTGATTCTTATATTAATTCTTCCTATCCCATCAAGTTCCTTCAGTTTACTTTCAATTTCTTTTTGGATAGCTGTGTATAGTGGGCAGCCTGGAAATGTAAGGGTCATTAAAAGAGACACATCATTTTTTTTAATTTTCACATCGTAAATCAAACCAAGATCTATGATACTGATACCAAGCTCCGGATCTAAAACTTGCCCTAATTTCTTTGTAACTAGGTTTTTTGAGAGCATTTATATTTAACATTATAACTAAATTGGTTTGATTTTAAACTATCAATCTGGAGGAGGCTTATTTTGATAAAAATTTGCGGCACTCTTCAATTACTTGGGCTGGTGTATAAGAAACTTTGAGCAAATACCCATTGGCCCCGAGGCTAAACCCTTCTTTAATAATTGTTTCTTCGCCAAGATTTGTAAGAAGAAGAACTGGGATATCTTTGGTTAGAGAATTTTTCTTTAGGACTTTCAGCACATCAATACCGCTCATTTTAGGAAGCATAATGTCGAGTAAGATTAGGCTGGGTATCTCCTCCCCGGCTTTCAACAGACCCTCTTCCCCATCTGAAGCAAGCACTACATCAAAGCCCGCTTCGCTAAATTCCTTGTTATAAATTTCGCGAATGGCCGCTTCATCATCCACAACAAGAATTTTCCTCCGTTCTTTTGCCATTACCTTCTAATCGTAACCAGCCTGCTTAAAAAAGTCAAGGAACGGGTTGAAAGTAAGGGGGATATTAAATAATTCGACATTTATATATTAAGAAACCGCCGGAGTCTTGAATAAGTAACCAATAAAGAATCCAACCAATGCAGAAAGTGTGCCAATCGCAGCCATTTCTAGCCCGCTTTTTTTCCAATCGCCTATTGTAGTTTGGGCTTTATAAACGCCAATTATAAATAAAGCGATGGCAGATACTACTAATGATGCCCAAATAGCAACAATTATTGATATATTTGATATTGGAACAAATAAAAATGGGATTAGTGGGAGCAGGGAACCGATAATTGCGGCCAGGCCAACCACAGCACTACTAATTACTGCTTTCTTCTTGCCTATAGGTTCTAAGGCAAACTCAAATTTCATCATTTCTTTCAGCCAAATTTCTTCTCGAGCAGTTACTGTTTTTACCGCATCCTCAAGCAAGTTACCGGAAAAACCCTTTTGTCTAAAAAACTCTCTGATTTCTTCCCTCTCTTTTTCTGGAATCTCTTTTATGTGTCTTCTCTCTTTAGCAAGCTCCCCTTCATAAAGAGAGTGCTGGGCAACAGTTGAAGTATATGCCACAGCTGCCATAGAAACACTTTCAGCAAAAGCGGCTGCCAATCCTCCAGCAAAGATAATTCTTAGATCATTTGAGGCAATTGCAATACCCAACAAAACTCCAAGTGTGTTGACGATTCCATCTTGCCCACCAAGAACAATATCACGAAGGCTTGAGGGAGTTTTGTGTGAATTTCTGTCTAAAGCTTCAGGGTTATTGAACAGCATTTTAGTGAACTGGATCTATGGATAGACCTGCTTGTCGTTTTCGTCTTTTAGCAACATGGCTTTTACTGGGCAGGCCTTTACTGCCTCAAGAATTTTTTCATCTGAATCACCAGTTGGATTTTTAACCGTTGACTTACCCTCACTGTTAAGTTCGAACGTGTTTGGGGCAATGGCTGTACAGATACCATCGCCCATACACAACGTTCGATCAATTTGAATTTTATACGGCATTTTTTAAAACCTCCTTCAGCGCTTTTAAACTAAGAATAGCACACCCAAGCCTTGAAGGGCTAGGACGAACACCAATTAGTTTTATTATATCATCAGATTTTATCTTTTTAATCTCAGAAAGTTTTTTCCCTGTGATGTAAGAACAAATTAGGGACGCACTAGCTTGTGATATAACACAACCACTACCTGAAAAAACTGCTTTTTCAATAACTTTTGATTCCTGCCTCGCCGGCAGGCTGGTTGAATTTTTCATTTTTAATTGGATTTTGATCGTGTCCCCGCATAAAGGGTTCGCTGATTTGGCCTCAAAATCGGCGTCTTTAATTTCCCCTTTATTTTTTGGATTGCGATATAAATCTAAAATTACTTCTCGGTAAATGATGTTTTTCATCTTAATATTTTCTTGGCTTTTTCAATTGCCAAAACTAGTTTGTCAATTTCCACGCGGTCATTGAAAACGCTGAACGAGATCCGACAGATACCTTCAACACCCAAAACCTCCATCAGCGGCTGAGCGCAGTGATGGCCCGAACGAATCGCAATTCCCTCCCCATCTAAAATCGAAGCTACATCATGGGGGTGCAATAATTTTCCAGTTTGATTGGTAATGTTAAAAGAAATTACTCCAATTCTCTTTTCTAGGTTGTTAGGACCGTAAATTTTTAGATGATTAATCTTTGATAATTTATCGATTGCGTAGGACGTTAAATTTCTTTCGTGTTCTAAAACGTTTTTCATTCCAAAATTCATCAGATAGCTAGCGGCGGCGGCAAGACCAACGGCTCCAGAAACATTCTGAGTCCCAGCTTCAAATTTCCAAGGAACATAATTCCAACTTGAAGCTTCTTTTTTCACCTCCAGGATCATATTTCCACCAGTAATAAAAGGCTCCATTTCGTTCAGCAATTCTTTTTTTGCGTACAAAACACCAACTCCAGTTGGGCCGAGCATTTTGTGGCCAGTAAAGACGTAAAAGTCGGAATCTATATTTTGAATGCTTACCGGTACATGTGGCACGGCCTGGGCACCATCAACCAATATTTTTATATCTGGATTGAATTTGCGAATTTCCTCGATAATTATTTTTACAGGGTTAATTGTTCCCAATACGTTTGAAACATGCGTTAGCGCAACTATTTTCGTTTTTGAGCTTAAATGTTTTTTTAATTCTCCATTCCGAATTCTTAATTCTGAATTTTCGTCTAATGGTATAAATTTCAGTTTTGCACCTGTTTCTTTAGCTAAAATCTGCCACGGGACAATGTTGGAATGGTGTTCCATCTCAGTTAGTAATATCTCATCTCCAGCCTTTATATTTGCCCTACCCCAGGAATAAGCGACAAGATTTATACCTTCAGTAGCATTTTTCGTGAAGATAATTTGGCTATTGCCCCCTGCGTTAACAAAGCTAGCTATCTTTTTTCGTGCCTCTTCATAGAGTTCGGTCGCTTCCTCGGAAAGCTTGTGTACACCTCGATGAGTGTTTGCGTTGTGCTGCTCGTAATATTCTTTGATTGCCTCAATTACGGCGCGAGGTTTCTGGCTGGTAGCAGCATTATCCAAATAAATTAAGGGTTTCCCGTAGATTTCTCTCTTTAAAATTGGAAAATCGGATCTGATCTTATCAATATCCACAATGAAGCTATTCTACAGTAGTTTTGGGGTTATTTACAAGAAAAGTACATTAAGTTGTCTTCAATTCGAGTTGAATCAGGCGGTTCAGTTCAACAGCGTATTCGAGGGGTAGTTCTTTGGCGATTGGCTCGATAAATCCATTAACAATCATACTTGTAGCTTCATTTTCACTTAAGCCTCTACTTTGTAAATAAAACAGCTGTTCCTCATCAACTTTTGAAATAGTTGCTTCATGGCTTGCTTTGCAATCCTTTTCGCTGACTTGCATAGTTGGATAAGTGTCGCTTCGACTTTTCGTATCTAGAATAAGGGCATCGCAACGAACGTTTCCGATTGATTCCTCAGCCCCCTTTGTAACTTTCAGAAGTCCTCTGTAACTACTGATCCCACCGTCTTTTGAAACGGATTTTGAAATAATTCTGCTCGAAGTTTGAGGGGCTAAATGAATAATTTTGCCTCCGACATCCTGATTTTGCCCGCTGGAAGCAAAACTAACAGAAAGAATTTCACCCCTTGACCCCTGCCCTTTCAAATAGATACTTGGATATTTCATTGTTACTTTTGATCCAAGATTGCCATCTATCCATTCCATCCTCCCCTTACTTTCAACAAAGGCGCGTTTGGTAACTAAGTTAAATACATTTTTTGACCAATTTTGGATTGTGGTATAACGAAGAGCGGCGTCTTTCTTAACAAAAATTTCAACTACAGCTGCGTGCAGCGAATTAGAACTATAAATCGGTGCAGTACAACCTTCAATATAAGAAGCTTTTGCACCTTCATCGATAATTATTAAAGTCCGCTCAAACTGTCCCATTTTGGCAGCGTTTATTCGAAAGTACGCCTGCAAAGGAATCGCAACCTCAATGCCTTTAGGAACATAAATGAACGAACCGCCACTCCAAACAGCGCTGTTTAGTGCGGCGAATTTGTTATCAGCTGCAGGAACGGCTTTTCCAAAATATTCTTTGAAGATTTCCGGATGCTTCTTCAGCGCTGTATCTGTATCAGAAAAAATAACACCCTTTTTCTCCCACTCGCTCTTTAGCGATTTGTAAACGACTTCGCTTTCATATTGAGCGCCCACACCAGCTAAGTATTTTCTTTCAGCTTCGGGAATTCCAATTTTTTCATACGTTTCTCTGATTTCTTTAGGCAACTCGCGCCAGCTATTAACCTGATTTTCTGTCGGCTTTATGTAGTAATAGATCTCATCAAGATTCAACTCCGATAAATCGGGACCCCAGGAAGGGTATTTCTTGGATTTAAAGATCTCAAATGATTTTAGCCTAAAATCTCTCATCCAAGCGGGTTCCTTTTTTTGCTCTGAAATCTCCTTGATAACCCCTTCATCCAAGCCTTTTTTACTCTTAAATATATAATTTTCTCTCTTAGAAAAGCCATATTTTTCCTTGTATTCCTTTTCTGAAATTATTTTTTTCATATTTTAGTCCACGTTAGTGGTCGCAGGATCCGAGAGTACCTAAATTAAGGAGTGATTAACGAATTCATTTAGTTACAAAGGATCCTATTTGCCATATTGTTTTACCAACGATTTGTAGCCTTTGTTTTCAATCTCCTGGGCAAGTTTTTGACCGCCACTTTCAATTAATCTTCCATCAAAAAGTACATGAACGCAGTCTATTGGTAAATATTTCAGAATCCGCTGATAATGCGTAATTAAAAGTATTCCGGTACCTGCCTTTGCAGCCTGTTTAATCTTGGTGGCAACAACCGACAGTGCATCAATGTCGAGGCCGGAATCAGGTTCGTCAAGTATTGCGTATTTTGGTTTTAATAGTTCAAGTTGTAATATCTCAAATTTCTTTTTCTCTCCTCCGCTGAAACCTTCATTTACCTCTCTTTCCAAAAGGCTCTCGTTGAACTTGAAACTTTGAAGTTTTCTGTCCAGAACACCGATAAATTCTTTTGGCGCAGCCTTTTTGTTTTTTACAGATTGATATGAGGATCGAAGAAAGTTAACTACCGAGACACCGGGGACAGAAATAGGATATTGCATACCCAGAAACAAACCCCGCTTTGCTCTTTTATCAGGGTTTAGATTCGTAATATCTTTTTTATCCAAAATAATTTTGCCTGAAGTGATTTTATAGTTAGGGTGGCCAGCTAGAGCGAGCGAAAGAGTTGATTTGCCAGAAGCATTTGGCCCCATTAAAATGTTGATTTCACCCGGCTTTATCTTTAAATTAATTCCTCTAACTATTTCCTTGCTATCGGAAGAGACACGGACGTCTTTGATTTCCAGCATAGTTTCGTAAGTTTATTTCATCAGCCTCGCCTAGTCAAGGAAACCAGTCTAACTCTTAGCAATTTGGAAAGTTCCTTGAAATATTTTTTAATTTCTTCAAAATTATAAACAACGTAATAAGCAGCTACTGCATATAAAACCCCAGCGATTATATCCACAACATAATGCTCTCCTAAATATACGATCGAAAACCAAACTAACAGAGGGTACGCTAAGAAAAACCAAAAAAGTCTCTTTGAGTAATGCCGAAGGGAAAGAAGGGAAAGAGTTGGAAAGGCCGCGTGAAGTGATGGAATAGCGGCAACTTGGTTTGGGTTCAAATGGGTGTAGTAAAAGGAAAGATTCCAGCTCCAACCTAGTTTCTCCACCACTAAGTTAGTTATTTTAGTAACGTGGATTAATCCGTGATCGCTAGCATACCAAGGCGGCGCGGCCGGGAAAAGTAAGTAAGTTATAAATCCGGCGAAGGAAAGAATTACAAACGAAATAACAAAAAGTAAGTATTCACGCCGATTTTTTAGCCACAGAAAGAAGGCGATAGCCAACGGGAGTGGGAAATGTACGAAGTACATCAAAGTCGCAAAGATGTCAATAAAGCCTATCTGTCCAGCCTTGTAAAATACATGCTGCAAAAATTCGGTTGGTATGTGACCAAAAAAGAGGAGTTTTTCCCAGGTTACTAAAAGGCTCGTGTGAACGCTGAAGAAATTATCCGCAAGTCCCCGTAGCATCTCATAACCAAGAAGGAGAGCCAAGAATGGCAGCCAATCCCGCAGAAAGGTCTTTCCCCTACCAACAATTACAGCGGCAAATAGTAAGAAAATAAACAGGCGATCGGGCGTAATGGAGATATTTTTAACTAGCATAAAAATAATAACCACGGCAAGGTAAGCAAAAAGGAGGATATTTATAAGATTTTGCCCTATCTTTTCTCTCATAAGACTCACCAAACTCCATATCTCTGTAAGAATTCCTCAAGGCAAAGCCCGGAAGATGCTAGTCTTTTGGCATTTTCGACTCCAATGTAGCGATAGTGCCACGGCTCGTAGATATAACCTGTTATGGATTCTTTCCCTTTAGGATACGACAAAACAAAACCAAATCTAGAAGCGTTATTTGAGAGCCAAGATCCTTGAGCTGTTTGGCCGAAACTTTCTGAAAAGAAGCTACTCCCCCCGGCTAAAGTAAAATCTACTGCTGTACCAAGTTGATGCTGGGAATGACCTGGAAAGGCAGAAAAAGTTTGGGCCTGTTGCGAACCACTTTTAGAAACCCAGTAGTTAAAGGTATTTTGCTGATCTGTATACGAACGATAAGCTGACGAAATAACAAGCGGTATACCCTCTCTTGCAGCGGCAGAAACCATATTTGAATAGGCGTTTGCCGCTCCTTTCCTTAACCGCAGAGTTCCTGCGACAAAAACTAAATCAGACGGTTCGTAGTTTGGCGGCAAGCCTATTTTTTTATTGATTAAGACTAATAGATTGTCTCCTTTATAAGTAATTGTATTCGACGGCACCCATTTTTGGGCGCTTATCGTTGCGGTTATGGAGATTGGTGAGACTTTTTCCTGGAGAGACTCCCCCAAGACACTGTTCGATTCAGAAGCAGTAGAGTTGGCATCGGATTTTGGTCTTAAATCGTTAATTTTTACAAAAATTAAGCTAGTCAAGATAATGAGGGTTAATATCAGGTAGGATAGCTTGCCCTTGGATTTAAACATCCTAAAAATAATAAGCTGCGGAGGGTTTTTTGTCAAAACCTGTCCTAAAGCGGAGTCGAAGAAGAGAGGAGAGCCGTAGCAACCTTGCGTACGGCCCTTTCTGCACCGATTGTGCCTCACATCAGACCGAAGGCTCTGGTGGAAGCTAGGACCATGAGGCCACCGACTGTGATGAGTGTGACGGCCGCCATCATACAGACAAACTCACCCAACATATCGACGAATGGGTTTACTGGTCTGACCGTCCTCAGTTGGCTAGTTGCGATGGGTATTATGGCAACCAAGCCAAGCAGAAGCAGCAGCCATCCTCCGCCAAAGACGACGGTGGTCACTAACTTCGTTACGATCTCCATCTGTGCCCCCTTCTACCTAGCGACCTAGGTTAAGTGTACTCACACCAACTGTCACCACAATGGGTTCGTCGACCTCCTGGCCGGCGAGCATTCTCCATAGGTCGTCGAGTAGATCGTGCGCGAGTCGTTCCACAACGTTTTCTCGCTCTGGGTTGTCAAGAAAGCGCTTAAGCTCTTCGTCACCCAAGGGATCCAGCCGGTTCCCTATCTTCAGGGCTGTGGAATCCTTAGAGATGGTAAGCTGCACTCGCACCCCTTTCCTGACGCCGACTATCGCAACAGTTCTGTGCCTCATTGCGAAAGCCCTCAACCTGTCATGGAAGGCAACTAGGGAGTCGCTTTCCTCTCCCGAAACGACCTCCCTCAGTTCCTCCTCGACCGTCTTCCTAGCGTAGCTCACCATGAAAATCCCTCCTTAAGAATAGCAGATTTCTGCCGACTATTCATTTATTTCAAAAAAGTTTAACAGAATGGGGCCTGAAAGTCAAGTACTATGGGGTGCTGACGTAATTACGACTAAGACGATCGCCTACCCTTGAAAATGAGGAAAATAGTAGCTAGTAATGTTATGGCGGAAATAAGATAAAGGAGCTTTGTCCAAACTGGTTCCTTATATTCAAGAGTAACTTTTCCGGCTGCGGAAATTAACATTAGATTTGGTGCAGCGCGATAAATTGGGATTTCTTTTCCCGCTTCGCCTGCAGCGCGAGGCGAGCCGTTTTCATATGCTTTCCAATAAGGAAAATAGGAATTTTTAATCAAAACGGGTACTTTTTCTTTTGAGTCTATTTGAAGGTCGATTTTTGTCCTAGCTTTATTTAGATTTTCTGAAACAATCCATGCGCTTGCTAGACCCTCAACCGAAGGTAAGTTTAATTTCTTATTTTGAGCAAAATACGGCAAATCTTTCACATCGCCTTTCTCTAACCACCATTTTTCCACTTCCCTATTCCAATCTTTAGTAACTGCCCGCAGTGGAATACGAATAATCTCAACCGGTGAATTCTCCGAAACTCTTCCTGCATTCAAAAATTCGGTCTTTCCATTTATTTGAAGGAACCCTATCGAATAGAGGGGATCAGTGTCTAATCTAATCAGATAATTAATCCCAAAGAGATTTAGAAGTGAGTTTATTCTTTGCTTATCAACCAACTTTGTCTCAATAAAAAGCTCCTCTTTTTCTTTCTTTTCTGCCATATTTTTCTTTAACGATTCGATGTAAGGAGCATTCAGTGATGAATCTGTAAATAAACCATAAGCCCAGTTGGAGTAGGCACTTTTTTCTTCTATCACAGTTTGTGGCCCGTACCAAAAAGGATCTATATCGCTTCTTTTAAATGTCTCCAGAAATCTACCCGAAACAAAACTCGGTCTGCCTACTTTAAATGAAGCTTGTGGTAGTTCGGCTGGATTTTTAAAAACTAAGTATCCAACTATGAACGCAAACCCAAGCAGAATGAAGGCCAGCTTGATTTGCTTTGTTTTTCCGACCAATACCCCGAATCTTGATTTTTCAATTAAAAGCGCTAGTGCTACAGCAAAAAATAGATAACTAAACGGTTGGAAACGATATAAATGGAGCGGGTAAAGGACAAAACTTGTTTCATACTTGCCAATAAGAAATGCATCGGCGCTGTTTAGGCCGGAAAATATCAACGCAAGGCTACCAAGAACGAAAATATTTCTTTCTTTCTTTTTGAAAGCAAAAATTAAGACTGTAACAGAGGCTAAAAATATAGCGATATTTGGCAGAAAATAACTTGAAACGTGGCGAGAAACAGAAGTGTAGGAAAGGTTTAATACCATTGGAATCCAGAAAAAGGAGGTGAGCAGTAAGGCAACTAGAATTATTTTTAGATAATCTGATAGATTTTTACCCTTCTTAATTAATAGATCCGTAGCAATAAATACAATAAGATAAACCGCAGCAACTGCCCCAGCGACTAGATGAGTCAAGACCGTAGCAGAAAGAAGGATTGCTGACAAGTAAGGTTTTTGCCAGTTTAGTGAGGCTAAAAACAAGAAAAATAGGGGCAAAACAAAGAAATTACTAAGTAGCCCTATCTGAAAAAGCGAGCGAATTCCAGTACCCAAGAAGTTTGGGAAGACTAATAGAAGCGCAAACAGAAAAAGTGTGATTAATGAAGACCAAAAT
>MHCP01000018.1 GCA_001816655.1 Candidatus Woykebacteria bacterium RBG_13_40_15 | reverse complement strand
AGAAAGCAATGTCTACGGGCTATGGGACCGGAGACCACGGGACAGAAACGGGATGGAGTAGCAGCTACGGTGATGGTCAGGCAGTATTTGCTGAGAATATTACATTTTATAAAGGCTATTATGTGATTGACGGAAACGGAACCCACACCATACCAAGCAAGAATTCTTCAGATTATGGGTTTAAAATAGTAAATACTCAAGACGCCAATTATGGAGTGATTACATTTGGAGAATGGCAGGAGACTGCCTCTAACATTATTATAAAATATGTTCATGCTTATAACACCTATGGTTCAAAAATAAAGGATAAGTGGGATCCAAATGGCGACTATCCTACATTGTCGATAAGATTCTATCCTGGTAGTGTGCAGAATCATATAAAAGTGCAGAATTGTTTTCTTGAGAACTCAGGACAAGATGGTATTCAAATTAGTGTTTCTTCGTATCTGCTTTTTGAACGAAACTACATATACGGTTTGGGGTTGTTATATTCGTATCACGACCCCGACCACCACGGCCAGACAGTTCAGATATTTTATGGTGGTGATAATATAATATTCCGAAATAATATTTGGGAAGCAAATGAAGGTCAAGGGTTAATTGCATTGGGCTCAAGTGCTGTAAATGAAAATATTAGATTTTATGGGAACGTGGTTTTTAATGGTTATGGGCAACAAGGGGTGGCTGGTGGGTTTAATTCATCTGGAGGAATAATAGGAGATGCATGGCCTGAAGAATGGAAAGCTGGCACCCAGGTAAACGGAATGTATGTCTATAACAATACCATTGTTAATACTGGTGGGGATTATGATAGGTATAGTGATATCTCGTCAACTAGATTTATCATGCAGACGGGAAGTTCTAACGATTATACCTACAATAACCTGTTTTACAATGCTCACAGAATTGAGCATTGGAATTGGACTGGGGCGGGGTATCATGCCTCTGGCGGGGGAGACACCGCATGTAGCGCTGATACCATATGCGCTTCGACTGGGCAGATAGGGCTATTAAGCAGTATATTCCAAAATTATACGACCAACAATTTCCGGCTTACATCACCGACGCAATCAGGACTTACCCTTACTTCTCAGCCATGGTGGAGCGGTGGAACTGATGCGTTTTTTGGTTCATTAGATTCGGCAGTTGATATGTATGGCAATACCCGTGGAGTAGATGGAAACTGGGAAAGGGGAGCGTATGAATACACAGGCAGTACTCCTCCGCTAACCTACTGCGGTGACTCTTCCTGCAATGGCACCGAAACCTGTTCAACTTGCCCTTCTGACTGCGGAGCATGCCCAACCAATTCGCCTGATTTGATCGTTACAGATATCTCCTGGTCTCCGGCCAATCCTCAAACAGGCAATGCGGTTACTTTCAGCGCTACGATTAAGAATCAAGGAACAGGTCCTACACCAGCCGGCATAATCCACGGCGTGCTTTTCACTGTTGATTCCCAGACGTATGTTTGGTCAGATAGTTATACTAATTCATTGGCGCCTGGCGCTTCGGTCACGGTCACAGCCAGCGGCGGTCCCACGGGTACGGCCACCTGGACCGCCACCGCTGGAACACATTCTGTTTTAGCTAATGTTGATGATATTAACCGTATAGGTGAAAGCAATGAAAACAACAATACCTTGACTGAAACTTTGACGCTCGGAACCACTGACACCACCCCTCCTTCGCCTCCTACCAACGTAGTAGTAAGCTAAATAATAATTTGTTTAATTCTGTAGTTTATTGAAAAAGAATAGATTTAGCTTCGGAAGGGCAAGCCCGCCGGCCGCGCCCACAGGAGTGACGGTTAATTAAAATTATGAATTTTAACATGAGAACAAAAATATTTTTTCTGGCTGTATTTTTCGGGGTTTTGGGTCTAGCCAAAAGTTCTTCTGCTGCTACAATTAATGCGGCGAGTGCTTCATATGCTGATGTTAGTGCGGCGGTTGCAGCTGCTGATTACAATGACACAGTTAGAGTTCCAGCAGGTGAAGAAAATTGGGGGAATAATACCTTAACAATTACAAAGGGCATAAAACTTCTTGGGGCAGGAAAGACACAAACCATAATCAACTCAGCACCTACAACATATTCATACGATAAGTTCCTTATCTACTTTAATGCGGATTCAACAACAGCGGCGAATGACTATCAATTTAAACTTGATGGTTTCTATTTGAAAGCCAACGGAACGGAACCTCCTCATGCACTTCTTTATCTGAATAATAGTCATCTTGGAGATCACTTAACTAAGGTAATTATATCAAACAATAAATTTAAACAGATTGCAGGTACGCTGCCTTATAGCGGTAGGACCCGTATGGCTATTTATCTTAATCTGGCTGTTTTTGGAGTCACTTATAACAATGAGATAATTGATGGCACTCATGCATGGAGATTTTTGGGAACGATGTCTACTGGTAAGAATGTGGTGTATTGGGAACCAGGTAGCCAGTATGCTATGTATTTTGAGGATAATAATATTTACATAAGTGAGGATTGGAATGCCAATATGATCATTAGTGGTGGTGCTGGTAATAGATATGTTAGTAGATATAATACTTTTGACCTATCAGCAAGAGGATCAAGTGATTATACGCAAGCTCATGATATTCATGGTAATCAAGAAAACAATCCAGGCGCTGGTATAGGGTATGAAGCCTATGGAGAACATCGTATCGGAGGACAGGGTGAATTTTTCGATAACCGAGCTGGAAGGGTTCATTTCTTTATGAATAAGTGGAGTTATAGCAGTGGAACCAGTTATGTTACTTATGAGGAATATAATGATGATGCCTACATGGTAACATCATGTGTAGGTTTAAGTTATTCTAAAACTGTGGGAGGAGTTAATTGCGTACAAAGTCCATATGACTCTTATTATTGGAGGAATTATGGTGGAATGAGTGGTACATCTTTAATTACAGGTATTGGTATTACTTACGACCATTACAATATGCGTTTAGGAATTTTAAATGACCCCCTTACTTTGATCGAAAACAAGACTTGGTGGAGAGATAATTCTGCTGCCTTTGATGGGAGTGTAGCGGCAATTGGTTCATGTGGATATTATGGTGGACCTTCCTGCACAAAAAGCGGGATAGGGTGTGGGACTCTTGCCAATCGTCCTGCTACCTGTACAACAGGGACTGCTTACTGGGCAACAAATCAGGGGAATTGTAATGATCTATCTGACTATGTAGGGCATACCCATACTAAAAAGATAGAGGGAACTCTTTATAAATGCACAAGCACGAATACATGGACGGCCTATTACACCCCTTATACCTATCCTCATCCATTAAGAGCCGAAGGAGCGGGAACCGACACCACCCCGCCCTCAGCGCCCAGCGGAGTGATAGTGAATTAAATTTTCAATTTTCAATTTTGTAATTTTTTTAAATCAATTTACAATGACTAAATTTTCAAAAATTTATCCTGAGCAAACCAGAAGAAATAAAACAATAATTTTTCTAGGAATAATCCTGGCATTTTTGCTTTTACCCAAAATTTCTCAATATGTTCAGGCAGGCGACGGCAGTAATATTTATTGGGTGAGCCCAACGGGAACTGCGACTTGGGCAAACTGCCAGAGCGCCACCGATCCAGGCTCTAATTATTGCTCCCTGCCTACCGCTAACTCCAATATTGTGGCAGGGGATACGGTTTATTTAAAGGGTGGAGCTTATACAGCATCAGATGCCATATATGGAAGATATGATGGCGCTATTTCCCCTCGTCATTCAGGAACTGGGGTTGGTAGTGGCAGAATAATTTATGCCGCCGCCAGTAGTGTTGATCCTCCCATTCTCAGCATGTCTTCTGGTTCTTATCTTTATGGACTGTATCTTGGCGGTTATATTGCCAATAATTATATTAAGATTGACGGGATAAAGTTTTTAAACTTTAGGATAATGGCTTATATTGTACATTATTCAAGCTACAATGAAATTACTAATTGCACCTTTTCAAATGGAGGAACATTTTCGATGCTCCCTCTGTGCATTGGTGGCAGTACATGGGGTTGTAATGTTAATCATAACTGGATTCATGAAAACACTTTTTCCAGAGGAGGTGGTACTTACGAAGATTGCATAGAGGGCGGTGATGTTATGAGAATCGGTCCCGCCTATTATGCTCCAGGAGCAGACGCTGAATCAAATAACCATACCATAGAAAACAATTATTTCGAGTATGGAGGGCACTCAACTCTTGAATCCTTCGCTCGGCTCTCGGTGTATAGAAACAATGTTTTTAACAATGAACCTTGGAATACAGAAAATTCTGGGAGTTGTACCTTCCCTAATACTCCTGGATTTTACACAAACTCAAGCTATACAGGAAAATATGGGCATAGAAATGTTCAATTAGCCGATGATTGGCTCAGGCCAGCTATGTACAATTTGTTTGAAGGAAACAGACTTGGATATGCAAGTGTTAACCCCAACAACGGAGGGGCAGATAATCTTGATCTTTCCGGCCCAAAACAGATTGTAAGATATAACTCTTTCTATGGTTCCATGAATGCTGGGATACGCTTTAAGTATGGATCGGGAAGACCTGGAGAGGCTGGGAATCCAGGGGCTGGTGGATGGGGTGGGGTCTATAATAGAGTTTTTAACAATACTTTCTACCATAGTGGCTACGGATATCCATTTTACGAAACTTGCCAAAATGCTCCTTATTATAATAATACCTGTCCTCAAGAAGAGGCTGGAGTTCTGGCAGAATGTTACAATGGCAGCTATGGAACGTTTGGGAATATATTAAAGAATAATATTATCTATGATAGTCGTTCTTATACAGTATACGGAAGGGATGTTACCAGTAGATTTGGGGGGGCGCCTGATTCGATTTGTCTTGAACAAACGAATAACTGGAAAACCAGCAATGGAAATCCTCTTTTTACGAATCCGAGTTTAGAGGATACTTCAAGCAAAACGCTTCCAAATTTGGATCTTCAATCCTCTTCGGCAGCAATTAATGGTGGAACCTATCTCACGACAGCCAATGGATCGGGAAGCAATTCTACTTCATTGGTCGTTTTGGATGCCCTATACTTCCAAGACGGCTCTTGGGGTTCTGACTTAGCAAGAGGGGTAACCTTATTCCCAGATTGGATTGCGATAGGAACGGTAAATAATGTGGTACAAATATCTTCAATTAACTACAGCACGAATACCATTGCTCTGGCCTCTCCTATGACTTGGAACAATGGAGCCAGCATCTGGCTTTATAAGAAGTCGGATGGTTCAATAGTTTTGAGCGGCAGTGCGCCAGATTATGGAGCTTATGAATATGTTGGCGTAGTTGACACCACCCCTCCTTCGCCTCCGCAGAATGTTAGTGTGAGCTGAAATTTGCAGATG
>MHCP01000017.1:3999-6862 GCA_001816655.1 Candidatus Woykebacteria bacterium RBG_13_40_15 | reverse complement strand
AGAAATAACGAATTAAGAAAATACAAGATTCCAATTCTGATTTTAATGGTGGCCGGACTAATCTGGTTTATCTTTACCTGCAATATCAAACCGCTGCAGATTAACACCCAAATCAATATCGCTCTCCACCAGGCGGAAAAAGGAAATTTTGAAACAGCTTTAGCCATAATGGAAAACGCTCTCCCCCGCCACAGTTTTCTGGATAATTATTTAAGACTGCAATATGTAAGCATTATCGGCCAGGCAATTGAAAAAAATCCTGAAAACGCAGTTTGCCCCCCCCTCTGGATTGAAGATCCCGAAAACACAGTTTGTCTCCCTTGTCGGGCTTGTGAAATATTGAAAGAGAATATAAAAATCAGGCCTTACTACACCAGAAACTGGATGCTATTGGGATACTATACCAATGTTTTAATTATCCAAACCGAAGATTCCCAGCCCGAGCTTATTAAACAATTAAAAGAAGACGCCGATTATTATCTTAAAAAGGCAAACGAGTTAAGCCCGAAACGCCAGGATATTTTGGTTGAATGGATAAAAACCGATATTCTAAGTGAGAAATATGAGGTGGCGAAAGAAAAAGCCCGGAAATGCATTGATTATAATCCGAAATTCCGGGAATGTTACTGGCAGATGTCCTTGATTAACATTTATCTTGGGAACGAAGAAGAAGCAGAAAAATATTACCAAATTACCAAAGAAACTTATTATGATATAAACTCTGAGATTGCTTTGCTTCAGTTAGTCAACGCCTACATTAAAACTGAAGATTATCAAAAGCTGGCTGCAACCTATCAAAAACTAGTTGAATTAAAACCTGAAAAAATACAATATCGCGCTTCCCTGGCCGTTTGCTACCAGAAACTCGGCCAAATAGAAAAAGCCAGAGAAGAAGCCCTGAAGATTCTTAAATCATCCCCGGAAAGCAAGGAAGATGTGGAAAAATTTTTAAAAGAACTGGAAAAATAAAACAGATTAAATAGATTTTTCGGTAAAAACAAAGCTCCCCGAATCTCGGGGAGCTTTTGTTTCCTCACAAGGAAAGGAATTAAGTCAAAGAGTTAATGTTCTTATTCTGACCAAGATTCTGTGCCAAGCGGTAAGTCTTCAACCAAATATCCACCAGTCCAGTCTGCAGTAGTAGTAGCGTGGTTCAAAGCACTGATATCAGACCAAACGAAGTTCTTGGCAGTAACAGCAGTAGCTCCGGAGGTAGAGGAACCTACGTAAGCGGTATCCTCTGCCAACCAGATACTAACAGTATCTGCGGCCTGGGTGCTTATCGCAGCGTCAAATGAGCTTGGAGTGGCTCTAAACTTATAAGTGTAAGTTTCTCCTGCTCCAATGCTTTCGCCGCTCGGGAATTCCCAAGTAATGCTGCTTACTCCCGCAGTTACTGTACTGACGGAAGTTGTAGCCAATCCGGCAGCAGTAAGTTCCGTAGAACCCCGATAGAATTTGAAGGTACCCAAGCTTGAGCTTGTATTTGCACCGTTATCTGACCAGGCTAAACCAAGAGTGATCTTTTCAAGACCGACAGGACCAATACTGGGAGCTGCAACCGTAAACTTGTAAAGGTCTGTAGCTGCACCTTCAGTAAAAGTGTTAGGCGTCAAGTTAACCATAGCTACGGTCGGGATAGCTCGGTAGACGTAAATGCTGTTTCCGTTTGCGTTTGCAGAAGGCTGATCGGTAGCTGAAGTTCCTGCGCTACTGAGATATTTTACAGTAGAAGCAGTTAGTCTAGTCTGGAGATTAACACCAGACTGACTGTAGTCAGAACTGATTGTTCCTAACTGCAGTTTAACAGTTAAGACTTTGGTAGTGTTAGCTGCTACAGCCACGCTCAAACCGGTAAAGGCAGCGTTAGCTGAACCATCCGGAGCGAGACCGCCTGAAGGCCCTAATTCAGTAGAGCCATCATATAGTCTGACTTTCTCCACTACATTGCCGGCATTTGTACCGGGCAGGTTAATCGTCAACTGCTCAATGGTGTAGGAATCAGAAGCAGACGTGAACTTGTACATAGCCGTAGTCACGGTCTGGTTTCCTTCCACTAATTGAGACAGAGGAGTGCCGTCGTACAAGGCAGCAGTAAAGCTACCTGAACCGCAAGCAATGGTTTGACCAACCACTACAGCATCAGCTCCGCTAGCTCCACTGTAAACAGTATTGCCAGAATCCACGGTGTTACCGGTAAATTCAGCTGAAATGGTTAAATAACCCGCGGTGATTGAAGTACCAATCGTACCGTAAACCATCACTTCCATAGTACCTGACTTAGCCAAAGTTTCGTTAATGGCCCAAGTCTGGTTAGCAGAAGTGTAGTTGTTGCTGGTAGTTGCTATGGTAGCCTTGACCGAGCTGGTCTTGGAACCGTAAACAACATAAAGATTGGTAATTTTATCCGGGGTAACTGAACCCGATACCGATCCTGGATCGGTAGTAGTGGCTACAACTTTAATCTCGCTCAAGGTAACGGCTTCCGTGCTGTTACCGGTCAAGACAAAGTGGGCCAATTTGTAAGCTGTTACCGGAGTAACTATGGTTTTGTCAGTGTAAGCAGAGTACTTAGCTAAGGCCATCGTGCCTGAAGTCACTGTCAGGGTGTTGGCAGGAACGGTTGTGCTCGGAACATCAAGCGTCTGTAAAGACACCTGTCCCTGAGCATTGTTCAAGTCTCCACCAACAATATTGACTTTGATGGTGTCATTCTTAACCAAGCTGGCAGTGTTGCCAGAGTCGTAAATGTCAGCGTAAACATCCAAGGTTACAGGCGAACCGGGTGAAACCACTAAATTAGTGGTGTACTCGGTGTAGGCTAGAGTAGAATTACTGTCTTCGTTAATGGCAGCTGTGCTAC
>MHCP01000017.1:0-3874 GCA_001816655.1 Candidatus Woykebacteria bacterium RBG_13_40_15 | reverse complement strand
CGTCGGTTGATCTCCTTAAGGAGAACTGAAAGTTACTGTAAGAACCGCCGATAATATCAGCTAAAACCTTGATTACCCGAGAACCGGTCTTCAAATCAACCGGGGATCCGGATAAGTCAAAGGTAATGTATTTATCAGCATCTACATTGGCAACCGCAGATCCAACTTGGACTCCGTCTATATAAAGGCGGAAATTCTCAATGTCATCAAGATCAACAGATCCCAATTGTCTTATTGTTAATCTGTTGAAAGCTACCTTGTAGTTGGTAACAGTAACTGTGTTCTGCCAAACAGGATAATCGTTCTGGGGGTCAATGGTTGAGTTAGAAGATGGATAAGTAGTGTTAGCAAAGTCAATTGCAGCAAAGGTAGAAGGCTTAGCAACAATGGTCATTGTGCTTCCCGTAACCGGGAAGGTTCCTTTGACGGCTGAAGCATTGGTAACGATATGAGTCGCTACCTCAACTTCAACTCCAACGGTTCCAGTGATGCTAGCTAAAATCGTGGACTTTACTGTAATAGTCCTTGATTCGCCAGCAGCTAAGCTGAAAATACCGGCGGAGTTGACAAAGGTAATGTACCCTGAAGAAACGGAAGCGTTGTCGGTTAAACGATTGGCTCCTTCATACAAATAAACGTTTGAAAGATAAGAATCGGCCGAAACGCCTGTTCTCTTTAATTTAATCTGGGTAACTTTTACCGCTGAACCATCTCCGTTAGTAAATTTCACCTTTAACAAATCGGCTAAACCTTGACCTGCAATTAAAGTTCCGGCAGCAGGATTGTCGGTAGCCAAAGCTACGGTTAATCCTACGCCAGGTACCACTGCTCCACCACCCGTTTCACCACCTGTTTCTCCTCCAGTTGTCGCTAACATAGCATTCAACTTGATCCTGGTTTTTTCACCAACATAACCTGTCCCGGCAGTCAAACCCCAAGGAGTTAAACAATCAGAAGCGTATTTCTCCTGGAATTTAACAACGCCTGCCTTGGTCAAAGGACCAAAGTAAGTGGTTTCCTGACCGGATGAACCTACGCCTGAGTCAGCGATTTTCGTTGCCGAATCGCTGTTAAGGATAACCTGTAAACATTTTACGTCATCCCCGGTCATTCCGACCGTCAGGTTTCGATCAAAAGTGGTTATGGTGCAGCCAGTGTAGGCTACAGTGCCTTCCCCCATGGCAGCCAATTGATTCTGTAAGCCAGCAATTGTAGCTAACAGTTGGTCAATCTGGGCCTGAAGGTCAGCTGCTGTGATACCGTAAACTGGGCCAGCTAACCAAGCTGCGCAAGTTACAGTCGTTACTATCGCTATAATCTTTTTCATCATATCTTTTATTTTTTATCTTTTTATGTTTTTATTTTTATTTTGCCGCGCCGACCTTTTACCCGTCCCGATTTTTTAAAATCAGGGCGAGAGAATCTCGCGACTTTAGCTAATAATCACGAGAGTTTCCCCCTTACCCCATAGTGAGTTCCCTCTTGCCAGGCAGAGAGCTGTGCTCTTCTGCTTGGTCATGCTGCTACAGGGTAAAAGAGAACGCGGGCTCATTGTCAATTTTTTCCCCGAGCGCATAAAAACGCTGGCGCGCTCGGTTGTCAGTTGTCAAAAATTATCGGCCCAAGGATAAAATGTCTTCCAGGGCCTGATTGTAATCTCCTGCCCAATAGGCCTCTTTGGCCTGACTGAATATCTGCTGGTCATTTTCCCCAAGAGACCAATGTTCTATCTCCCCAATCAAATATTCAACCGTCTCTTTTACTTTTTCTTGGTAAGATTTTTCTAAATCTCCCGAAGCTTTTTCTATCTCGGCAATTATGGAAGTTAAAACTTTTTCTCTTTCCAATCCCCTGGCCAATCCTCCCGAGGTGGTAGTTGCATTCTCAACTACTTTCCTGGTTTCCGCCGCTATCTTTCTTACGTTTTCAGCAGTGGCTTCCACTCCCTCTCTCATCCCCAATACCATTTTGGGATCTTTGATTTGAGCTCCGTCTAAATTCTGTTTTATCTGGGAAAGATCTGCCTGAAGTTGCTCCAGGGCCGGAGTCAATTCTTCTAATTGAGCCAGGCTTTGTTCCAATTCGGCTACTTTGGTTTGAGAGGTTAGCAATCCCCCCAAATTGGCAAAGTAAAAAATACCTCCGCCGATCAAAAGCAAAACCACCGGAACAACCACTGCCGGCTTCAAGAAAATAGACAAGTTGACTTTTGGCCACCATCTTAATACTGGCTGGGAAAGGTGTTCTGCTTCTCCCAGAATTTGATTTTTAGTCAACAAAACCCAGTCTTTTCTGGGTTCAATTTGCTTCAAGGATTGAATTTTTCTGATTAACTCTTTGTCGGTCATAAAAATGGCTTTTTTCGCTTTACTAATATTATGACGAAAAATAAGCCGTTTTGTTACACTAAACCCCCTCTATATTCTCCCGGAGCTCTTTTAAGGCGCGGTGAAGAGTAACCCTGACCGCTCCCTCGGATTTATTCAAGAGTTTGGCAATTTCCGATACAGAAAGCTGGTCCAAATAGTGCCAAACCACTATCTCGGCGTAATTTTCCGGTATTTTATTCAAAGCAAACCTGATTTGGCTGACTTCAGAACCAAGTCCGGCTTCTTTTTCCAGATCTACCCTGGGATCAGGAACCCATATATCCTGGGTCGAAATCAGCCTTACCCGTCCTTTTTGCCGGTAATAATCAATTACCAGATTCCTGGCCGCCTGAAAAAGAAAAGCCTGGATATTTTCAATACCCTCACTCCCTACCCGCTTAAACTTCTCCCAGCATCTGGTAAAAACCTCGGCTGTTAGGTCTTCGGCCAATTCCCGTGAATTTACCTTTATAAAAACAAAACGATAGATCTTGTTGATATATTGATCGTAAATCTTGCTAAATTGTTTCCTAAGATCTGCCATTTTAATTAAACCAGTTAGGACGAATTAGTAATTTGTTAGGAAATTGTTAGGACAAAAGGTCTTTTTATCCTAACTTATTTCCGTTTTTTGTAAAGTTTTATAATAAATCTGGTTGCACCTTCCCATCCTTTCTATCGCCCCATCTCTTACCAGCTCTCCCAGCTCCCGACGCAAAGTCCTTTTGCTCATTCCGCCGCCCAGAAACTCCAAAATCTCCCTGGTTGGAGCGCCCCCGTTACTGTTTAAAAACTCCCTGATTTTCTCTTTCCGGGAACCCAAAAGAGGCTGATTCTCGGTCAGATTGTGATTTTGGAGATATTGTTTGACTTTATCGTATCCTTCCCTCAAAACTGAAAAATTCTTGCTGTTCACCCAGCCGCAAGCCTCGCTCAAATCAAAAAGCCCCGTTATGATATCAATGCTGCTGCAAATCTGGGGAGTGACTTCTTCCAACGTTTTTACCCCGGGATTTGGAGAAGCCGAAATGAAATCGGTAAAAATCTCTAAGGCCATTTCTCTGATTTTAAATTTTAAGGGCTCCTCTTTTGGAAAAAGGTTAGTTACCCGATAAACTCCGTTAGTTAACTTAAAAAGAAAATCCTGCTTCATATATATACATATATATAGTATATAAAAAAACTGCTTATCACAGTTTTAAACCCATTTAACAAATATTATATGTAAAACAAAAACAATGCAAGCCCTATTAATGTGAAAAACTAAAAGCGCTCTTGAAAAGCGCCTTTCTTCTTTATGCCCTCACCTTGACTATCGCCATCTTCAACGGCCCGCGCATCTCCCTCATCCTTTGTTGATAAGCTTTTTCTTCAAGAAATCCCACTAACGCCTGAGGCCATCGTTCCAAAATTAACCGCCGAATCTCATCCATTTTTTCGACAGGCAAATCATCTCTATAAACTATCGTAATGTATCCGTTCCCTTCCACGGAAAAAGACACAAT
>MHCP01000016.1 GCA_001816655.1 Candidatus Woykebacteria bacterium RBG_13_40_15 | reverse complement strand
GCTAATCTTAAGTAGAGCAGATGCTAACCCCTCCGGGTGACGTGTGAGTAAGGCTCCGGAGGAATCCGCTAAAAATTCTCTTCTCCTGGAAATAGCCAACTTGATAAGTTGTGCAGCTACCGGAGCTAAAATCGCTAGTAAAATACCGATAATTATCATTGCTCCTCCGCCACGACGGTCCCGCCTACCGCTACCCCACCACAAACTTCTCAAAAAAATATCAGCTAATAATGCTACTGTCCCAACCAAAATTACTACAATACTCATAAGTCGTGTGTCGAAGTTTCGAATATGTGAAAGTTCATGTGCTGCAACACCTTCCAGCTCCAGCTTTTCAAGTCTGTTTAATAAACCAGTGGTGAATACGATCGCAGAGTGGCTAGGGTCTCTGCCCGTCGCAAAAGCATTCGGGGCTAGGTCATCAATCATATAAATTTTTGGTGACGGTATACCTGCTGCAATGGCTAAATTTTCAACAACGCGATAAAGTTCTGGGTTGTCCTTCTTCTCAATTGGTTTTGCAACCATCATACCCAAAACCAGTTTATCGGACCAGTAATAAGAACCCAGGTTAATAAAGCCTGAAATAATAAGAATAATCCCAACAACACTTAGTGCACCAGGTCCCTCATACCCGAATGCCATTACTAATAAATAGGCGACAATAACAATAAAAAGGGAAAACCCAAACATCAAAACGATAGTTTTTCGTCGATTCGCATCGACTTGATTATATATTGTTGGGACTGTCATTTAAGCTATTTTATTGCGCAAACTAAAATTTAACTTGAACAGGAGCTTTGTCAGGTTCTTCCGCTTCGAAAAATTCCTCTTCTCTAAATCCAAACGAATTAGCAATAATAACATTGGGGAAAACTTGGATTTTCGTATTGTAGTCTAATACGTTTGAGTTATAAAACTGCCTAGATGCTGCAATTTTTGTTTCCGTGTCAGATAACTCTTGTTGCAATTCTTTGAAATTATCAGATGCTTTCAAATCTGGATAATTTTCAGCTACTGCAAACAAAGATTTAAGGGCTCCGGTCAACATGTTATCCGCATCCGCTGCCGCTTTTGCTGTATTTGCTCCGAGTAAAGCGCTCCTGGCTTTAGTTACATTTTCAAATACGGACTTTTCGTGTTTTGCGTATCCTTTTACGGTTTCGATTAGATTAGGAATCAGATCAGAACGTCTTTTTAGCTGTACATCAATACCACTCCAAGACTCTTTTACCCTGTTTCTCGCCGTTATTAAACCGTTATATAAAGTCCAAACAAATACTGCTATTACTACTACAACCCCTACTAATATTAGTAATAAGGTTTCCATTTTTGCACCTCCCTTCAATTAATAATCAAATACCCCTTAAAGCTAATTAACTAGTCTACTAGTCTCTAATGCCAAGTATATCTTTAAGTTTGGGATAGGGCAAGGTATTAATAACATCTACTTTTTCGAGCCAACCACGCCTAGCAACAGAAATGCCGTATTCCATAAGACCCAAGTGACCAACTTGGTGAGAATCTGTATCAATCGTAAACTTAATCCCAAATTTCTTAGCTTCGCGAACCAAAGTATCCGGTAGATCAAGTCTATTAGGGAAGCTATTAATCTCAATAAATTTTCCAAGTTCAGCAACCCTTTTAAAGACTTCTTCCCAGTCCACATCTATCCCTTCTCTTTCCAGTAGGAGTCTACCGGTTGGATGGGCCAGAGCATCAACATGCGGACTTTCCATTGCTCTGATTATCCTCTTAGTCATCTCATCTTTTGATTGACGGAAACTAGTGTGAACGGAAGCAAAAACAATGTCATGTTTGGCTAATATATTGTCTGGTATTTGTAAGGTTGAATCGGCATTTATGTTAACTTCGAGTCCAGAAATTACTCTAATATTGTCCTGTGAGTAATTAAATTGTTCTATCTCCTTCGATCTTTTGCTATAATTTAAACTTGGGTACGAGTGGTCAGTCAATGCTATATACTCTCTACCCAAACTCATTGCTGCTTTCGCCATATCTGCTATTGAATCCTTACCGTCACTCCAGAAAGAATGAGTATGCAAATCGCCTTTGATATCCTCTAAAGCAATTAATTTCGGCAATTTATTAGACAGCGCCGCCTCTATTTCACCTTGATCTTCCCGCAACTCTGGCTCGATATAACTCATACCTAGCCTTCTGTAAAATTCTTGCTCGTTTTGGCACTTGATAAACGTATCCTCTGAAAATTGCTTTCCTGATTGTTCAATCTTTTTTATTCCATACTCGGAAAGCGATAAACTTTTTTCCCTGGCAAGTTTTCGAATATGAATATTGTGGTGCTTACTACCTGTGAAGTGCTGAAGAAGAGAACCATAACGTTCTGGTGGTTGAACCATTAAATCAATCCGAATCCCACCGCCAACTGAAATTGTGGCCGTTCGTTCTCCCGCCTCAACCACTCGTTCTTTGCCAGGAAATTTGAGGAAATGTTCAACCACAGACTTTGGATCCTTTGAAGCAACGGAGATATCAATATCGCCGACTGTAGCAACTTTTCGACGCAGGCTACCTAAAGGATCGGCGCTAGTCACATCCTTATTTTTCTTTAAATATTCAATAACTTGCGAAGCTACATCCCAAGCAACGGGGAGGAGAATACGATCAGATTTTCTTCTAAATTCTTCTATACCCTCTAGGATGTTGGCTAGAGTCTTTTCACCAAAACCCTCTCTTTTCAGGCTACCGTCTTTTATTTTTGTCTCTAAGTGGTTAATGCTTTTCACACCAGTATCTGCCAACTTGTAGGCTGTCTTTGGACCAATCCCAGAAATCTTTAAAAATTCAAACATTGAACAAGGGATTTGTTTAAAAACTTGCTTAAAATGTTTTACCTCACCAGTTGTGTACAGCTCATCAAGATAATTTGCAATGTTGGCACCAACTCCTGGGATTTTATCAAGATCTCCGGTTTCCCAAAGTGCTCGAGCGTCGCTACTAGCATGTTCTACAGCATCTGCGGCTAGATCATAGGCACGAATTTGAAAAGAATTAGCACCGCCTTTGACTTGATAGGCAGCAGAAACATTTCTTAGCAACTGCGCAATGTCTTTGTTTGAGAATTTTTTCTCCATAAAAAAGATTATAGCACTCTCCGTAACCAAACCCATTCGCTCCGCGAAGGTAGTTTGGGTACTCTCAAATGCTGCGCTTTGCTAACCCGATTTTCTCTCCAAAAAGAAGAACCCCGCGTCAGCCGTTCGGTTGCCCGAATTGCCGCTGCGGGGTCATTTCTCTCCTCCCTCTTACTGCCTTGATCGCTTCCCCTCGTTGGCCGGCCAACCATCAGGGTCCTCACCGTATTCCCTTAGGAACCAGCCTCCGTGCCCAACAGTAGTGTTCATCGGCACCTGTTCCATGCAAGCCTGGCACTCCTCCGGATCCCACACCTCCATCGGCACATTCAGCAGTTCGGTCAGAGGAAGACCATCAAACTCCCCGCTGATATCGCTGCGGTTGCAGAAAACTGCAACCCAAACAGGAAGACCGCCAGCTTCACGAACTGCCGCTAGCGTCTCGCGGATAGTACCACCAGTGGTCAGCACGTCGTCGACCACCAAAACCTGCTTCCCTTGAACCTTCTTCGCTTGACCACGAGGAAAATCACGACCGTCCAAAACGATCTTCACTTCCCTCAGCTCTCCATTGACCGGGATGATGCGCTTCTCGGTTTTTTCCTGACAGTACACTGGTACAACCGCCCTACCAAGATCAAGAAACGCGTCGGCAAGAGCAGTCGCCAGCTTGTCACCAGTGTGTGTAGGACCAGCTATTACCCCAAAATCCAGGTCGGTAAGCCGCCTAGCTAGAACCCTCGACGTGGCCCGAGCGGCTTTGGCATCATTAAGAACCGCTACCCAGTTCACGTAAGCATAGCCGTGCCTACTGGAAGTGTAGACAACATGGCTGTTATCTATCACCCCTCCAACCTCTCTCAGAAGTTTAAGCAAGTCAGACACAGCTTCCCCTTTCCCCTACGCTACCCGACCGAGGTTGTCAACGACGTCGCGGATCTGCCGGTCATAGTCTTCGGCCGCTGCTTCTGATGCGTTCGCAAACTCCGCCAGATCGCACTGAAATGATCCCTTCTCGAAGGCGTACACCACCGCGGTCGAAACGTTGATCACGAAATCCGACGAACCATCCGGCCCCAGCGCGTACCTCACAGAGTTCTCCAGATCCCCCAGCTGCTTGCCGAGCCCAGGGATAAGAAGGAAGATTGTTGGCGCGATTTCCCGAATCGCCGCAATGTCATCGGGGTAAGTGGCCGCGGCGACCAGACCCACGCTACCCTTCTGGCTCCAATCCCTTGATACGTTCCGCGCCACAAGCTGGTACAAAGGAGCCCAGTTCCTATAGCCGATCCGGTCTGCGGAGACGTCCACAAGGACATCCTGGAATTCGCGTGCCCCCTCGTTGGTGGTTCGGCATAGCACTATCGCCATCTTACCCTCGTGGGCAAGAAAAACCTCAGCGGCCTTCCCCAATCCAAGGTAGGGGTTAACCGTCAAAGCATCTGCACCGAGCACACTGAATACTGCTTCTGCGTAGAACTCGTTGGTATCCCCGATATCACCCCGCTTGCCGTCAGCGATGACTGGCATAGCGGGATCAAGATGCTTAATGTGATCGATCAGCGCCGCCAGCTGCCACAGCCCGTTATGACCCAACCCCTCAAAGAAAGCGAGGTTTGGTTTATAGCACCCAGCGACATCGATGGTAGCTTCAACGACTTTGATCAAGTAGCTCAGCACCGACACGGTCGGGTGTTTCTCTGGTTGTGGATCCAGACCGACGCAGAGGAACTGGCCTTTGGCACGCTTGGCTTCGCGAAGTTCGGTGAAACTCGGTGTCACTACACACCTCCTAGGGTTTTCAAGATCTGACCCACCAGCTCTTTTGGCGAGAGGATCAGAATCGGCGCTTTTTGTTTGCCCGATTGGCGGGCAATTTCAGGAAAAAGCTCTGCAGCACCACCTCCCTCGTATAGATACTTAAATGTGCAATTTTTTTGAAGTATAAAGAAAGAAACTATGAGACGTCAACTAGGAAAGTTAAAAATTAAATCGCTTCGCGCCTTGCGACCACTTCGTGGACTACAAAATGCAGAAATGAACGGAAAAATTTAAACTCAAACCAGAATTGACGAAGGTAGGCCAATTTGGTAAACTTACACAACGAAACAAGTTGGGCCGGTAGCTCAGCGGTTAGAGTGCCTCTCTGTCGAAGAGGATGTCGCGGGTTCGAATCCCGTCCGGCCCGCCAGTCAACACTTCCCAATCAAATTACCCTAGTCAATGATTCTATTTGATATAGTTAATAACACTTAGTCATAATTGACCAGCACTTTATTGATTGCTATAGTTTGCTTAATTTCAAAAAGGTCGAGAGACGAAACCTCTGCCACCAATACAAACGAAGCCCTGCTTAAGCTACAGAGAGACTATATTCCATTGAATCTGCTTAATCTAAACAAAGAAGGAGGTGTAACATATGAATTTAAAATCATTTTGGCAATCATCACGGTCGACAATAATTTCTGCAATTATTGCGATCATTGTTATTGCAGGTTTGTTTATACTTTTTAACGTTTTACCGGCAAATCAGGCAACAAAACCAGCGCAAAAAACAGAAAAAAAGCAAGAACAAACTAAAGAAACCAATAAGAATGCTGAGGCCAAAAAAACTGAAAAACCAACTGAAAAAAAGGTGAAACTTCCGACTAAGTATACTGTTGTCAGAGGCGATCATTTATGGAGAATAGCTACACATTTTTATGGGAGCGGCTATAACTGGACTTTACTAGCAAGTGAAAATAAATTAGCTAACCCAGATATCATCCACGCTGGAAACGTACTAACAATACCTAAAGCCAGTGAAAAAACCACAGCTAGAACGCATACGGTCGTAAGAGGTGATTCGCTTTGGAGTATTGCCGAAAAGTCATATGGTACTGGTTTTGAATGGACAAAAATTCGCGACGCCAATCCGGGAAAAATCGGGTTATTACCAAACGGTAGACCCCTTATAACACCTGGTCAGGTGCTCGCAATTCCATAATAGACCCAAATTAAATTACAACGGTCTGTAACTACCTCTGTACGGAATGTTATAATAGTAATACGCCATCTTCCCATCGCTATAATCCGCGGTGGTAGTTCAGTGGTAGAATGTCTCCTTCCCAAGGAGAAGGTCGCGGGTTCGAATCCCGTCCACCGCTCCAAATTATTTATGGACAGACAAGGTGGAAACGCAAGTTTGCAATCCACGAAGTAGTCAGTCTCCCACCTTGATTTATAAGTCTAGTCGGATATAGAAAGTGCATTTTTAAAATAATTTGTACGTTTTATCTAAAAGAACTATAATATCTATAGTAAAAATTTATGATGTCCTTAGAAGAAATAGAGAAAACAGTTATCCTCAAAAAAGAAGGGGGTAATTTAATCAGCGTAACATTCACCCAATATTTAGCTGAGCAGGAAAGTAGTGAACAAGCGAATTTGGTAGTCGGTAAGATAGAAGAGATCCTGAAAAATAATCCCGAGATTGGATTTAACTTAATATTTGATCTTTCTCCCATCAAAATACTCCCATCTTTTATCACTAACGAATCGCAAGAAAAATACAGAGGGTTAGCCGAACATAAGCAGGTACGCAAGGTAGCTATCATCGGAGCAAATTTATTTTTCAAAGTCGCGACCAATTTCTTAATGACTGCAAGCCGAAGAGGTACAAGTATAAAATGGTTTTCAAATAGAGAAGAGGCTCTTAATTGGTTTTCCAAAGTATAATTAGTTAGTATCTTTTTCATCTAAAATTTTCATAGTATAATATCCAAGTTATAAAATTGCTTAGTTAGAATGCCAGGGTAGCTCAATGGCAGAGCGGTTGCTTCGTAAGCAATAGGTTGAGGGTTCGAATCCCTCCTCTGGCTCCAAAAAATGAAAAGGAAATACAGGGCCGGTCTTCCCTTATATACATACCAAAGGGACAAAACTGAAGAAAAAACTATTTATCGAAGATTAGCTATAATTGGAGGAGCTACACTAGTCCTTTTGTTAATAATATTTTTTTGGGGCGTGTATTTCATCCGCATAATAGGTTTTTTGGGAACAGATAAGTCTGGTGCCACCGAGGTTACAAAATTAGATCTTCCTCTAGTAAAACCAAGTCTAACCGATTTACCTGAATATACCAACAAAGATATGGTATCATTTTCTGGCTTCACATCACCCGGAGCCCGTCTTTCACTTATCGTGAATGGGACCAAAACTAAAAAAACTATCGCCGACGTAAAAGGTAATTTCTCTTTTGTTGATCTCCTTTTAAAAGAAGGCACAAATATTATTAAAATTATCGCGACCGATGAATCTGGTGAAACAAAAGAATTTCGTGCGCTGGTAACATTTGATAAAACAAAACCCGTGCTAGAAATTTCTTTACCTACGGATAAACAAACATACCCCAAAGGAACCCAATCTATAACCGTGCAAGGTAAATCTGAACCGGATGCAAATATTACTATAAACTCAATCCAAGTAATATTAGACCAAAATGGTAACTTTTCGTACGAACTTGCGGTAACCCCAGGACAAAACCAAATTGAAATTAACTCAACTGATGTTGCCGGAAACTCTAATATTTTAAAACTTAGTATAACAATCGAGAGTTAATTTTAGATTGAAGCGAAATATACGAAATTAAAGCTAACAACAACC
>MHCP01000015.1:72835-162841 GCA_001816655.1 Candidatus Woykebacteria bacterium RBG_13_40_15 | reverse complement strand
CGCCATAAGATTCCAACACCGATATTATATAACAAGTTTTACCAATAATCGTTCAATCTTTAACCTCTCCCATCCCAGTTCGTTTGATTATCTGATATAATTCCTAACGTGAGATTTATCCAAACCAAAAGTTTCAAATTAGCAACTTACGCAAAAGGTGATGAGAATGCTACAAAACTTGCTCTCGTTCTGCCTGGCCGATTAGATACTAAAGACTATTCGCACATAAGAAGCCATGTAGATTTTCTTGCTTCTTTGGGATATTTTGCTTTGTTATTTGACCCACCTGGTACTTGGGATAGTCCTGGAGGAATTAATCTTTTTACAACTACAAACTACATTAAGGCTATCAATGAGCTGATTGAATACTTTGGTAATAAGCCGACCCTTTTGTTGGGGCATAGCCGAGGAGGAACCACTTCCATACTTGCAGGTGCATCTAATTCCCATGTGGTAGGTTTCGCTCCTATTATGGCTACTTATGGTGAGCCTACACCACCTGACCCTGAATCAATAAAAAGCGGAGTTAAAATGTCATATAGAGACTTACCACCAGGCAATTCAAAGACTAAAGAACAAAAAGAGTTTGCATTGCCAATTAACTATTTTAAGGATGGGGAACAATACAATGTGATTGATGTTTTGGAAAAATGCACAAAACCCAAGTTAGTACTCTATGGAACTCGTGATGAGTTTACTACACCTGAAAGAGTGAAAGAAGTTTTTGAAGATATACCAGAACCAAAGATGATCCGTGAATTGGATACTGACCATGACTACCGTTACCATCCAGCGGTCATTGAAGAAGTAAATAGCATTATTGGTGACTTTGTTAAGCAGTATAAACTTTAGGAATCCTTATGTTGTCTAATTAGTTTCTTCTGACTCTTTTTCCTCTTTAACCGCTGGTTTTGGAGAAGGGACTTTGGCGGGAGCTTCCTTTACCTTCTTTTCTATTTCAGAGGAAATTTTTGGGTTTTCTTGCAAATACATTTTCGCCGCTTCTCTACCTTGCGCAATGTTTTGGCCATTATAGGCAAACCATCCCCCGCTTTTCTTGACTACTTCAGCATCAACTGCTGCATCTAAAATTGAGCCTTCTTTGGATATCCCGCGATCAAACATAATATCAAATTCTGCCTGGCGGAATGGTGGCGCAACTTTATTCTTTACAACTTTGGCTCGGACTCTATTTCCCAAGACTTCTCCACCATCGGTTACACTTTCGATCCTTCTAACATCAATTCGGACTGAGGAGTAAAATTTCAGAGCTCTACCACCCGGAGTTGTTTCGGGATTACCAAACATTATTCCGATTTTTTCTCGAAGCTGATTAATAAAAATTACAAGGGTTTTTGATTTGGAAATAGCGGCGGCAAGTTTCCTCATCGCCTGACTCATAAGCCGGGCTTGAATTCCAACAAACGCGTCCCCCATCTCGCCCTCTACCTCTGCCCTTGGAACAAGGGCTGCAACTGAATCAACAACAACAATATCGACTGCCCCACTTCTTACTAGGGTTTCAACAATTTCCAATGCTTGTTCACCGGTATCTGGTTGGGAAACTAAAAGGTCTTTGATATTTACGCCGATTGTCTCAGCTCTAGTTGGATCAAGTGCGTGTTCGGCATCAACAAAAGCCGCAGTCCCGCCTTTCTTCTGTGCTTCAGCAATCACATGAAGGGCAAGTGTTGTTTTTCCGCCACCTTCTGGACCAAAAATTTCAACAATTCTTCCTTTTGGTAAACCACCAACCCCTAAAGCCAGATCTAGTCCTAGGGAACCGGTGGGAATCACTTCAACAGACATTCTCTCCCCAGAATCACCCAACTTCATAATACTTCCCTTACCAAACTGTTTTTCGATTTCTTCCATTGCAGAACGAAGAGCACCTAGTTTACCATCTTCGGTCATTTTTCCTCCCTTTAAATAATATTAAAAGCAGCACTAAATTATCACAACTATAGGAGAAAAACAAGCATGTATTAATTGATGGGTTAGACCAACCTTTGCAAACAGCTTTTTAAATTGTGGGTAGTTTTTATTTGGCTGTATTTAATAGGTTGTGGTAGTGCTACTAGCACCACTCATGATTGCAGCGATTATCACACCCCCGATAACTATAAACCATAGAACCATTAAGATTATTCCGATAATCGCTAGAATTAGGCCTACCATTCCCCAGGTTTTCTGGGTCTGGTTAAAGGCTTCTACACTATCCCAATGTTTGTTTTGCCAAGCCCACTCCCTGCCTTTTGCTCCCAAAACAAAGGGCATAACCCAACCGACAAAAGGTAAAAACGCTAGCAAGGCAATCCAAACATTGTTACCAATTCCCCAAATCCATGACAACCAAAAACCACCCCACGACCAGCCTTTTACTGCTTCAGGAACCACCGCAGCACTTCCCTGACCAGATGTGTTTGATGATGTACTACTTGGCGCGCTTGAAACTGGCTCGGGTTTAACGGCAGCTGGGTCCGTCGTCTCTGCCATAACTATCACCACCCTTCCTTTGAAGCTAAATGTTCGTACACAAGTGTCCAGTAACTTGCATTAAAGGCTTGCCAAAAACCGCTAATAGCAAACAGAAATAAAAGAGCGGGAATCATTAATATCAGGCCCAGCCAAATAAATAAATGGAACGCTATGCCAATCACAAACATAAGGATCAATACCACAGCAATTGGTATAAAAATAACCATCGCAGCAAAAACAGCGGCGAAATTCAAGCCAATTGCAACAAGATAAGCTAGCAGAGATTCACCGAGATACTTCTTTATTAAACCTCCGGAAAGTCTAATTGATTCCAACACCCCAACTTCTTTTTGAATAATAATTCTTTGAGAAATAGTAATGATTAGTGATCCAATTGTGGAAATCACAAAAATTGCCAGCACAAATATAATAACCGCTAAAACTATATAAATTATCGCCAACACCTGCAGCCTACTAATAAAAAGTAGGATGGCCGGTAAAGCTAGCATTAACATAAAGGCTAAAATTAAAAGTCCTAAAGTAAGTGTAAGCAGCCAAAACTTCCACCAATACTTAAATCCGGCACGCGCCCCCACACTAAATGAGGGTCTTTGTTTGTCCCGCTCAAGAATTGAAAAAACCAATGCCCCAGCAGCCCAATTACTGACAAAAATCGCAATTAATACAAGAACCAATATAACCAAAGCCGCTACTAAAAGTATTATTAACCAGGTCTGCGAGGAAATTGCTGAAGGGTCCATAGCTCCAAGTACATTACTTGTGTGCTCCGTTGATTTTTCAGAGCTTGGTAGCCCGATATTGAAACTATTCGGATTTAAGGAACCAATGCCTGTTACGCCACCGGATAAAAAGCCAAAAAGCCAAAGCACTCTATTGTGCCAGGCAATATCGAATGATTTTTTTATCAGGGCAGAAAAATCCATTAATTTAAGTATAAACCAAACTTTTAATACTTGTAAACAAGTTTAAGCTTTAGGATTAAGTCCTAAAACTTCCCATGCTTTAGCAATATCTTTTTCTGTTGCTTCGCGACGTTCAATTTGTATTTGTTGTTCAGATTTTTCGGGTGGGTAATTTTCAAAAAAACCAGCGAGATTCATATGCGATCTTAAAATTCCAAGGGTAACAATTGCCCTACCAATATCTTCACGGCCTTCTGACGCGTAACTTTCAATCATTTCTTTATCCAAAGAATCTCTAAATTCTTCGTTTGTCCATGACCGTGCCCGCAAATTTCCAAAATCATAAGCCTCGGCAAGTATTTGATTACCACTTATACCCGCCCACTCGAAATCTAAGAACATTAGTTCTTCGGCCTTTATTCCGTCTCCAAGAAAAAGATTGTTTGGTGCCAAATCACCGTGAACCAAATGAATACCTTTTTGTCCTTCTTCAATAGTTGTTTTCAAGCAGGCGACCAGACTTAAAGCCTTTTCCCTAAAACCGCCTATTCTAGTTCTTTCTTCCAAAATCTTATGCAAAGGTCTTTTATCCTCGGAGTGAGGCTTGCCTGCTCCAATTACCGGCTTATCCAAAATAGCAGTCATATTTCCTTCAAAACCTTCGAAGTCTTGGTAGGCGGGTCTTTTATCTAAAACCTCTGCTAACTCAGGCGTAATTCCATTTTCTTGATGGGCTAAACCTCTTATTGCCCGGACTGCAAGTCTAGCGTGCTTTGGTGTTAGCTTACCAATGTCCTCGTAACCTCTTAAAAACCCAATACCAGATCCTTCCTCGTAAGTCGCCATAACAGCATACATCGGTCCCTTTGAAGGATCGGCGTTAAATTCAAATATTTCTGCAAGCGGGACTTCTGTATGCATATCCAAATAATAATGTGCGAGGGTTTGGCGTTGGAAAGCAAGCCTTGTTTTTTCGTCTCTTTCTGGATCTTGTTGCGGCAGGGGGCCTTTGAAAAATCTTTTAACCGGAAGCTCTCTTCCTTCTTCTCTCCTAAACCCAACTAAGGTTGCAAACCGACGATTTGGGTCTTCTAGTTGTCTAATTAAATCGTCATTATCATGTGCTATAAAGTTTTCTCTTTTCAGTAACTCGCGAATCTCATCCCCAGCTCCCTCTATTTCCAATTTAAATGGGTCTTTTTCTTCTGGTTCTTGCTTTTTCTGTTCTGCGGCTGTAGGAACAGGTTTTTCTGTAGCTATTCCACCTTCGGGCGGGCTTTGGGGAATTTCAGAAGTCTCACTCATTAAACTAATTATATATCCCTAGAGAAACAGTACGCAAAGCGGACTATATCTCACCATAGAAGGGGTGGCGAGATGTCCGCCTGCCGACGGACAGGTAACCTTACGATTGTTCTGATTTTGAAAAATGTGTTAGAATAATTTTTCTATGAAATCAACTAGTATTTTTGTCGGAGTAGCTGCTTTGATTATAATTATCTTAGTAGCTTTTTCTATTAATAACAAAACAAAAAAGGAGGGTTCTATCGTGCCTAATCAATCTACAACAAATGCTTTGGGGGAGAAAAGTAAAAAATTCGATAAATTTCCCGGTGTTTTTTCCGCTGAAGAATTGAAAAATAAAGTAGCATTAATTAAAACTGCTAAAGGAGATATACAAATCGAGCTATTTGGTGAGGAAGCTCCAAAAGCAGTTAGTAATTTCATATTTCTTTCAAAACAAGGATTTTATGATAGGTTAACATTCCATCGCCGAGAGGAGGGTTTTGTTATCCAAGGCGGGGATCCAAATGGAGACGGAACCGGTAGCCCAGGGTATGAATTCGAAGATGAAACGGTTACACGTAATTACGATCGAGGAATAGTAGCCATGGCAAATTCCGGCCCAAATACAAACGGCAGTCAATTTTTCATAATGCTGGCAACCAATGACTTACCGAAAAAATATACGATCTTTGGAAAAGTAATCTCTGGCATAGATGTGGTTGACAAAATAAAGATAGGGGATGTGATGGAGAAGGTTGGAGTAAATTAGATAAAAAGAAGTGCGCCTACTACTACTAAGACCCCACCAATTACAGTTTTAACTGTCAGACTTTCATTCAAAAATATAGCCGCCAAAACAAGCACAAAAACAACACTCAATCGATCAAGTGCAGCAACCGCTGTAGCTGGGCCGCTTTTCAAAGCCAAAAAGTAGAAGAGCCAAGAGACTGCTCCAGCAAGACCGGCCAGAAAAATGTAAAGGAATGCTCTACTATCTATTTGCGAGAGATTCCACTTTCGGAGTGCGAGACTTGTCAGAAGCAAAATAGCGGCCATTATTATTGCGCGGATGGTTGTGGCCAAAGTGGTGTCAACTTTTTCAAGACCAATTTTTCCAAATATTGCGACCAAACCAGCTGTAAAAGCAGCAAGAATAGCATATGCGATATACATACTTAGATTATACTACCAAAATTATTTGTCGAGAATTGGTCGGGGTGAGAGGAATCGAACCTCCGGCACCAGGACCCCCAGCCCTGTGCTCTACCACTGAGCTACACCCCGTTAGCGCAATCTGTATTATAATTGATTTAGGAAAGTATGGAAACGCAAAACCGTTGGAAAGATATTATTTGGAAATTAACGAGAATGCCAATAATTGCTTGGGCAATAATATTGCTTGTGGCCGCTTTCCTCTTAGTCCAATTGCCTTGGGATTTAGCAAAAAAGTTTGCAATTTTACCCGGAGCAATTAGTCTTCTTTTATTCTACCAAGCCATCTTCCGCGGAAAAATGTATTAGTCACTTGCCTGTTTACAATCTCACTTTAAACTGTTATCCTCAGGTTGGTTCCGGTGTGACGGGAAAGGCTGCTCAAGGAGAAAGGGAGATTGCGCGTCTGGCTGGTGCTAATCCTAGTTCTACTAGTGGCACTGATACCTGGGATTCGTACCAACATGCACCAACACAATCAAAGATCTGCTGGGCAAAACCCTCGAGAACAGACCCAAGTCAAGCTCTCTCAAGAAACGTCTCTAGTCACTCCAACCCCCACGATGGTAACACCAACACCAACCCCGGGTATACCGCAACCAGAGATGCGGGCCGCAAGTTCACCCCCTGTGGCTGAGGAACAACCACAACCAAACCCCCCAACCTCCAAGGCAAATCTAGGCACCGAAGTCTGGATCGCCTTCTACTACTGCCGTAAGACAGTAGAAGTGCTAGGTGATGATGGTGGCGGTTATTGTGGTAACACTAAGTCCGGCACCCCTGTTCGCCCTGGTGTGGCTGCTTGCCCTATTGAATGGTTGGGGCGAGAGTTCACCATCGTTGGTGACAACTCGGATCAAGTCTACACCTGCGAAGACACCGGAGGAGCTGTAACTGGAAACAAGGTGGATATCTGGGTTGCAGAAAACGGTAAGGGCTACAATTTCCCTTTTAGGGGAAACGGGTTCATCATCTGGCGAGACTAGGCTGTCTCCCTGCAGCATATAGGGAAATCCTTGGCGGTCTAGGGGTGGTCTTTTCCTGATTGGAACCTTTGGGTCGAGGTCAGCTGGTTTACTGGTTGGCCTCGACTCCTCTATTTATCGTTTCGGACTCTGTCCTTCGAAAATCTTAGGATTATCGCTTCGGGCTTTGCTTTTTCTTACGGGCTTTTCCTGCGTGTCCATATTTACGACGCTCTTTCATCCGAGAATCACGAGTCAGAAATTTCTTTTTTGAAAGAATCTCTCTATATGATTGGTCTGCCTTCGCTAATGCATGAGAAAGGGCATGAACCACTGCACCCAACTGAGAAGCAGTACCACCACCGGAAACTTTGATTGTCCCTGATATTTGGCCGACTCGGTTTACCACCCTCAAGGGCTCTTCATAAATTTTCTTTGCTGCCTCACCAGGGAAATATTCTTCCATCGGTTTTTCGTTTACGGTAAAGACTCCTTTTTCTCGCTTTAACCAAGCTGTGGCAATTGATGTTTTTCTTCTTCCTGTACCCATTAGAGTTTCAACGGGCACTTTCTTTGCTTTTTTTTCTTTTACTTCTTTTTCGCTGGTTTTAATTTCTTCTTTCTTTTTTCTTGGCATTTTAACCTCCCATCTTCACTGGTTTTTGAGCCTCGTGTGGATGTTTATCGCAAGGGTAAACAAAAAGTTTTTTAATCATTTGTCTACCTAATTTAGTTTTTGGCAACATTCCGGCTACTGCATGATAAATGATATCTTGTGGTTTAGTAGCTCTCTTAACTTTTAGGTTTTCAGTTTTTAACCCTCCTGGATAACCAGAGTATCGGTAGTATTTTTTATCTTCTTCTTTATTGCCGCTGATTGCTACTTTCGAGGCGTTAACTACCACAACGAAGTCGCCTTTATCCAAATAAGGCAGCCAAGAGACTTTATTTTTTCCCATTAAAATTGGTGCTATTTTTGCTGCTAGACGACCAAGTATCTCGTCCTCCGCATCGAATAAAAACCAATTTCTTTCTGGTTCTAATTTTTTTGGCGTTCTTTGTCTGGTTGTACTTGCAATTTTCTTCTCCATAATTATTTTTTAGTTTTTTCTTTTGGTTTAACTTCTTTCTTTTTTTGAACTATCTTTTTGGTTTTTGGTTTTTCCTTAACTTCTATTTTTGTCTTCTCTTCTTTTGTTGGCTTTTCAAGTTTCTTTTTTGCCGCAATTTCCGAAACATTTTCCACAAACTCAATAACTGCCATTTCTGCATTATCCCCGGTTCGTGATGGAAGTTTGATTATTCTTGTGTAACCCCCAGGACGTTCTTTAAAAATTGGCCCTATCACATCTAGCAGTTTGCCGACAGCATTTTGCAAACCCAATCTAGATATCAATAATCTACGAGTTGATAGCGTATTATTTTTAGATTTTGTTACCAGCTTTTCTAAAAATGGTCGCAGGCTCTTAGCACGGGCCTGCGTGGTAGTAATACGCTCGTGTAGAATAAGTTCGTTGGCTAGATTTTTTAGCAACGCTTTTCTGGCATTTGTATCACGCGAAAATTTTCTTTTGGATACTCTATGAATCATAAACTTAAATTAGCCCTTTTTCCTTCAATTTTTCCTCAATATCACTAATAGACTTTGCACCCATATTCTTTAACTTGACAAGTTCTTCCTTCGGGGTTTCAATCAATTTCTCAACCGTATCAATATTTGCGTTCTTCAATGCATTAGTGACCCTAGTAGAAAGCTCTAGTTCTTCTACGGAAGCGTTCTTACTGATTTTTGCAGCACTTACCGGTGGCTCTTGAACTCGTATTGGTTGCTTTCTTTGCTCAACCAAAATCGCGAAGTAATCCTGCAATATTTTTGAGGCGTTTTTTACCGCTTCTGCTGGTGTAATCGTACCGTCGGTAGTAACAAAGAGTGTCAACTTATCAAAATTGGTCATTTGCCCAACACGAATCGGCTCAACTTTATAATTTACTTTTACAATAGGAGAAAAAGTCGCATCAAGTGGAATTCTTCCAATCCCTAAAGACCTGCGAGATTCAACCGGCAAAAAGCCTTGTCCTTTTTCTGCAGTCATTTCTATAGACAACTTAGACTTTTCCGCTAAAGAGGCTATGTGTAGATCGGGGTTTGCTATTTGAACACCCGCGGGTAACTTAATGTCTTTTGCTTTAACTTCTCCCAGCCCTTTTGCGTCAAGTTCTAGTTTTGCACTCTTTTCTCCCTCAATAGTCAACCTAATCTTTTTTAGGTTCAATAGAAGTTCCACAACATCTTCCTTTACTCCTTTTATAGTGCTGTATTCATGCTGCACACCGTCAATTTTCGCTTGGGTGATTGCAGCCCCCGTCAAAGAAGAGAGTAAAACTCTTCGCAGAGAATTCCCCAAGGTTAAACCAAACCCTTGAGGAAGTGGTTCAACTACTATTGATGATTGCCTGGAGTCTCCAGACTGACTAACTTTTACTAAATCTATCATAAAACCTCCTTAAAAGTTTTTAATAATCACAAGATTACATCTTGCGCTTGTTTCTCTGCAAGATATAAGAGAAAGCTAAAGCTTTCTGCGTCGCAACACTCCTACGCAAGATTAAATCTCGCGTATATATCTCTTAGCGAGATATAACTTTAACGAGAGTACCATTCAATAATTAGCTGTTTATCGATAGTTGTATCTAAATCTTCGCTGCTTGGTATGGACTTAATCTTACCAACTAAAGCCTGCCTACTCAACCAAGATGGGAGCTGGTCGCCTCTAAGTTCCAGGCTTTCTTTCGTACCTGGCAATCCTTGCCCTTTCTCCGAAAGGGCAATTACATCCCCAACTTTCAAATTGTAAGATGGTATACTAGTTTTCTTACCGTTTACTAACACATGACCATGGGTAACAAGCTGACGAGCCGCTGCCCTAGAGGGGGCAAACGCGAGTCTGTATACTACATTATCAAGCCTTGTTTCTAGCAACCTAAAAAGTGCCTCTCCAGTATTGCCAACCTCTTTCGATGCTTCGGTAAAACAACGTTTAAACTGGCGCTCAAGTAATCCATATATCCTTTTAACTTTTTGTTTTTCCCGAAGTTGCAGCCCAAAATCTGAAACTTTTCTTCTTAACTTAGATGTCCCGTGTTGACCAGGAGGTACTGCGCCTTTTTTTTCAATTGGATGCTTTGGAGAAGTGCTCCTCTTTCCCTTTAGAAAAAGGTTCGTTCCTTCTCGCCTATCTAACCTAAATTTTGGTCCTAAATACCTAGCCATATTTTAAACGCGCCTTCGCTTTCTCGCTCTTGGTCCATTATGAGGGATGGGTGTGATGTCTGCGATTACTCTTATATTAAAGCCGCTGTTTCGTAAGGCTCTTACGGCGGCCTCTCTACCCGATCCAGGGCCTTTTATATAAACTTCGGCATCACGAACACCAGCAGCCAAGGCTTTTTTGGCAATAGCTTCAACTGCAGTTGTCGCAGCGTAAGGTGTAGATTTACGAGCTCCTTTAAACCCCATTGTTCCTCCACTACCCCAAGCAATAGTATTACCTTTTGCATCGGTTACAGTAACCATTGTGTTATTAAAAGTCGCATTTATAAATATTTTCGCTAAAGATAGATCTTTACTTGCTTTTTTCAGACTTTTAGCCATGGTTTAAATTAGCTAGCTCCTTTCTCGTTACTTTCTGATTTTGCTGCTACTGCTTTCATATCCTTCTTTATCGCACCAACCGTTTGCCTATTTCCTCTTTTTGTCCTGGCATTACTCCTAGTCCGCTGCCCTCTCACAGGAAGTCCCCTTCTATGCCTCAAACCTCTATATGAACTTATATCCTCTAATCTTCTTATATTTTGGCTAACGAGCCGTCTTAATTCCCCTTCAACTGGATATTTCTCGACTTCTTTTTGCAATCTTAATACCTCTTCTTCCTTTAAATCATTTGTTTTTTTATCAATTGGTATTTTGGCAGCTTCAATTATTTTCTTTGCCAAAGTAAACCCCACCCCATAAATTACAGGAAGTGCGTATAATACTTTTTGATTGCTCGGTAGCTCTACACCAGAAATTCTTGCCATGAATTAACCTTGCCTCTGTTTGTGCCTTGGGTTCTCACAAATCACATAAAGGCACCGCCTACGCTTTACAATTTGACATTTTGAGCACCTTTTTTTGATTGAAGCTTGTACTTTCATAAATTTAATTATTATCTCTATAAATTATCCTACCCTTACTTAAATCATAAGGTGATACTTGAATTCTTACTTTATCCCCCGGCAAAATTTTAATATAATGCATTCTCATTTTCCCTGCTATGTGGCAAAGGATTGTCGTGCCTTTTAATTTGGGTAGCTCACCTCCGTCTATTTCGACCTTGAACATCGTATTAGGTAAGCTTTCCAGCACTTTGCCAGATATCAAAAAAATATCTTTTTCCATAACAAAACTAGCGCCTTTTGCGCCCAACGGATTTTATCATTAATTTAACCTCTCCGTCAACACCAAGGGTCCTTTTTTGGTCGCCGCTACTGTGTGTTCGAATAGACCTGCCAAAGAACTATCGGAAGTAGATACCGACCACCCATCAGGAAGTAATTTTATTGTCGATCTTCTTTGGCTATAAATTACCTCAATAGCAAAAACCATTCCCTCTTGGATCTTTTCACCAGTCCCTGATTTCCCAAAACCTGGGATAAGAGGGTCTTCGTGTAAATCCTTCCCTATACCATGACCAGAAAATTCCCTAACGATAAAATAACCAGCGCTTTCAACTTCGTTTTGGATGGTTTCGCTAATGTCCCCTATGGAATTTCCCACCTTGACTTTTTTTATCGCCCTTTTTAATGCCTTCCTACCTACCATCAAAAATCTCTCGGTTTCCTTAGCTATTTTACCTACGGGAAATGTGGTGGACATATCAGAGTGAAAACCGTTGTAGTAAGCTCCAAGATCTACCCCTAAAATATTGCCTTCTTTCAAAATATAATCTCCCGGTACACCGTGAACGATTAATTCGTTTGGTGTTATACAAGTCGTATAATTATAATTTTCGACTTTTTTAAAAGAGCTCTCTGCTCCATAACTTTCTATTAATCTTTCGGCTATTCTATCCAGAGATGCTGTTTTCTCTCCAGGAATAATATTCTTTGATACCTCATCCATAGCAAATTTCGCAATCTGCCCAGCTTTCTTCATTATTTCCAACTCTTTTCTATTTTTTAAGTAGATCATCTATTTGTCTTTTTACAACTCCAATTGGAGGAGTATTATCAATCTCAATTATCTTTACTCCGTTCTCTTGGTAAAACTTTAGTAGAGGCGCTGTTTCATTTGAATAAATCTCCAGCCTCTTTCTTATTGTCTCGATGGTGTCATCAGACCTGCCTCTCTTCAACAACCTCTCTAAAATTATTTTTTCTGGAAGCGTTATATGAATGACTAAATCAATATCGGTAGGCAAAGCTTTCGCCTGCTTTAGATTTCTAGGAAACCCATCGAAAACAATTCCATTTGATAAATCACTTTTTTTTAAGCAATCTATAACCGCTGAAATTACAATCTCATCCGGCACCAAAAGACCCTGTGAAACATAATCTCTAATTTTTTTCCCAAGGGGAGTATTCCCACTGCTCATTTGGCGAAACAAATCACCGGAATACACATATGGTACACATAGCTTCTCCGCTATATACCTCGCGTAGGTGCTTTTTCCTGTTCCTTGGGCTCCAAATACAATTATATTCATAGTTTTAATGTAAAAATCCTTCGTAGCTTCTCATTACGAGTTGACTTTCCAACTGTTTAGCGGTCTCTAAAACAACTGAAACAACAATTAATAAACCCGTACCACCAATTGCCAATGTGGAAACATTCGTTACACCTGTAACTACAAAGGGTAGAACCGCAACAACTCCTAAGAAAATCCCACCAATAAGAGTAATTCTATTGATAATATACGACAGATAATCACTTGTTGCATGGCCCGGCCGGATACCTGGAATGAAACCCCCGTATTTTCGCAGATCATCTGCAATTTTAGTTGGTTGGAAAGTAATAGCGGTGTAAAAATACGTAAAAATCAAAACGAGGAAGAAATAAATAATAGAGTAGTATGTAGTATTATTGAAAAAATCGCTTACCGCCTTGGCAGCGTTAGCAACTGCTGGGTTTGCAGAGGTTGCAAAAAATGTAGCTAACATCCCAGGAAATAAAATAATCGAAATTGCAAATATGATTGGAATAACGCCTGCTTGGTTAATACGGATCGGTAGGTGAGTAGAACCTCCGCCATAAGACCGATCTCCCCTCACCCTTCTTGCGTACTGTACTAGAACTCGACGGTGGGCTTCATTTATCACTACAATCGCTCCAATTACCACCAACGCTAATACCAAAATAAGCAAAATATTAAGTGCATTTTCCGCAGTGAATATAGTTGTGGTGCGCACTAGCGAAACCGGAAGTCTAGCCAATATTCCTGCGAAAATCAAAATGGAGATTCCATTACCAATCCCATATTCTGTAATTAACTCCCCAAACCACATTAAAACGACTGACCCACAAGTCATAGCGATTATTATAGTGGCGAGTTCTAGGGGTGATAAGTGGGTTAAAAGTCCTGTTCCGCTACGTTGAAAGAAAATCAAAACACCCCAAGATTGAGTAAAAGCCAACGGTACCGTTAAATATCTAGTATATTGATTTATTTTTGCTCGCCCGTATTCCCCCTCTTTTTGTAGTTCTTCAAGTTTTGGTACAACATTCGTCAATAACGAAAAGATAATCGAGGCGTTTATGTAGGGATTTAACCCTAAAGTAACTATTGAAAAATTAAAAAGGGTACCGCCGGAAAAAAGATCCAATAATTGAAAGATTTGACTGCCTGAAAAAAGGCTCCTTAGAGCTAGTACATCCACACCTGGAAGTGGGATGTACGTAATTAATCTAAAGACGATAATGATGAAAACCGTGAAAAGAATTTTTTTTCGCAGATCCGGTGCGTTCCAAATATTAATCAGAACTCTCATAAGTAGTTGTGCCTCCAGCCTTTTCAATAATATTTTTGGCTGATTTGGTCGTTGGTAGTGTAACCTTCAAGACTTTTTCTAATTTACCTCCTGCAATAATTTTTATTTTCCGACGGCTTTTTGGAATGAGGCCTTCTTTCCTCAAGGTTTTTTCGTCCACAATAGATTTTGCTAACAGTTTATTCAATTGTGCTGTAGTAATCGCAATTACTGGAAATTTTATTCTATTACCTACGCCTCTTTTTTGCGGGAGTCTTTTTTGTAGGGGCAGCTGGCCTCCCTCAAAACCTACTTTTACATTCTCCCGTTTTTTCTGCCCTTTTGCTCCACGACCACTGGTTTTGCCTTTTCCAGAAGATTCACCTCTACCGAGTCTTTTTTTTGCTCTCTGTTTGATTTTTGGCAGTTTATTTAGGTCCATTTTTGCTTTCCTTCTTGGTCTTTGGCTGGTTTTTTGGTTTGGTTTTATTTTTTTGGGATTTATTCACACTCTGCCTGTCTTTTTCCATTAATTTACTGGCCTCTTTTTCGCCTTTACGATCCTCTTTACCTAAAACTTTTTCTTTACTAGCTAACGGTCTCAACTCTCTAAGAGCTTCTAAGGTAGCGTAGACGTTCGAGGCTTGATTGGAAGTCCCTAAAACTTTTGACAAAATATCTCTGATTCCAGCGGCTTCAACCACAGCTCTAACAGCCCCACCAGCTATTACCCCAGTGCCTTTGGCCGCTGGCTTTAGCAAAACTTTTGCTGCGCCGCGCTTTATAAAAACTTCATGGGGAATCGTTGTCTCTACCATAGGCACAATAAGTAGGTGTTTTTTAGCATACGTAGCTCCTTTTTTAATTGCGTCTTGCACACCAGGTGCCTTGCCTAAACCGACCCCTACACGCCCGTCTCTGTCACCAACAACCACCAATACGGAAAATCCAATTTTGTTTCCCCCCGCAGTTTTTTTCGAAACCCTATTCACTTGAACTATTTTCTCTTCAAACTCGTTTTCAGTATTATATTCTGCCATAAAAATACCTTATTAAAACTTTAAGCCCCCTTCTCTTGCTCCTTCAGCAATTTTTTGTACCCGCCCATGATAAAGATAACCACTGCGGTCAAAAACGACCTTTTTTATACCTTTTTTCAAAGCTATATTAGCAATCTGCTTACCTACCAGAAAGGCTTTCTCTGATTTCGTTATTTTTTCTTTAGTCTTAATATTTGACTCACCAACGGTAAAAATAGTGTTCCTAGAACCATCATCTATCAACGAAGCGTAAATGTGTTTGCTCGATCTAAAAACATTAAGACGAGGTCGCTCTTTAGTACCGATTATTATATTTCTAACAGATTTTTTTCTTCGTTCACGTGCTTTTTCTTGCATATTTACGCCTCGGCTACAGATCCTACGCTAGTCTTAGCTGCCTTTCCTGGTTTTAACTTAACAATTTCCCCCTCATAACGAATGCCTTTACCTTTATAGGCGTCCGGGGGCCGTGTAGTTCTGATTTCCGCCGCTATTCTACCTACTAATTCTTTATTAATTCCAGAGACTGTAATTTTGTTATCAGAAACAGAAAAATCTATACCCTCTACTGGTTTTATCTCAACGGGGTGGGAAAAACCTAGGGATAGTACTAGTTTGTCCCCGGACAAGTTTGCTCGATACCCAATTCCTATCAATTCCAAGCGTTTCTTGAACCCTACTGTAACACCTTCTATCATATTAGCAATCAACTTTCTTATTAGACCATGGAAAGCTTTAGTCTGCTTATCTTCTTTTTGGGCTGAAACTACCAACATATTATCATTTTGTTCAACCTTAATACCCCTTGGAATTTTTTGATTTAGCTCCCCCAGTGGCCCCTTTACCAATACCTTATGATTGATTTCAACGTTTACAGTTTCTGGTATTGATATTGGTTTTCTACCGATTCTGCTCATAAATTACCACACTTTCAAAATTAACTCCCCACCACTTTTCATTTTTCTAGCCTCCGCTCCGGTCAAGATACCCTTGTTGGTAGAAATAACTACCTCACCAAGGCCGCTTAATACTTTTGGTATCGCTTTAGAGGAAGCGTACACCCGTAGAGATGGTTTCGAGATTAGTTCTATGCCTTTGATTGCTGGTTCATTATTATTATAGCGAAGTAAAATTTTCAAGGTCTTTTTATCTTTTGATTCAAGTGCTTCCAAAAAACCAATCTCAAGTAGTTTTTTAGCAATATCATTTTTTGATTTTGAGTATGGTAAATCGACACTTCTTTTTCGTGCAAGATACCCATTTCTAATAATTGTGGTCATGTCAGCAATACTATTCATAATATCCTTTACCAACTAGCTTTAACCAGGCCAGGAATTTCTCCCTTGTGAGCAAGTTGTCTAAAACAAATTCTGCAAACCCCAAATTTTCTCATATAAGCCCGTGGGCGACCACAAAGGTTGCATCGGTTTTTATCTCTAACATTAAATTTTTGTTTTCTATTAGCTTTTACAATCTTTGATTTCTTAGCCATTAATTTTATCTCTTTTCGACTTCAGGTTTTTAAAAGGAACTCCATATTCAGATAAAAGCGCTTTTGCGTCATCATCGTTTTTAGCCGTTGTGCAAATTACTATTTCTAATCCAATTTTTTTCTCGGCCCGAGCAGTATATTCTACTTCTGGAAAAACATTAATTTCTCTAAATCCTAAAGTATAATTCCCCTGCTTGTCAAAGGATTTAATATCCACCCCTTTAAAATCCCTTATTCTCGGTAAAACGATTGCAATTAATTTTTCAAGGAAATGGTACATTTTTTCTCCTCTCAATGTAACTTTGGCACCAATTATTTGTCCTTTTCTAGTCTTAAAACTTGCGATTGCTTTGCGGGCCCGGGTGAAAATTACCTTTTGACCTGTTATTTTTTCAATCTCTGATGCAATTTGTTCCATAGCTTTTTGATCTGGGGAAAGCTTTCCAAAACCAGTATTTACAACTATTTTTTCTATTGCCGGTACAGAATAGGTGTTTTTAAGCCCTAAGGTATCTTTTAACTTTGGTCTAACTTCCTTTATATATTTTTCTTTCAAATTAGCTGTTTGCATTTTTTGCACACCCTTACTTTTTGTTTATCAACAAGTGAAAAGGCGACCTTTGTTGGCAGCTTGCATTTTGGGCATACTAATGCCACTTTTGATATTGGCAACGGCACAGTAATATCAATAATGCCCCCTCTTACATTCCCCCGCTTCTTAGAATGTTTTTTAAAAATATTTATTCCAGAAACGAGAATTTCTTCTTTCCTAAAAAAGCTTTTTTCCACTTTTCCGGTTCTACCTTTATCTTTACCTTGTAGTATTACTACTTCATCTCCGACTTTTATTTTCATCTAAATTACCTCCGGTGCTAGGGATGCTATTTTTATAAATCCTTTCTCGCGAACCTCCCTTGCTACTGGCCCAAAAATTCTGCTGCCACGAGGATTTCCGCTGTCATCAATTACCACAGCCGCATTTTCATCAAAACGAACGTAAGAACCATCGCTTCTTCGGGTTTCTTTTTTTGTCCTAACGATTATCGTTTTAACTACTTCCGACTCTTTAACACTTCCTTGAGGATCCGATTTTTTAACAACACCGGTGATAATATCCCCAAGACGTGCAAAACGTTGTTTACTTCTACCAGACATCCCAATCATCATTACTTTCTTTGCACCACTATTATCCGCGATATTTAAAATACTTCTATGCTGTATCATTACTTAATTACCTCAACAATTCTAAAATGCTTATCTTTAGAAATTGGCCTAGTCGTAGCAATTTTAACTTTATCGCCAGGCTTTACTCCAATTTCATCATGTACTTTAAACTTTGAGCTGCGTCGTATCCTCTTCTTATATAGGGGGTGTGTAACAAAACGCTCTATTTCGACCATTGCTGTTTTTTGCATATTGATACTAGTTACTCTGCCAATAAAATCCATTTATACCCCCAATTCCTTTCTAGTTAAAGCGGTTTTTATTCTAGCGATCTCGCAACGTATTTTTGTCGGTTCATGAACGTTCTTTAACTTTCTTTGGGCTAAAGACTGCCTTGATTCTAAAAGCTCTTTGTCTTTTTCTTCTAACATTTTATTTAATTCTCCAATTTCTTTTTGATTGTAATCGGTATCTTTTTTAGTCATTCAAAAATTACTCCTCTTTTTTAATAAATTTAACTTCAACTGGTAATTTTGCCGCTGCTCGCCTCATCGCTTCAGAAGCAATTTCCAAAGAAACTCCACCCATCTCAAAAAGTATTGTCCCCGGCTTTATCACTGCAACGTAGTGGTCAACCGCTCCCTTTCCAGAACCCATTCTTGTTTCTGGCGGTTTTTTGCTAACTGGTTTATCAGGAAAAACTCGTATCCAAATCCGCCCTCCTCGCTTCGTATAGTGAGTCATAGCTCTTCTAGCCGCTTCTATTTGACGGGCGGAAACCCAAGCGCTATCCATTGATTTCAAGGCAAATTCGCCAAACTCAATTAAACTTCCCTTTGTAGCAATCCCACCTCGATTACCCCGAAAAGCCATTCTGTATTTTACTCTTTTTGGTTGAAGCATAAATTACTCCTTAGACTCCTCTTTTTTATGGATCCAAACTTTCACTCCTACTACCCCAGCTGTTGGCGTCTTGGCATCTACTCTTGCATAATCAATATTTGCTCTCAATGTTGATGCTGGAATACTACCCACAACTACTTTTTCTCTGCGGGCAATTTCTGAACCACCAAGTCTACCAGAACAAATAATCTTTACCCCCAAAGCTCCTACCCTCTTAACACGCTCTGAAGTTTGAATCATTGCCCTTTTTACTGAGTAGCGTTTTTCTATTTGATCGGCTATCCCCCGAGCAACCAAATAGGCATCTAAATCAAATTGTTTTATCTCTTGGATATCTAAAGAAACCTTTTTCCCAATTTTTTCTTCTATAGCTTTTCTCAATTCCTCAACCCCACTACCACCCCGACCAATAACCATACCAGGCCGGGAAACTTGAATTGTAATTTTTATTTTACCCACAGGACGCTCAATTAAGACACGGCTTACTCCAGAGCTACGTAGTTTTCCCATTATTAACTCTCGGATTTGAAAATCCTCTATTAGGAACTCCCGATACCTTTTATCATCTTTTGCGAACCATTTTGATGACCAGTTGTGTGTTAGAGTCAGTCTCGCTGCTCTTGGGTCTACTTTTTGTCCCATATTAGTTTTCTCCTTCCAAAACCACTTTTATATGTGTTGTTCTTTTCAAAATTTGATGAGCAGCTCCGCGAGAAACTGGGCGATATCTTTTCATAGTTTTTCCCTCATCGACCAAAAGTTCTTTGATTTTTAAATGGGCTATTTCCAATTTAAAGTTATTCTTAGCATTAGCAATAGCAGACTTCAAAACTTTGTATAGGGGTGTCGCTGCTTTTCTCGGTACGAAACGTAATGATTCAAGAGCGCTTTCTGCGTTTTTACCACGCAAATTATACGCAATAAGCCGTACTTTTTTCGGTGATACTCTTAAATTTTTACTAACTGCCGTAACTTCTGACATAAAAATCCTTTAAGTTGCTGTAATTGTCCTCTTAGTTACTGAACCATGACCAGTAAATCTTCTCGTTGGAGCAAATTCACCAAGTCTATGCCCTACCATTGCTTCTGTAATAAAGACTGGATTAAATGTTTTTCCATTATGGATAGCGATAGTTACCCCAACCATGTTAGGAGAAATCTGGCTACTTCTAGCCCAGGTTTTAATTGGAGTCCGTTCACCCTTTTCTTTAGAAAAATTTACTTTTTTCAGTAATTTTTCATCAACATACGGGCCTTTTTTACTCGATCTAGCCATTTACTTTTTTCTCCTTTCCAAAATAAACTTATCGGAATACTTTGATTTCCTAGTTTTTTTGCCGAGTGTTTTCTTTCCTGTTGGGCTTTTCGGTGAACTCATACCAATACCACTTCTACCCTCACCACCACCATGAGGATGGTCTCGGGGGCTCATTGCTACACCCCGAACTGTTGGCCTAACTCCGATATGTCTAGTCCTACCTGCTTTTCCCAAACTTCTATTTTTCCAATCAATATTGCTTAGCTGGCCAACTGTTGCTATATTTTCGCTAACAAGCTTACGCAACTCCCCCGAGGGGAGTCTTAAGTGGGCGAATGATCCTTCTTTAGCTGAAACAGTAGCATAAGAACCTGCTGTTCTAGCAAGAATTGCACCTTTTCCTGGTACCAGTTCAATGCAATTAACCTGTACCCCAATCGGAATATTTTTTAGAGGTAGTGCATTACCAGCTTTTATTTCTGCCTTCTCAGCAGAAATTATTTTATCTCCAATCTCCAAACCTTCAGGGGCAATTATATATCTTTTTTCGCCATCAACATAATTAATTAGGGCAACTTTTACGTTCCTATTTGGATCATATTCGATTGCGGCCACACTTCCTTCAATATTGAATTTATCTCGTTTAAAATCAATTATTCTATAAAATCTTTTTTGCCGACCACCTATATGACGGACAGAAACCTGACCACTAAAATCGCGGCCGCCTGTCTTAACCAAAATCTCACGCAAACTTTTTACGGGTTTTGTAGCTAATTTCCTTTTAATTTGCTCTTCTGCTTCTTTTATTTTTTTAACCATTTTTAACCACCCTCAAAAATCTGTATCTTTTGGTCTTTACCAAGTCTAACAGTCGCTATTTTTACTTTTGATCCTTTTCTTTCTTGATTCCTTCCGCGCAGTTTGACACGCTTACCTTTTGAAATCCTTGTAGCAACGCTTAAAACATCAACTTTAAAATTTTTTCCGACAGCTTTACCAATCTCCTTTTTATTTGCTTTCAAATCAACTACGAAGGAGAACTTACCAGAAGCGGCATCTTGAAAGCTTTTTTCACTAAGTAGTGGTTTTTTAATCACTCTGTTTATTTCCATAATTAAAACGTTCCTTCAATTTTTCCAATGCGTCAAGTGTGAAAATTGAACTGTCTGCTTTTAGTAAATCCAAGATATTTAAATCATCTATTTTTTTAATTTTAATATTTTCCAAATTCCTAAATGATTTTGATGAAGTAGAGCTATCACCATATAAAACAAGTAATATTTTACCTCTTTTTTTAAGAGGTAGTTTAGTTAAAATCTTGGCTGCTGTCTTAGTCTTTGGTTGTTTAAACTCTAAACTATCGACAAAAAGTATATTACCTTCTGTGTATTTATCCGAAAGAGCAATTGAAAAAGCTTTTTGACGCATTTTTTTAGGTGCTTTTAATAACGTAGCGGTCGGTTGAGGACCAAAAACAATGCCACCACCACGCCGCCCCGGCGCTCTAATACTTCCTGCTCTAGCCCGTCCAGTTCCCTTTTGTCTATGTGGTTTTCGCCCGCCTCCTGCCACCTCAGATCTGGTTTTTGTTGAAGCTGTTGGGGGCCTTTGATTCGCTAGGTAAATCCTAATCACTTGGGCAAGTAGAGCTTTATTGGTTTTTTGACCAAAAATTTCTTTTGGTAATAAAATACTTTTAACCGCCTCCCCTTCTCTGTTAAAAATAGGAGTTTTTAATCCTTTATCGATCTGTTTTGTTTCTTTTTTTACCTTTTTAGTATTAGTTGTTTTCTTTTTATTTTCCACTATCGCCTTCACTTTCTAAGGTAGTTTCTTCTTCGCCTAAAGCGGGTTGCGGAGCACTATGATCAGATTTTGGCTCTTCGGTAATTCCCTCTGCGAGACTTTCCTTTGGCCCTTCCGTCTCTTTTTCTTCCTTTCCTGAAATTACAGGTGTTCGCGGTATTTCAGGCTCCTGATACGCCTTCTTTTTCTTTTCTGATTTTTGTATAAATACCACACTCCCAACCGCTCCAGGCACAGAACCTGCTACTAAAATCTCGTTTTCGTCTTTGTTTAGTTCAACAATTTCCAGCCCTTCCACTGTTACCTGCTTATTACCCATATGCCCTGCCATCTTCATACCTTTATAAACTCGTCCCGGGGTAGTTGTCGCGCCAATTGATCCGGCTGCACGCTCACGATCTGATTGTCCGTGTGTTCTAGGGCCTCCTGCAAAACCCCAGCGTTTTACAACCCCAGCAAACCCTTTTCCTTTTGAAACCCCCGAAACATTAACCAGTGATCCTTTTCGAAAAACTTGATCCACTTCTAGCTTTTCTCCAGGTTTTAAATCGCCATCGAATTTAAATTCATGTAAAATAGTCGGGCTAAAGCTCAGGCCTACCTTCTTACTATTTTCTAGCTGGGGCTTTTTGGCTTTTCTTTTTTCGCCAACACCAAGTTGGACGGATTTATAGCCATCTTTTTCTAAGTTCTTCATCTGCACAACAAAGTTTGGCTCTACCTTAATTTTTGTCACGGGAATCATTTTGTTGTACTTATTAAAGATCTGGCTCATTAAAATTTTTCTACCAATCATTCCATTCACCATATTTTTTACTAAACTTGGGCCTTGCGGCCCAAAGATTTACTTTATATTAATTAATCAAATGCAAAATAATTTACATCTTGACCTCAATATCTACTCCGGCGGGCAATTCTAGATGCATAAGAGCATCTAACGTTTTTGGTGTTGGCTCAATTATATCAATTACTCTCTTATGAGTCCTGATTTCAAATTGCTCTCGGGCATCCTTATCGACATGTGGCGAGGTAGTTACAGTAAAACTTTCTTTTTCTGTTGGAAGCGGGACTGGACCGGCAACTTTTGCGCCAGTCCGAATCGCAGTATCTAATATTTCCTCCGCCGAGTCATCCAGCACCCGTGCATCGTATGATTTTAAACGTACTCTTAACCTTCCTTTTGGCATACTAATTATTTGTTATCCTGTAACTTAATTAAGCTATGATTTTTGTTACGACACCAGCACCAACTGTTTTGCCCCCTTCTCTGATAGCAAATCTTAGGCCTTCTTCTAGTGCAACCGGTCCAATTAATTTAACTTTAAGTTTAGCGTTATCACCAGGCATTACCATCTCGGTCCCCTCTGCTAAGGTAGACTCTCCGGTCACATCTGTAGTTCTAAAATAAAATTGTGGTTTGTACCCAGAGAAGAAAGGGGTGTGTCGACCGCCTTCTTCTTTTGTCAAAACATAAACTTCAGCTTCGAATTCTGTGTGGGGCTTAACACTACCTGGAATAGCAACGACTTGACCTCTCTCGACATCGTCTTTTTCTATACCTCTAAGAAGGAGCCCAATGTTATCTCCTGCTTGTCCTTCGTCGAGTTGTTTTCGGAACATCTCAACTCCAGTAACGACTGTTTGAGTCGTCTTTGGTCTAATACCAACTATTTCCACTGCATCATTCACCTTTATCTTGCCACGCTCCACTCTCCCAGTAACAACTGTGCCTCGACCCTTGATTGAAAACACATCTTCGACAGGCATTAAAAATGGCTTATCCAACTCACGAGGCGGCGTTGGGATATAATCATCAACAGCCTTAAGTAGTTCTTCAATACTCTTCTCAGCTTCAGCGTCACCCTCCAAAGCCTTCAAGGCACTGCCACGAATGATCGGGACATCCTTACCAGGATATTCGTACTTGGTAAGTAATTCCCGTATCTCTTCTTCAACCAAATCCAATAAATCTTTATCGTCAACGGTATCAACTTTATTCATATAAACAACAATTGCTGGGACTCCAACTTGGTATGCCAGCAATATGTGCTCTCTAGTCTGGGGCATAGGGCCATCAGCAGCGGAAACTACTAGAATAGCTCCATCCATTTGGGCCGCTCCAGTAATCATGTTTTTAATATAATCTGCGTGTCCTGGAGCATCAATATGGGCATAGTGTCGTTTGTCAGTTTCATATTCAACGTGTGCTAAAGCAATTGTAATTCCCCGCTGTTTCTCTTCGGGGGCTTTATCAATTGAATCGAATGGGACGTATTCGGACCCACCTTTTTTTGATAAATATTTTGTAATAGCGGACGTGAGGGTAGTTTTACCATGGTCAACATGTCCTATGGTCCCCACATTTATATGAGGTTTTGTTCTTTCAAATTTTTTTCCTTCAGCCATAATAATCCTCCTTGATTTTTTAAGCTTCTCAAATTCTAATAAACGCTAGCCTTGAGATTTTAATGATTTATAAGCAAGAAGTCAACACCTTTTTTGTATTTAACTTTTTCCTGCTTTTTCAGTTATTGTCGTCGCGATGTTTGCTGGCACTTCTTCGTAATGTGAGGGCTCCATGTTAAAACCTGCTCTACCACTAGTAAGGCTTCGAAGGGTAGTGGCATAACCAAACATTTCGGCCAGAGGTACTAAGGCTTTTATTATTCTAGTATTTCCTTTACTTTCAGTAGATTCAATTCTTGCTCGTTTTGACGATAAATCTCCAATCACTTCCCCCATAAATTCCTCAGGAGCAGTAACTTCTATTTTCATAATAGGCTCAAGTAACACCGGGTTTCCTTTTTTAGCCGCCTCTTTTACGGCCATAGAAGCAGCGATTTTAAAGGCAACTTCAGACGAGTCAACCTCATGGTAACTTCCATCGTAAACAGCGGCTTTTACATCAACTACTGGATAGCCTGCTAACATACCGTTGTCGAATGCCTCTTTTACCCCTTTTTCAACTGCGGGAATAAATTCACGTGGTATGGCACCGCCGACAATTTCGGAAACAAATTCACCCCCCTCGCCTCGGCCTTTGGGATCAAGTCTAATCAGACAGTGTCCATATTGACCTCTCCCCCCAGTTTGTCTGATATACTTCCCTTCGCCATTAGCGGTCTTTCTAATCGTTTCTTTATAAGCAACCTGTGGGCGGCCAACATTAGCTTCGACATTAAATTCTCTTTTCATTCGGTCAACTATAATTTCGAGATGTAGTTCTCCCATACCAGAAATTATAGCTTGGCCCGTTTCTAAATCTGTCTTCATTCGGAAAGTGGGATCTTCTTCAGATAGTTTTGCCAAAGCCAGGCTCATTTTTTCTTGGTCCACCTTTGTCTTTGGTTCAATTGCTAAGGAAATAACCGGTTCGGGAAACTTGATAGTCTCAAAAACGATCGATTTACTTTCATCGGAAAGAGTATCCCCGGTGAACGTATCTTTCAATCCAACGGCAGCCCCTATCTCACCGGCTGAAATATCAGTAAGTTCTTGCCTAGCATTTGCGTGCATTAATAATATTCGGCCGACTCTCTCTTTAATCTGTTTGCTTGAGTTATAAATATAGCTACCAGCTGTAAGCTTTCCGGAATAAACTCGGAAATATGTTAGTCGACCAACAAAAGGATCAGACATTACTTTAAAAGCGAGAGCTGAAAAAGGCTCACTGTCTGAAGTTTTTCGTTCTTCCTCTTCATTTGTATTCGGATTAATTCCCCTAACCGCCGGCAAATCTAGAGGAGATGGTAGGTAATCCACAACAGCATCTAAAAGAGGTTGAATCGCTTTATTCTTAAGGGCACTACCAGCCATGACTGGGGTTATTTTTCCTGCAATAGTAGCGACTCGAAGCCCCCTTCTTAGTTCTTCCTCAGTTAATTCTTGTCCTCCAAGATATTTTTCTAGAAGATCGTCAGTGGAATGCTCTGCGATTTGCTCCACCAGCTTCTCGCGGTATTCTTCGACTTTATCATTTAATTCGGCTGGAATTTCGGCTTCAGCGGGATGCGCACCAAGTTCATCAGTATAAATGGCGGCTTTCCTACTGATTAGATCAACAACGCCTTTGAAATTGCTTTCCTCACCAATTGGCAGCTGAATTGGGTGAGCATTTGAGCCAAGTCTCTCTTTAATTGATTTATAGCTTTTGTAAAAATCGCTCCCAGTTGCATCCAATTTGTTGATAAAACAAATCCTCGGGACATTGTATTTATCAGCTTGGCGCCACACAGTTTCACTCTGAGGCTCTACCCCCATTTTTCCATCAAAAACGACTACTCCACCATCCAAAACACGAAGAGATCTTTCAACTTCGGCTGTAAAATCTACATGGCCTGGAGTATCGATGATGTTGACTCTGTGTTTTGTGTCTTTAAAGGGGCCCTCTTTTGTTTCCCAAAAAGCGGTAGTTGCGGCGGAGGTAATTGTAATTCCTCGCTCGCGTTCTTGGGCCATCCAATCCATGACGGCAGTGCCTTCATGAACCTCTCCAATTTTGTAAGTCTTTCCCGTATAAAAAAGCACACGCTCAGTAACCGTCGTCTTCCCGGCGTCAATATGAGCAATAATACCAATATTACGAATGTTTTCTAACGCGACTTCTTTTGCCATTTTTAGCTTGAGCCTAAATTATATCAATTCTGGTTGGGAAAAGACATCCTTGGTTTCTTCAAATGGAAAATGATATCAGAAGGCAGTCAGCCTGTCAATAAGAACTGTTTTAAGCAGTGGCATTAAATTGTTTGAGCTTGCTTAATTACCAGCGAAAATGTGCAAATGCTTTACGTTTTGGCGAAGCCAAAAGGCAAGGCCGAGCGCCCTACCAACGGAAATGCGAGAAGGCTTTATTCGCCTCAGCCATACGATGTGTGTCGTCTCTCTTTTTAATTGCCGCACCTGTTCCTGATGCCGCATCAGTTAATTCCGCTGCCAATTTATCGATCATTGTTTTATATTCTGAATTAGGCCGCTGTTTTGCAAAAGAAACAATCCAGCGAAGCGCTAATGATTCTTTTCGATCGCCTCTTACTTCCATCGGTACTTGATAAGAAGCCCCACCAATTCGGCGAGATTTTACTTCCATTTTTGGGCTAACATTTCTTACTGCCGTTTCAAATACCTCAAGTGGGTCTTTTCCCCCCTGCTTTATTTTTTCAAACGAATCGTAAACAACCCCTTCTGCAACCTTTTTCTTACCTTGTTCCATAATACGATTTACAAGCCTTACAACTAAACGGCTATTATAAACTGGGTCCGGCACAAGTTTTCTTTTTTCAGCTCTTTTACCTCTCATAATCGTAAGATTACATCTCGCGTTTTTCTAGCGAGATATAATTACTCTTTAGATTTCTTGCTGCCGTATAAACTACGGCCTTGCTTTCGATTCTCCACCCCAGATGTATCGTAATGCCCTCTTATAACATGGTACTTCACACCTGGTAAATCTTTAACCCTCCCACCTCTCACCAGTACGATGGAGTGTTCTTGTAAACTATGGCCAATACCGGGAATGTAAGCAGTTATTTCTTTTCGGTTAGAAAGACGTACTCTAGCTATTTTTCTCAATGCAGAATTTGGTTTCTTAGGCGTCATTGTTTTTACAGCAATAGCCACCCCTCTTTTCTGAGGATTAGTTGTTGGAACTAATTTTCTTTTCGGAGAATTAAAAGAACCACGCAAAGCAGTGGCTTTGACTTTTGTAGTTACTTTTTTTCTGCCTTTTCGAACAAGTTGATTAATTGTTGGCATAATTTTTAACCCTTAATTTACTCGCTAGATTATAGTCTTAGATCAAACAGCTGTCAAATAACTTTAGCACCAGAGAATAAAACAGCCGGGGGTTGCTGTTAGGCCCAATGGATCTAATCAGCAACTTTTACCCGGCTAAAAGGAGGTGAAAAATAACCGAACATTTATACACCGTATTAGACACGTTTGTCAATAGCCAAATAAAAAATTGATATCTCAGACTGGGGTTTGTCCTGGGTAAGTTATTTCTGACATAGGTACTTCTGGAGTTTTATTTTGCGTAACGACCTCTTGCTTTTGTTCTTTTGGTGGTCTAATAAGAAGCGATATTATAAAAAGCGCAATTGAGATAACAAAAACACTACCGTAAATAATAAGCATTGTGCTAGCCAAATCGGCTGTAATCGGCTTGATAAGATTTCTAATCGGCTCTGTAAATTGTGTTATTTCTGAATCGGCAAGTCTACTTGTTGCCAGTGATGTTATCACTTCTCCAAAACCATACGTTGCCGCGGCGCTAACTAATCCAAAAATTGTTGGAATTAGCAAAGTTGCAGAGACCCAACGCAACTTTGACTTTAAACCTTTTACTAAAAGAAATATTACAAGCAGTAAGGAAAGGTTGATGATAATGAAAGGAATCGTTGCTTTTTGAAAAATTTGATACACATTTCTGAATTTTTTTGCTTCATTTTGTGGCAACGCTAATGGTTTAGACAGAAGATCATCTATTTCTTTTGGCACCGGCTCGCCACCAAATATTTCTTTAGCTTTAGGTTTTAGGTCCGAAAACATTACACCTGGCGGGTTTTCGCTTTTACTGCCGAGATATAAAAAAGTTTGATCTAGAAACAGTTCTACTTTATTTCTAACATACGTCGGCGTAACTTCATTTTTTATAAAATTTTTTAACTCTTGCTGATCCTCGATCGATATTTGGTTTTCTTCGTTCTTAATTTCATCAACTACGGAAATCAAAGCAGAAGTAGCTGCCTTGTAAACCCCGCTCTTATACAAGGAGGACTTGAGATATGTAGGGGTAAGTATATGCTCTAAGGAAAACGAAATAACTGCCAACGGAAACGTAAATAAAAATATAAAGGCCATTAAAAAGGCCAAAAAGGTCCTCATTAAATATATTATTTAATAAATTTCGGCCTTTTACAATGGGATCTTTCTTTAAAGTTAGAAGGTGGATTCTTTTACTTGAGGCTGTTTAATACTTATATCTTCTGCTGCTATTATAGTGGCCCGCTTCTCTTTTTCGCTAGCCTTTCCATTAAGTCTAGCACGTTCTCCGGTAGGGATCAGGCGACCAATAATAACGTTTTCTTTAAGTCCTCTTAGATAATCGATTTTTCCTGACGTTGCGGCATCAGTCAGGACAGAAGTTGTCTCTTGAAATGAGGCTGCTGACAGGACTGACTCCGTGTATAAAGCTGCTCTAGTAATACCCAAAATCACAATTGAAGCAGTTGCCGGTTCTCCTCCTTCGGCTAAAACCTTTGCGTTCTCTTCACTAAATCGCATTTTGTCTACCATTTCACCTGGGAGGAGGTTAGTATCGCCAGCTGTTTCAACCCTAACCTTTTCGCTCATTTTCCTTACAATTACTTCAAAATGTTTGTCATTAATCTGGGCTCCCTGCGATTCATATACTTTTTGCAATTCTGAAATGATGTATTGTTGAACAGCCCGCTGTCCTTTAGTCTCTAATAAAGTTTTCAGATCCAAATGCCCGCTTGTAAGACCGGTGCCGGCTTCCACGTAATTTCCTGTATCGACTAAAATCTCACTTGTCGCTGGAACTATATATTCTTTTTCCAAGATTGTTTTTTTGTCTTTAGCAGTAATGCGGATTTTTCTCTCTTCATCCCCTTCGATTATATCGATTTTTCCAGGAATTTCAGACATCAGGGCTTTCGTCTTTGGAACCCTAGCTTCAAAAATTTCATCGACCCGGGGCAATCCTTGAGTAATATCCAAGCCAACAATACCCCCCAAATGGAATGTACGCATCGTTAACTGTGTTCCTGGCTCACCAATAGATTGAGCGGCTATCACACCAACAGGCGTACCGATTTTTACTGGCTCCTTAGTAGCCAAATCTCTGCCGTAGCATAATTGACAAATACCATATTTTGATTCACAGGTGAGAGTGGACCTAATAACTGCCTGTGGTACATTTGCTTTTTCGATTAAGTCCAAATGTGCCTCTGTAACTATCTCGTTCCTTTTCACAATTACTTTGTTCTTATCTTTAATATCTTCTGCGACTACTCGACCTAAAAGTCTTTGAGCAAAATTATTTTCACCTACTCTTTCTAAGGTTATTCCGTCTTTTGCGCCACAATTCTCTTCACGAACTATTACATCATGGGCGACGTCGACCAGTCTTCTTGTAAGATAGCCTGCATCGGCAGTCTTCAATGCTTTATCTACCAACCCTTTTCTGGCACCTCTGGTCGATGTAAAGTATTCGAATACCTCAAGACCCTCACGGAAGTTACTCTTACTTGGAAGTTCAACAATTCTCCCCATTGGGTCTGCGACCAAACCACGCATCCCAGCAAGTTGCTTTATTTGGTCTCTACTTCCACGAGCCCCAGAGCCTTGAATCATTTTTAATGAATTCTCTTCATCCATTGACTCCCAAGTTAGTTCATCTATCTTGGTTGTCAAAGTAGCCCAAACTTCTTGAGATAATCTCGTCTTCTCAGCCTCCGTGATTAATCCTCTGTTAAAGTTCTTCTCAATTTCTTCCACCTTAGAGTCTGCTTCATCGATAAGTTTTTTCTTTTCTGAAATTATTTCAGCATCGGATATTGCTATTGAAATACCAGAGGTAGTAGCAAAATGAAAACCTAAGTCTTTCAAAGCATCAATTAAATCTACGGTGGCCTTCTTCCCAAAACGACTTTGACACTCAACCAGTAGCTTTTTAACATCTGGCCCTTTTATTACATCGTTTATAAATCTCATCTCGATGGGTAGTGCTAAGTTGAAAAAAATCCTTCCAGCGGAAGTTTCGATAGACTTTCCTTCCCGAATAATTTTTATTTTTTCTCGTAAACCTATATTTCCCAAATAATACGCCCTTACTGCTTCTTCCTCATCAAAAACGTGTTTTGCTTCCCCATCGTCCAAAAGGGTAATATAGTAAATACCTAAAAATACATCGTGGTTTGGAGTCATTATTGGTTCCCCGTCAGCAGGCCTTAAAAGATTGTTGGTTGACATCATTAAATTGAGCGCCTCTTCTTGCGCAGCAGAAGCTAGTGGAACATGAATTGCCATCTGATCGCCATCAAAATCGGCACCGTAACCCGCACATACAGAGGGGTGGATACCAATGGCATTACCTTCTGTCAGAATCGGATAAAAGGATTGCATACCAAGTCTATGCAAAGTAGGAGCTCTATTTAACAAAACTGGGTGCTCTTTTGTAATAGACTCGAGAATATCCCAAACCTCCGGTCCTCTTCTTTCAAAAACGTGTTTTGCGCTTTTTACATTCGGTGCATAACCTTGGAAAATCAGTTCTCGAAGGACGTAAGGCTTAAATAGCTCCAAGGCCATTTCCTTTGGAACTCGGCACTCATTTAATTTAATATCTGGGGCAACAACTATTACACTTCTTCCAGAATAATCAACCCGTTTTCCAAGAAGATTTTGTCGAAATCTTCCTTGTTTTCCTTTTAGCATATCGGATAATGAACGGAGTACTTGAACACCAGCCCTTGTGGGAGTAGTTCGCTGTGCTGAGTCGATTAGTGCATCAACAGCCTCTTGGAGCATTCTCTTCTCATTTCGCAAAATAATTTCTGGTGCACCTAGGTCAGTTAACCGCTTCAGCCGATTGTTCCGATTTAGAACCCTTCTGTAAAGATCATTTAAATCACTAGTTGCGAACCGCCCACCAGATAATTGAACCATCGGACGAAGATCTGGGGGAATAACCGGTAAAACGGCCATGATCATGAAATCTGGTTTTATTCCTGCTTGACGAAACCCCTCAACCACACGCAATCTCTTTGTGGCTTTCAACAACTTCTGCCCTGAGGAATTTTTAACTTCTTCTCGTAGGGTATTGGAAAGCTTATCCAGGTCTAGTGATTTTAGCAGTTCCAAAATTGCTTCTGCCCCCATTCCAACTTTCATAAAATCTTCTGCGCCGTAATTTTTCAACCTATGATACTCTTCTTCAGAAATTACTGAAAGTTTCTTGATAAATTTTACCTTTTCACTCGTTGAATTACGTAGCTCTTCATTCTTTGCTAACTCCGCGGCTTCTTCTTCCCTCAGGGCATTGCGTCTTGCTTTTGCTTTAAGTTCGAGTTCTTCGGCTATTATTTCCCTTTGTTCTTTATTCTTAACGTTGAGTTTTTTCAGTTCCTCTTTTAGATCTTTATCGGTCTCTTTCGCACGATCGCTAAAATCTTTTTGAATAAGTTCGGCCTGGTTTTTAAAGAATTTTCCTATTTCATCCAAAACACGTTTTCTCTTTTCCTCGTCAGTCTCAATCACTAAATAGTTTGCAAAATAAACAACGGCTTCTAAGTAACGGGGGGTTATGTCTAAAAGTTGGGAGAGCTTTGAAGGGGTTCCTTTGAAAAACCAAACGTGAGCAACTGGCGCGGCTAATTTTATATGGCCCATTCTTTCGCGCCTAACTTTAGATTGAGTCACTTCGACTCCACATTTATCACAAATAACTCCCCGATATCTTATTCGTTTGTATTTCCCACAATAACACTCCCAATCTTTTGTTGGCCCAAAAATTTTTTCGTCGAACAAACCATCTTTTTCGGGTTTAAAAGTTCGGTAGTTTATTGTTTCCGGTTTTGTAACCTCACCGTGTGACCACGAAAGAATATCTTCCGATGACGCCAATATCATTCTTAACGCTTCAAAGTCTCTTATTTCGTTCATCTATGATGGTTTCTCCTCTCTGCTAAAAGTTTCTGCCCCAGGAACTTGCTCTAAAGATAGCACTTCCTCGACTTCATTTTCCTTTACAACTTCTTCTTCGCCAGAAACACTAGCTAGTTCTTTTGCTTCTTCTTCTATTTTTTCTTCAACTTCAGCCTCTGCCTCACTGGGTTTTTTCTCTTCTTCGACTTTAGCCCAAAGGAGTTCTATCTTTAACCCAAGTCCGTTTAATTCTTTCACAAGAACTTTGAATGATTCAGGAACTGTAGCTTCAGGAATATCTGTACCCTTAACTATTGCCTCAAAGGCTTTTGCTCTTCCAACTACATCATCGCTTTTTATTGTTAACATTTCCTGAAGACTATGGGCGGCTCCATATGCCTCGAGCGCCCAAACCTCCATCTCGCCTAGCCGTTGCCCTCCCATCTGAGCCTTACCGCCTAATGGCTGTTGAGTAACTAATGAATAGGGGCCTGTGCTTCTTGCATGAACTTTCTCATCAACCATGTGCACTAATTTCATAATATAAGCTATACCTACAGTAATGGGATTCTCGAAAGCCTCGCCGCTCTTTCCGTCGAACAGGGTTGTTTTTCCGCTTATTGGAAGGCCTGCTTTTTCCAACTCTTCTTCCAATTCACCCTCAGTAAAACCCCCAAATGGGGGTATAGCTACTTTGTGTCCGAGTTTAGAAGCCGCCCACCCTAAATGGGTTTCCAAAAGTTGTCCAAGATTCATTCTTGAGATAACTGAAAGGGGGGAAATAATAATATCAATCGGAGTACCATCCTCAAGATATGGCATATCTTCAACCGGCACTACTCGTGAAATAACTCCTTTATTACCGTGACGGCCCGCTAATTTATCTCCTACTGTAATTTTCCTTGTTTGAGCAACTTTCACTTTTATCAAGCGTATTACTCCTGGCTCCAATTCATCGCCAGCTTCTTTAGAAAGAATTTGTACACCGACGACAGTTCCCCGCTCGCCGTTTGGCATACGCAAAGAAGTATCTCTTACTTCTCGGGCTTTCTCACCAAAAATTGCCCGTAGCAGTCTTTCTTCTGCCGTCAACTCAGTTTCACCTTTAGGGGTAATCTTACCCACCAAAATATCATTCGGTCCTACCTCTGCTCCTACATAAACAATTCCTTGCTCCTCCAAATTTGCTAACGCTTCCTCTCCAACATTAGGAATATCTCTAGTAGTTTCTTCGGGTCCTAATTTTGTTTCATTAACTGAGCTCTCATATTCCTCAATATGAATCGAAGTTAAAGTGTCGTCACGAACCAATCTATCGGAAATTATTATTGCATCCTCATACCCATAACCCTCCCAGCTCATATATGCAATTAATAGATTCTGGCCAAGAGATAACTCGCCATTTTCTGTAACTGGCCCATCCACTAACAAATCGCCCTGCTTAACCTTTTGACCCTCTAAAACTAGGGGCCTTTGGGAATAGCATGTATTTTGATTTGATTTTTCAAATTTAGTAAGAGGAAACTTATACCCTTTCTTGTCCTTCCCCTTTAAAATAATTTCGTTTGCATCTGCAAAAACTACAACACCATCCACTGGGCTTCTTACTGTTCTGCCAATATTTTCGGCGACTACTCCCTCCATACCTGTACCAACAACTGGAGATTGCGGCTTAACTAGAGGAACCGCTTGATTCTGCATATTGGCGCCCATAAGAGCTCTGTTAGCGTCGTCATGAGCCAAAAAAGGTATAACAGAGGAGCTCGCCCCTAACATTTGCCATGATGTCGTACAAACGTAGTCGATCTGAGATGCTGGCCCACTAGTGAAACCGCCTTTGTGCCGGAAAGGTACTCTTTTATCCAAAATAAATCCACTTTTATCAACTTCAAGATTGGCGTGAGTAATATAGAAATCCTCTTCATCATCGGCCATGAGCCAAACAATTTCGTCAGTTAGTTTTACTTTCCCATTTTCCTTTTTTACTCTTCGGTAGGGGGTTTCTAAGAAGCCATACTCGTTAATTTTAGTCATCAATGCTAAATGAGTAATTAAACCAATGCTTGGGCCTTCAGGAGATTTAATAGGATCCACTCTACCGAATTGTGAGTTATTAATGTCGTGGACAGAGAAGCTCGCTCTTTCTCTAGTCAAACCACCCGGACCCAAAACTGATAAACGCCTTAGGTGCTCAAGTTCTGAAAGGGAATTTATCTGATCCATAAACTGTGACAGCTGACTACCAGCAAAAAATTCGTTTAAACGAGCCACAATTGGCCTTGCATTAATCAAAGTAGTAGGGGTTACCGCTGTAAGATCTGCTGATAGACTCATTCTTTCCTTGACTACTCTTTCCATTTGGAGAAGGCCGATCCGTAAAGTATTTTGTATCAATTCTCCAACCGCTCTAACTCTCCGGTTTCCAAGATGATCAATATCATCCGCTTCCCCTTCACCATTATTTAATTTAATTAGAATTTTTATTGCGCCAACAATATCCTCTGGTGAAAGTATCCAGTGATCAGAATCGTTCTGTATCGAAAGTCCAAGGCGTTTGTTCAACTTATAACGACCAACTTTGCTTAGAGAATAGCGCTGACGATTGAAGAAAAGATTTTCCAAAAATGATTTTGCGTTTTCTAATATAGGAGGGTCTCCAGGCCTCATTCTACGGTAAATTTCTAGAAAGGCCTCTTCGGCTGTCTCTGTTGAGTCCTTGACAAGTGTAGTTTCTATGTATCTGTGGTCTGGATTGGTGTCAACATCATCGAATGTCTCTTTGATTTTTTCTGTGACCCCATAACCAATCGTCCTCAAAAATGTGGTCGCGGGAATTCTTCTTTTTCTGTCAATACGCACCGAAATTAAATCATTTTTAGCAGTTTCGAATTCCAACCAACTACCTCGCATAGCTCGGAGCTCCGCTCTAAATAAGTCCCTTCCAGTAGTAGGATCCAGCCCGGAGGTATAAAAAATCCCGGGGCTTCGGGTTAGTTGGTTTACTATTACTCTTTCGACTCCGTTAATAATAAAGGTGCCAGAGTCTGTCATCAATGGAATGTCACCTAAAAACACTTCTTGTTCCAGACTTTCCCCTGTCTGTTTGTTTAGGAGTCTGCTTTTAACCTTTATCGGAGCGGCATAAGTCACTCCTTTTTCTAAAGCCAGCTTTGGAGAATATTTCGGCTCCCCAAGAGAGTAATCAAGGAAATAAAGAGCAAAATTTTTTCCAGTGAAATCTTCAATTGGAGAAATTTCTTCAAGTAGTTGATTTATTCCCTCGTCCAAAAGCCATTGATAAGAATCTTTTTGTGGTTGAATTAAATTTATTAAGGGAAATCCTTTTCCAATTGTCCCAAAAACTTTACGATTAGTCATCTGATAACTTTGAAATAAATCCCTTTTTTTACAAAAAAATAACGCGCGTACAACGTACGTTCGTAATCTTTATTCAATTACTAACTAAAGATAACTGTTTCTTTAGGCTTTGTCAATAGGTAACTAGTCCCCTAAGTATTGGTTTACTTTTTGCAGATGCTCCTCGTAAGTTTTTGAGTAATAAATATTGCCATTTTTATTATGAAGATAGAAATAATACGGGCTTTCTGTGGCTTCTACAACCGCTTTTATTGATGCGAGACTTGGGCTACAAATCGGCCCCGGAGGTAAACCCACATTCAATCTTGTATTATAAGGGCTTGAAAATTCCAGGTCCTGCGCAGTTATATTCTTCCTCCACCAATTTTTTTCTTCACTACTATAACCTAAAGCGTATTGCACAGTTGCGTCTGCCGCAAGAAGCATACCCTCTTTCCATCTTTTTATCAAAATGCCCGCAACTATCGGGCGTTCCTGTTGATTCCTTGTTTCTCTTTCCACAATAGAAGCCAAATTTATCATTTGGTCTTTATTCAAACCTTTTTTTTCGGCTTCTAAAATAATGTCGGGCGTGACCTTTTCGCTAAATGTTTTGTCAAAAATAGAAATAATCTGCTTCTCGCTAGCTTTAATAGGTATCAGGTATGTATCTGGGAAAAGATATCCTTCTTTAACACTTTCTAAAAAATTCTGTTTGTCGATATCAAAATTCTGGGATAAAATTTCTGCCACCTGTTCTTTTCTCAAACCTTCAACAAAGGTTATCCATTTATCGAGTCTGCCTTCAGTTAACTCTTTCGCTAGTTCTTCAGCGGCTAAATTTTTTGGCAAGGAAAAACTACCGGCTTGAATTTTACGGTCCAACCCACTTAATTTTAAATATAGGTTGAACATAAACGCGTTCCTTATTAAATTTTCCTCTCCCAATCTTTTTGAGAAAGAACTGACAGACTCCTCGCTTTTTATAACAAATATCTTTTTGCTACCATCGCTGCTTGGCGCTGAAAGCGACCAGTTAACCCAAATCGTCAAACTCCCGACAGAAATTACTGAAATTATAAAAAGACTAATTAATAATTTGAAGGCTTTGCCAAACTGCGGTTTTTCGATCCAGGCTGATTGCATCTTAATTTCCTTGCGCTATTTCAATTTTAATTCTATCTTTTACGACTGGTAGTATACCAAAAAACCGGAACAGAGAAGGGGATATCTTAATCTCAAAACCTGAGACGCTATTTAAGGATCGTAGGTAACTATCCACCCTGGAGAAACTTTTACCAGATATCTTTGCCTTTATTTCATTTGAATTTAGAGATGGTATTAAGCTCGCTTTAATTTTCCCTAAGATCTTAAGATCTTCGCCGGTTTTTTCCAAGACTTCGCTAGTTATTTTAGAATCTTTCTCATCTACCCCGTAGCCACTAGGTATATTTGAAGATATAGAACCTATTAGCAATTCTTTCAACGTATCTTCTGAAAAGGCGTTTGCAGTAAATTTTACCTGCATACTTAAACGAAAGTTTTGCGCTTCTTCACCAATAGCCTTGCTATAAACCTCGTTAATTACACTAAACGTTAATCCTCCTTCCGGAATTATAAAGTCCGGGTTTTTCTCCTGAAAATCTTCTTTGGCCTTTGTTTCTAATTTTTTCAATAAATCCTCTTTGGCGTTTTTCTGATCATTAGCGGAAACGACTGTAATTTTCCTACTAGTACCGCCGGTAAAATTGGTATCATTTTTGGCAAAAACGAAGTTAATATTCGCATCCCCTATCTTGAAAACAGTACCTGAACTTAAATTACTTTGTTCTCCAATAGTTTTTGCTGTAACATCAACTCCAACTTGCGGACAATCGGCCTCGCAACCAGCGGGAGCAGCAGAAATCGTCGCCGTTCTATCTAAACTGAATGCCAAAGATTGATTTGACAAACTTGTGATAACTGTACCTTGAAAGAAAGTTTTCCCATTTGCTGTATCACGATTCACAATTTTCACTCTTCCCTTGGCGGTGGTTCCAGTCGTTTTTGTCCCACTAGAATTCTCTTCAATATTATCCTCTTCATTTACATCTAATATTTTAAGTGGGATTATACCTTTAGCAGAATCGGGAGAACTTGCAGATTTAGAAGCAGTCAGGGTTAGCTCGCTTTCTTTGAAATTAGCTTCTGTAGAAATAATAACGTTTGCGCTTGGTAAAAACACAAATGTTAAGGCAGCAATCAAAAAAATTGCAAGGCAAGTACCTGCTATGATATAAAGCTTCTTCCCCTTTGGAAACTTGAAGGAGGGTAGCTTAAATCCTTTTTTAGATTCGGGCACCAAAGGCTCTTCTTGTGCGGTTGGGGCAGCTACATCCCTTCCTTCCACAAAACCCAAATTTTCTTTTGGAGCCTCTGCTTGTTCAGTTCTTTCTGTAATTTCTGCTTGGGCCTCGCTTATCTTTGGGGCAGTTTCTTCAAAACTTACAGTTTTTTTCGAATTCTTGGCTACTAGTTGGATAATTTCTCTATTGAGATTTTTTTTGAGAAACTCGCTTTCTGCTGTGAAAATTTTAATTTCGGTATCTTCCTCGGCTTTTATAGCTTCCAAGCAATCTATTAAATTGTTCGTCTCTTCAAACCTAAGAATCTTCATTTGTAGTTCCTTCTTGCGCCAAAGCGTAAAGAGTTATGTCCGAAACTGAAAAGTGATGCACACTTGATACAATTTCTACCTTTGGGTTAATTGGAATATTTATTTTTGATTGCCAATCGTATGACTTTAACTCTTCTTTAAGCTTTTCCAACTCGGCCTCATCGTTATCAGCTAATAACCAGATTAGTGACGGGGCATGTTCTTTTTCGATATCTTTAAGTGCTGCCTCCCAGGCAAATTGAATATAAGAAAGGTTATTCATGCCTAAGTCGAAAGGATATATATCTGAAACGTGCCCCTCCTCCAAAATAGTAATTTCGCTTTTGGCCAAACCTACTCTAAAAAGGAGTGCATTCTTTACTTCTTTTTGCTCTAGAATTTTGCAAACGGAAAAGCTTGTTGGAAGCATTTTCTTAACATCGATTTCGATTTCTCCAACCAGCCTATTGAGAAGCTCAACTTCCACCTCGGATTGAAAAGCGACAAAACACGATAGCTCTACTTTTTGCCCCCTTAGGCCAAGTGGGTTTGTTACCGAGACACCATCAATTTTTGCACCTGAGATTGTGGAAAAAAATATTTTTTTGTTTGTTTTATCAAGATTTTCGATAACTTGATTTAAGACTTGTTCTGTTTCTTTGTGATCAATGGGTTTTGTCGCCTTTGGCCGCTCGTATCTAGCAATTGTGGTTATCGTTTCTAGAGAACCTCCAGAGATACCTAAAATCCCTTTTTCTGGAATGTCCGGGACAATTGCGGATAAAGCGTCGAGAGCTTCAATGCTGGAGTTAAAGATGTCTTCATGAGAGGAAAATTTCTTCCGTCCTACTCCTGCCAATTTGAGTTGAGAATCTTCCTTGTTAAAAATAGCGCAGGTTACTCTTTCCAACCCTATCTCTAAAACAAAAAAATTTTGATTCTTTGGTTTTCTTTGCAGGATATTAAAAGGCATGGTCAGGTTTACCCTCTTTATTATATCTTATTCTAACACAGCTCTGATACGCCTCTGTCCAGAACCCAAAGCTTCTTCCTTTATTATTTTGAATTTTCCAAGTTGGCCTGTGTATTCTACATGCGGCCCACCACAGATTTCTTTAGAAAAATTACCTACTGAGTAAACTGAAACTTTATCGCTGTACTTTTCTTCAAACAAACCAATCGCTCCTGCTTTTTTGGCCTCTCCGGGACTCATTATTTCTTTTTTGACAGGAAGATCTTCTTTTATTTTTTGATTAACGAGCTCTTCTACTTTCTTAATTTCCTCATCTGTCAATTTTTCCCCGTGAGAAAAGTCAAAACGAATTCTCTCTGGTGTAATATTGCTTCCTCTCTGTTCGACATGTTCGCCAAGAACAGTTCTCAATGCTTGATGTAACAAATGAGTGGCTGTATGCCCCTTCGTCGTAATTTCTGATTGATCGGCAAGCCCACCGGCAAATTTTTTCTCCGACCCCGCACGAGAAACTTCTTGGTGATTTTTAACTTCTTTCCTGAAATCCTCTATATCAACTAGTAAATTTCTTGCCTGAGCTAATTCAACAATCATTTCAATAGGAAATCCGTGTGTTTGGTATAAATCGAAGGCTTCTTTACCGGAAATTGTAGCCTTATTAATTTCTTCTTGGGAAATTTTAACACCGAATTCTGAACTTAAATCCTTATCTTTGCTTTCTACTTCACCGCGGTACATTTCTCTAAACATTTCCCTCTTTCCAACAGCTTGCATTATCTTTGTATATTTTTCATTGCTAATCGGAACTTTTAAATCGAAGATTCGGTGCGATTTTTTCAAGCCTTCTCTTATCGCAGTTTCAAAGCGGTCTTCCTCCAAACTAAGTTCCTTTTTAATAATATCCTTTTTTTGAACGAGTTCCGGATAAGAATCTCTATCTGTATCAATAGTTACTTCGGCAATTCTAGAAGCAAACTTCTGATTTATCCCTAGTTGTTTACCATAACGGATGGCACGTCGAATCAGACGGCGTAAAATATAACCAGTCTCAACGTTACTTGGAGTTACACCGTCACTAATAAGGAATGTAGATCCACGCAAATGGTCGGCAATAATTCTTCCTGATCGATCATCCCAATCTTTAGCTAAATTTTTAATCTCGTTTATAATTGGTGAAAAGAGTTCCGTGTCATAAACATTATCTTTTCCCTGCAAAATTGCAGTTGTTCGCTCAACCCCCATTCCAGTATCCACGTTTTTTTGTTTTAGGGGTTCGTATTTTCCATCCGCAGTTTTATTAAATTCCATGAAAACATCGTTCCAAATTTCCGCATATTTACCGCAATTATCACCCGGTTTACAATCTGAACCATGAGCCGGTTTTCCTGTATCGTAAAACATTTCCGTATCCGGTCCGCAAGGTCCTGTCTCCCCGACCGGCCCCCACCAATTATCTGTCTTACCCAGGCGGAGAATTCTCTCCTCTGGTATTCCGACGTCTTTCCATATTGAAACACTTTCTTCATCAGCCCCCACACCAGGGATTTCCGGATCTCCGCCAAAAACACTTACGTAAATTTTTTCTTTCTCCAATCCCAACTCTCTGGTTAAAAATTCCATCGACCAGGGAATTGCCTCTTTTTTCCAATACCCACCTTGCCCGATACCGTTAGGTGAGGCAGGATCTCCAAGGGACCAGTTTCCAAGCATCTCAAAAAAAGTTAGATGCCAAGCGTCCCCAATTTCATCTATATCATCGGTTCTAAAACATTTTTGAACATTGGATAATCGCTTTCCAGCTACGTGTTCCTGACCTAATAAATACGGGATGAGAGGATGCATACCAGCTGTAGTAAAAAGTACTTTTTGAGTGCCGGTAATTTCAACTTCTGTTGAAGGAATAAGTGAAGCTGAAGGAATTACTTTGTGTCTCCTACTTTCAAAAAACTTCAAATATTTTTCTTTCAATTCTTTGGCTTTCATTTTATTTAGGTAAAGGCAGATTAGCTCAAATTATATGTGAACTGTGGGTAGATTGCAAAGAAAAGCTTATTCTTCCTTTTTCTCAAAAAATCTGTGTGGGGGTTCTACTGGTTCTGCTGTTTCCTCATTTGTTTCAGTTACTGCTGGCGCGCTTGATTCAACTGGTGCTGGTACTACATTTTCATCCACCGTTTCCTCGTAATCACCTTCCTCTAAATCTTCGGAGAGAACTTCGTCAATTTTTTCTTTAGCTTTTTCTACAAATTCTTTTCCAGTTTTGCTGTTTAGAAATAAAACTAAACCAACCCCAACAAGTACGCCAAAAAACAACCCTTTAAAAAGGCCCTCTTCATTTTTATTATCGCTCGTGTGATTCTCCATGTTTATGCACTTTATTTTGGAAATCTTTAAATAAATCGGCTACGTCCTTTACTACTCCCAAAATTCCAACCAATGAACTTGCTGGCCGGGCAATTTTATTATCTACGATTTCAAGAAGGGAATCCACGTGAGCTAAGATTTTATTCGTGTGACGTATTGTGGCTCGGAATTCAGTTAGAACAATGATTAGATAAACTCCAACCGCTATTAAAACGACCGCGACTAAAAATATAATTACAAGAAGAAAAGTTGTTGCGTCCATTAGAGCAGTTTATTTTTAAAGTAGAGCAAGAATAGCAAGTTTCTATATTGTTAGCAAGAGTTATTTTTACCTATAGGGTAAAGTCTTTTTCCACCTTTTCTCCCTCTTTTCCTAAAATTAATTCTTGCCCATCGATTACCACTTTTGTTGTGGCTCCATTTTCGGTCTTGATTTTGATTTTTTCTTTTGCTGTAAATTCCTTTTTTGTATTCGCTAACATTAGCCCTTCGAAAAATACTTTTCCATCCCCCTCAACTGTTACGAAGGTAGATTTATTCAGAATTTGTAGGGTAAGGCTCAGATTTTTCTCGCTTGAAGATGTGCTTGTTTTTTGTTTTGTTAATTCGACCAAAATAGTCCTTGTAACTTTACTAATTTTTCCAAATCTATTAGCCGCGGTAATCGTCAAGGTGTTATTACCTTCTTTTAGTCCAACAGCAACTGAAAAAGTACCTCCGGGAGAAACTTGCACTGTTTCGCCGTTAATTTTTAAAATTGAATCGCTCCAAGTACGCCCAACGACATTGACCTCCATGGAAGAAATTTTTATATTGTCTTTGGGTTCTAAAATCTCCAATTTCGGGGGCGCTGTAAAAGACTGGTACTGGGAAAATAAATACCAAACTACTGCCAGTGTGACCAGGCCAAACAAAAAGGCTGTAACAACACCAGGGGTAAATCGAAAACCAGTACGTAATTTTGCCACAGGTTTTACTCCCGATAGGGATTTTTTCTCATCGTATTCCCTTCTGAAAAAAGCTAGAATTCTTTTTTCTTCCAATCCTAAATAACTTGAATAGTTTTTTAAGAGCCCTTTGATGTAAGTTGGGGGGAGGCTACTCCAGTCACTTTCTTCCAGAATCTTAATTATTTTTTTCCGGATCTTTGTTTCTTTTTCAACCTGCTCATAGCTTAGGTTTCTTTTATTCCTGGCCTCACTTAAAATTTCACCTACTGTCCTCATAAAAACCTACCAATTTTTAGCCTTTTTCTTCAGATCCCTCCTTGGACGCGCTACCTATTACTCTTTCCGCATCTTTTACCAAAACGTCTCGCGCCTTACTACCATCGGCTACTCCCACAACACCAGCACCTTCTAACTCGTCTAAAAGCCTTGCTGCCCTTGCGTAACCGATACGTAAACGTCTCTGCAATAATGACGCGCTTGCACGGTCGTATTGAACAACAGCTTTTACCGCTTCTTCAAAAAGTTCATCTTCTGTCCCTTTCTTACCGGCTAATTTTGAAACCGGGGTTGTCGTTACCTCTTCGGTATATTGAGGTTCTATTCCGGATTTCTTTAAGAAGCCAATCAACCTGTTTATTTCCGGCTCCGAGACAAAAACTCCCTGGATTCTTGATGGCTTCGATGCGTCTGGCGGAACATAAAGCATATCTCCCCTTCCCAGTAATTTTTCGGAACCAACCTGGTCAATAATTACCCGGCTGTCAATCTGACTTGTGACATTAAATGAAACCCGGCAGGGAATATTGGCTTTTATCAATCCTGTCAAAACATCGACACTTGGGCGTTGTGTTGCCAAAATCATATGGATCCCGACAGCTCGGGACATTTGGGCAAGTCTAGTGATAGCATCTTCAACCTCGACTGGAGCAAACAGCATGATATCTGCCAACTCGTCGATAATAATAACTATATAGGGCAAGGCTTGGAAGCCGCTCATCTCGTTATACATATTTATGTTGCGTGCCCCTATTTCCGCAAATAATTTGTATCTTTTTTCCATTTCCCCAATTGCCCAACGAAGTGCCGAGAGTACCTTTTCCGGCTCATTAATAACGGGGGTTAGGAGATGGGGAATGCCCGTCCAATTTGAAAGCTCGACTATTTTTGGATCGACTAAAATAAATTTTACTTCGTTGGGAGAGGCCCGGAACAAAATTGTTGCGATAAAGGCATTGATCGCTACACTTTTACCAGAACCAGTACTACCTGCTATAAGCATATGAGGCATTCGAGCTAAGTCATCAACCACTGATTGGCCAGAAACATCTAAGCCCAGCGCAAGTTCTACCTTTGATTTCGCTTTTTGCATTTGTGCGGAGGTTAAGACGTTTTTAAGCGGTACTATTTCTAATGTCAGGTTTGGTACTTCTATACCAACTAATGATTTTCCAGGAATTGGCGCTTCTATACGAACTGTCCCCGTAGGAGCGGCTAGCGCCAAGGCAATATCATTGGCTAAAGAGGTAATTTTTGTTAGTTTTGTTCCGAGTGCAATTTCGAGTGCGTATTGGGTAACAGCCGGACCCATATTTACCTCAACAACTTTTGCTTGAATACCAAACGATTCTAAAGTTTTCTCAATAATTGCTGCACTTTGTTTTATATCCCCACGGGTTGCTTTCGCACCAAGACTATCTGTCAACAAATCAATGGGGGGGTATTCCCAAACGTCTTCGCTTCCAGGCAAATTAGTTATCGGAGCTTTCATACTAGGAAGTTCCTCTTCTTTTTCGGCCTTCGCTTGATTATCTAAACCTCTCGTAGTAAATGTTGGTTCTTTTTCTTCTTCCTCTCCTTCTTTTCCGGCAAATACGGCTTTAAGAAAAGAAAGGGTAGCAGAACCGGCAAGCCCAAGAACGTTTATTAGCGTCTCGAGAGATGTGTTGAAAAAGACCACAATCGAAACAAGCATCAAAATAAAAAAGGTAAAAAAGGCCCCTGGCTTGGAAAGTGTTTGACTTAAGATATCAGCGATAGACTGACCAACAACTCCCCCTTTTGCTGGGGAAAAGGTGGCCACCAACGAAAGGATCGAAAGCAGGAATAGATATAGCCCAGCCACACTGTTCGCCCCAGTGATTGGTAGCTTTACTTTCAAAAGGAAGAGTCCAGCTACTGTTAGGGCAATTGGCAGAAGTGGCGTAATAAACCCGAAATATTTTACAAGTTGTTCGTGTAGCAGAACTGCTGGATATGAAACACTGAAAAGTGAAAGCAAAGTAATACCCGCAGCCAAAATAAAAACCAATCCCGCCAGTGCTTGGAAAGTCTTTTTCTTTAGCTTGATCTTTGAAAAACCTGTTGAGTACTTTCTTCGACGATAGGGCATTGTGAGGTAATTATACCCTCAATTACTCTGGGGTTCAAGCTAATGACTGCTTCAAGACCATCGTTTATTAATTTGACTTACTTCTTCTCCTGCAGCAATAATTAAATCATGAGCGAAATACCCGGCCCTTCACCAGAGGAAATCGGCCCGCAAACACAAAATCCTGACCTTGAGAGGCCTGAAGAAACACCAGTCAGATTAGATGAAGTCGCGCCTATTAAACAAAGTTACCGGCCAATCCGAAAGAGAGAAGATATAAGAGACATAGTTGAGACTCCTCTAGTAACAGCGTGCGAAGAATTATACGATAAAAATGTCCATACACGATCTACCTCAGCAAATAAAGAAAGCGTCCAAACGGGATTTGCATATATAATGATTGATTACGATACTCTTTCACCTGAAAATCAAGAACTCGGAAGGCAATTGGGCGAAGTTGTTGAACGAGCGGACAGTCGGGAATTGGATGTTAAAATCATAATTAAAAACGGTACAGCTTGGGTTTCAGAAATCCAAAAGCAGGCAGAAGAAATCGCCCATCGATTCAAAAAACAGCCCATGACTTGGGCTCCCAGGTACACCCTCCCCCAGTTAAAGGAAATATACGGGTTTGGTGCCGACGAAGAAGTTGCTCCAGAATCTTTTACAGATGAGTATTACTATGATCAGGAAGGGGGGGTTATTTTATTTAAGTGCGGAGCACTTTAGGAAAGTAAGTGAAACGATAGAGGATACGTCAGGTTAAACATCAATAATCACTGGCAGGACCATTGGGCGGCGGGCGGTTTTTTGGAAAAGAAATTTTTCAAGGTCCTCTGTTACTCTTTCGCGGATAACCATCCAATTTTTAATTCTTCCATTGTTTCCTATGCTCTTTTTTACTACTTTTACTGCTTCTTTCATAAGATCCTCGCTTTCTCTCATATAAACGAAGCCTCGTGAAACAATCTCCGGCTCCTCAATCAATTGGCTTGTTTTTTTATGGATCGTAATTATCACTACTACAATTCCCTCTTCAGCTAAAGTTTTCCTGTCTCTAAGAACTATTGAGCCAACGTCCCCAACGCCAATTCCGTCCACAAAAACATTGGTTGTTTCTACTTCACCACAGGTTCTTGCACCATGTTCGTCAAATTCTATTAGGCCACCTTCGTCAACAACAAATATATTTTGAGAAGGTATTCCGTTTCCTCTTGCAAGCAGTGCATACTGTTGCATCTGCCGGTGCATGCCTGAAATTGGGACCAAGTATTTTGGTCTAACCAGTGAAAGCATAAGCATCAGTTCACTTTGTGACGCATGCCCAGATACGTGAAAATCAGAAGTTATATCAGAGTATTTTATTATTGCCCCGAGTTTTGAAAGATTGTCAATCATCTCATATACAGAGTCTTGATTTCCAGGAATCGGGTCAGCAGAAAAAATAATTAAGTCCCCTTTTTTTATATTGATAAATTTGTGTTCGCTAGCTGCAATCCTCGATAAGCTACTTCCTGGTTGACCCTGACTTCCAGCGACAATTAAAGTTAGGTTTCTGTCGGGGATTTTGTCTATTTGATTTAAGCCTACTACTACATCTTTTGGAATTTTCAAATAACCCAAATCTATTGCAACTTTTACGTTTTGTTCCATACTTCTTCCGGCAATTGATACCTTGCGATTGTTTTTTATACTGGCATCTATACCTTGCTGTATTCTTGAAACATTGGAGGAAAAGGTTGTGATGATTACTCTCCCGCTTGTTTCCCTCATTGCCTCTTCAAAATTTTTTCCAATATCCGCCTCCGACAATGTAGTTCCTGGTTTCTCACTTCTTAAACAATCGCTCATCAGCGCCAGCACTCCTTTTTTACCGTACTCTGTTAACCGCTCAACATCAGTGGTTCTTCCATCAATCGGGCTCCAGTCAAATTTGTAATCCCCCGTATGAACGAAGCTACCTAAGGGTGTACTTAAGTAGTAGCCAACCGAATCGGGAATCGAATGGCTTACTTGGAAAGGTTCTACTGAAAAGGAGCCGATTTGATATCTTTTTCCAGGCTCTACTTGAACAAAATTAGCAAAATTAAGTTTTCCTGCTTCTTTTAATCTGGCTTTTATTAACCCAATTGTTAGCTTCGTGGCATAAATTGGAACAGAAATTTTATCAATAATATACGGCAGAGCCCCAATATGGTCTTCGTGTCCATGGGTAATTAGGAATGCTCTTATTTTATTACGTTTATCAGCAAGGTAAGAAATATCTGGGATAACCATATCAACACCGTAGAGCATTTCACTTGGGAAACCCATACCGCAATCAATTAATAAAATATCACTGCCATATTCGTAAACGAACATGTTTTTTGTCACTTGACCATTACCTCCAAGCGGCAAAAATTTCAACTTTCCTCTACCGTAATAGCTTCTATTTTCATTTAATTTAAATTTTTTACTCATATTTAAAAAAGGCTGGCCTGCCCGCTGTCCTGATACGATTCCGTAATATGCTTGCTAAGATCTGGATTATTTAGTAATTCTAGGTTTTTTTGAAAATCGCTCTCTAATTCTGTTGTTATCTGCATACTCCTTAAAGCAGCTGCTGGATGATACATCGGTAAAACAATATAATTTCGGACACGATACGGATGCCCATGAACATCTGATATTTTTGCGTTTGGCAAAAAATAATTTAAACTTAGCCTACCCAATGTAACAATAACCTTTGGCTCTATTATTGTCAGTTGCTCCTCCAACCATGCATTACAAGCTGCAATTTCACCAAAACTAGGATCCCGATTCTCAGGTGGTCGGTGCTTCACCATGTTTGTTATAAAAACATCCCCTCGACTTAAACCTATCTTTGTTAGCAAATTATCTAAGTATTTACCAGCATTGCCGACAAATGGTAAACCCTGGATATCTTCATTAAAACCAGGGGCTTCCCCTATAAATAAAATGCCTGTTTTGGGATTTCCTTCGCCGGGAACTGCGTTTTTTGCACCTTTATATAAATCGCAACGGCGGCAAACTTCAATTTGTTTGGCTAGCTGTAAAAGTCTGCTTTTTTCCATTAAAGAAAACTTATACCCCTTTGCGGGTGAGGTTTACTCGTCCTTGATGATCAATCTCAAGTACTTTTACTTTAAATTTCTGGCCAGCTTCCACTTCTTTGTTAATGTCTTCAACCCGGTATGTAGCCAGCTGAGAAATATGTACCAACCCTTCTTTTCCAGGTAAAATTTCGACCATTGCCCCAAACGGCATTATTCTCTTTACGGTTCCCTCATAGATTTCGCCGGGGCGAACTTCATGAGTGAGTCCTTTTATCCAATCCGCTGCTTTGTTCAAGCCCTCCTCTGTCGTGCTTGTTATGTGGACTGTCCCGTCATCATCAATATCAATTGCTGCACCTGTTTCGTCAATTATTCTATTAATTGTTTTACCACCACTACCAATAACCTCGCCTATCTTTTTCTGAGGAATGTTAACAACCATTACTTTTGGTGCGTATTTTGAGATATCTTCTCTTGATTTTGGCAAAGCTTTTAACATCTGGTCGAGTATAAAGGCTCTTCCTTCTTTTGCCCTTGAAAGGGTTTCTGATATAATTTTATCGTTTAAGCCATCGATTTTTACGTCAAGCTGAATTCCTGTAACCCCTTTGGTAGTCCCAGCAATTTTAAAATCCATATCCCCATAAAAATCTTCCAACGCTTGTAGATCTGTTAAGATTTTGTATTTCTCTCCTTCAATTACCAACCCCATGGCTATACCAGAAACAGGTGCTGCAATTGGAACCCCAGCGTCCATCAGGGCAAGAACTGAACCGCAAATACTTCCCATAGATGTCGAACCAGAGGAAGACAAGACTTCGGATACTACTCTGATAGTATATGGAAATTTGTCATCCTCAGGAATTACAGGGACTAGGGATTTTTCTGCTAAAACCCCGTGCCCAATTTCTCTCCTTCCTGGAGACCCTAAGCGGCGAACCTCTCCGGTGGAAAAGGGAGGAAAAGTATAGTGATGCATGAATCGCTTTTTCGCTTCCCCTTCCATTCCCTCTATTAATTGTTCCAAGGAGGTCGAACCCAGCGTCGCTACACTCAAAACCTGAGTGTCCCCTCGTCTAAAAATAGCCGACCCATGTGTGCGGGGCAAAACCCCAACCTCAATTTCTATTGGTCTTACCTCCGTTAGAGGGCGGTTATCGGGTCTTTTCTCGTCCTGAACAATATTTTCACGAACCATTTTTTTAACTGTCGTATCGAAAATCTTACTCATTTCAGTCTTTGTCAGCTTCCCCTCAAATTTTTCGTACAAATTCTCTTTCATGTCCTCGAAGACGCTTTCCTTGCCACTTTTATCAGGATCAAAGAGGTCTTTTTTGAAATTCTCTTTAATAAAAGAGACAATTTCTGCTTCGAGTTTTTCATCTATTTTTTCTTTTTCGACTTTTGCTTTTTCAGCTCCAACCTCGGTTACTAGTTCACTAATCATCTCGAGCGCCGGCTTTGCTTGTTCTCTACCAAACTTTAAAGCCTCCAAAATAACATCTTCGGCTATCTCATTGGCCCCACACTCAATCATTACGACTTTTTCCTTGTTGAAAGAAACAGTTAGAGACATGTCTGAAAATGACTCTTCGTTTTTTGTTGGGTTTAAAAGAAAGCCCCCATTGCCAAAACCAACTCTAACCCCAACAAGTTCGCCGTCCCAAGGAATAGGGGAGGTTTGCAAAACAGCGCTCGTAGCAAGTAGCGAAGGAATATCTGGATCATTCTCTTGATCGTACGATAAAACAGTTACTATTACCTGCACCTCATTCGAATAATCCTTAGGGAAAAGAGGTCTTATTGAACGGTCAATTAATCTACCGTTCAAAATTGCTTCGTCTGTTGGGCGCCCCTCCCTTTTTATAAACCGGGATGTAGAAATTCGACCCGCTGCATAAAGCTTCTCTTCATAGTCAACGCTTAAAGGGAAGAAGTCCACGTCCTCACGCGGCGGCGCTGAAACCACAGTAGCCAAAACCATAGTGTCGCCATAACGGGCCAAAATAGCGCTATCCGCTTGTTCCGCAATTTTTCCATACTGCAGCGACAGGGTTTTGCCTGCCCAAGTTATTTCTTTTTTTATTAATTTTCTTCTATCCATGAAATTTTTTATCTTGGAGAATCAAGAAGAGATACGGGGAGCCATGACCTACAACCAACTTAGATTGATTATAGATCACTTCTCCCCTATCAAGTTGCCTTGATTCTCGGTTTAACTATTTTACTATATATGTGCAAGTGACTTACTTATGAAGGCCAACTTTTTCAACTATACCCTTATATCGGTCTGGGTCTTTTCTTGTTAGATACATGAGGATCCTACGCCTCTTATTAACCATTTGAAGTAGGCCCCTTCGGGAATGAACATCCCCTTTATGACCCTTCAAATGTTCCGTTAGTCTTTTTATTCTTTCGGTCAAAAGAGCAATTTGCACCTCTGGGCTTCCTGTATCACCTTGGTGCTGGGCAAATTCCTCCAATATTTTCTTTTTTTCTTCTTTTTCAAGCGACATAATTTTTAATTCAATTTCAGTATAACAAATGTAGCTTCAAGATGGAAGCTAGTTATGAATTTCTTTCGAATGCAAAACTTTCGGGGCAAGCCAATCAGCCGGTATATTTGTTTCTTCCTTTAGCTCCTCCTTTGGTTTTAAATTATCCCTTTCTTCTACTCTCTCTTTTAATCGGGCGCCAAAAGCGGCCGCCTCAAAAGTTGCCGGATCTAAAACATTGTTGAAATTATTTGTTGCTGATCGAATTCCCAAAATTAGTAAGTCTCCACTAGTAGCTAGTTTTACTGGTAAATTTGCTTTCTCAAAAATAGACGCAACAATTGCTGATATGCTATCTGCCTGAGAGTTTACGAAATTCAAAGTCCCAAAAAGCTCGTTTTTGTTACTTTTATCGATATTGATCATTGGCTTATCACTACTACTTCCTGAAAAATACTCAAGCTCCGACAAAGCGGAAACACCTAAAACGATAATTAAATCTTCTTCCTGTCCCTGGTAAGAAATTTTTACTTCCTCGCCGCTAATTTTTCTGTTTCTTGGAGTGACAATAAAGTTAAAATTATCACCTTCCAAATTGTAAGAAACTTTTTCCACAGCTAATTCCTTCCAATTAAAAGATATAACTAGTTTTTTAGCACTTGCCTTATTTGAAATCTTTTCTGAAAAAGATTTGAAACTATCTGGTATATTCCCTGAAGCAACGACTTCAAGGCTTTTATTTTCACCCGAGAGATTTTCTTCGAGAAATATAGCAGCGGCTAGGCAATCAATACTAGGATTTTCCCCAACAAAAATCAAAATCTTTTTTGAAGTCTGTATTAAATTGGCTAGCAATGTAAAATTTTCCGCTGTTATTTGCATATTTATAAATTAACTCTAGCTCAAGTCGATAGCTGTTAAGCTATTCTTGAACGCAATCTCCGCAGTGAGTAATCTTCAGTAGAAGATATTAATCACGAGGAGCTTATAGTAGCGAAAATTATATCACCTTTTGCAAATGGTAGGTCTTTTTCAAGCACCAACCCAAATTCGTCACCGACATTAGCCTCGTTTATATCGCTTTCCCGATGCTTCATTGAAACTATTTTAGCTCTCCCTAATTCTTTTTCTCCCCGCTTTAAAACTATTGTATCGTCGCGGTTTATTCTTCCTTCAACCACCCTGCAGCCAGCTATACGAGTTGAATCGATTTTGAAAAGAGCAATGATTTCTGCTTTTCCAAACACTTCCTCCTCCACCTTCTTCTCGCTCAAAGCGTGAAGGCCTTCCTTTAACTCCTCGAGTAGTTCATAAATTAGTTTGTAATTTCTTATCAACACTTTCTCTTCACTCGCCAGCCTTTCGGCCGAAGAATTAATTCCAACATTGAAACCGATGATTATTGCTTTTATTGCTGCCGCCAAAAGAACATCACTTTCGGAAATGTCCCCTGTCTCAGCGTAGAAAATCTTAATTTTTTGATCCTCGTCTTTTAAGGACTCTAATGAATTGGTGATTGCCTCTAGAGACCCCATCACATCAGCTTTAATTATCAAACGGATTTCATCTTCCGAAAGTTGTGGTAAGTTTGTTTTACTTAAAACTTGTTTTGTTTCTTTACCTTCCTCTTTATATTCTTCGGGAAAACTTTTAACGATTTCTCCTACTTTTGGTACCTTTGTAAAGCCCAAAACTTCAATTGGTGTGGAGATTTCCACGGCTATCAAACGAGACCCTAGCGAATCAGTAAGGCTCTTAACCTTTCCACTCGCAGTTTTAGTAAAAACAGTATCTCCATATTTTAAAACTCCCTTTTTCACCAATATTGATGCGATTGGCCCACGAGATTTATCCAATCTTGACTCGATGACGACCCCTTCAAAAGGTTTTCCTTCCTCTTTTTTTAATTCGGCTAAATCGGCAACCAAATCAATCATTTCTAAAAGTTCATCCACACCTTGCCCAGTCTTTGCTGAAATTGGGACAATAACAACATCTCCGCCGTATCCTTCTACAAAAACCTCTTCTTTGCTAAGCTCTTTTTTTACTCTTTCAACATTTGCCCCCGGCATATCCATCTTATTTATTGCCACGATAAAAGGAATATTTGCAGCCTTTATATGGGCTATACTTTCTTTCGTTTGGGGCATCACACCATCATCTGCAGCAACTATCAAAACTGCTAGATCTGAAACCTGACCCCCCCGAGCTCGCATTGCGGAAAAAGCCTCGTGCCCTGGAGTATCAATAAAAGTAATTTTTCTTCCTTTGTACTCTATTTGGTAAGCACCAATGTGTTGGGTAATGCCGCCTTCTTCTTTTTCAGCGACGTGAGTTTTGCGAATGTAATCAAGGAGAGTAGTTTTGCCGTGGTCTACATGGCCAAGAATTGCCACCACCGGTGGTCTTGTGTTGGTCTTAATTTGGGTAACTCGTTTTTCATTTTTTGCCATAAATAAATTGACGCTTTAAAAATTACCATTGGGTAAGCTTTAAGTACTTTCTTCTTTCTTTGCCTTTTTCTTTGTTACTCTCTTTGTTTTTTTAATTGCTTTCTTAACTTGCTTTTTTTCCTTAGTTTTAGGCTTTTTATCTTTGGTCTTTTCTTCTTCCTCGGGCTCTTGAATTTTGTCTGCTCCCTTAATGTCTATCCGCCAACCAGTAAGCTTTGCAGATAAGCGAACATTTTGCCCATCTTTTCCAATTGCTAGGGAAAGTTGATCTTCGGGTACCTCGACATAAGCCGTTTTTGTTTCTTCGTCCACACTTACTTTTTCAACTTTAGCGGGAGAAAGCGCAGCAGCAACAAATTTTGCTGGTTCATCGCTGTAAGCAATTACATCTATTTTTTCCGCCCCAAGTTCCGCAATAACAGCCTGCACCCTTACTCCTTTTTGCCCAACACAGCTACCAACTGGATCTACTCCCGCCTGGCGGCTACTTACTGCAACTTTGCTCCTGCTCCCAGCCTCCCTGGCAATTCCTTTTATTTCGACAACACCACTACCAATTTCTGGAACTTCTAATTTGAAGAGGCCTTCAACCAATCCCCTGTGGGCACGTGAGACGATGATTTCTTGGCCCCTCGCTCCCTCGCGAATTCCAAGAATATAAAGTTTCAATCTTTGGGTTAGACGATAATCTTCACCTGAGGATTTTTCTGTTGCGGGCAGTATAGCTTCGGTTTTACCTATGTCGACAACAAGATTTGGCCCTTCTAGTCTTTGGACCATGCCATTTACAACACTGCCGATTCTTTTTTCGTATTCGGAAAAAATTGCACTTTTTTCAGCTTCGCGGATTCTTTGCAAAATCACTTGTTTTGCTGTTTGTGCGGCAATTCGGCCAAAACCAGGAGGGGTAACATCTTTTTTATCAATATGGATCTTTGCTCCACCAGATTCCGCATCCAGTTCTACTTCGATTTCGTCTTCTTCTTTGCCACCGTAATCTTTTCTGTAAGCAGCTTTTATCGCGTCTTTAATTATGTTTAAGACGTCTTCGGGTTCTACCCCGCGTTCAGCTGCGGCTTGATTTAAGGCAGAAGCAAACTCTGTTCTTGGTGCCAAATTAGCTCCTTTCAGTCGCATAACAAGTTATTTTTAAAAATCTCTTGGCAACTTGTTACCTGTTACTTGTCACCTTCCTACTAAAGTAAAAGTGGGATTTTATTCCCACTTTTGGTAAGTCTCTAAAATTATACGCCAATAGTAGCACTAAAGTATTTTCTGGTCAACCCTGCTCCACTTTAAGTCCCGCTAAAGTTGACAATAAACCGAGTAGTAAATAAAATAAAAACCGGAAGGGATTCTCGGGTAGCTCAATTGGAAGAGCCAGTGGCTGTTAGCCACTTAGGTTGGGGTTCGAGTCCCTCCCGAGAAACCGGAGAGACCCAGGCCTTTTGGTCTGTTTTGGAATAAAAGCGAGCAATCCCGATTGGGGTATGGGGTGGTGCTGGCACTTCCCGCGGCTACGAGCTCTTAGGCCTTACCTCCTTCCAGCTTACAACCGCATGGAAGACCTCACCCGGTAGAAAAAGGGGAACGGTCAGCTAAGAACCTCCTTTTGCTGGCACCACCCCCACCCCGGAAGAAATCGGAATAGAGGGCGGCGCTGGTTTGGGGCTAGCCTCCTCCTAATAGCTAGCGAGGTCTTCGCGTGGCCATGATCGGCGCCGCACAAGAGATCAACTAGTCGTGCTTATAAGGCATCTCGGCCGAGGAGTACGACCAGTTGGTCAGGGGGCGAGTCTCTTTAGTTGTGATGTCCGCGGTGAATCACGACGAGAGCTCGCCCCTGTTCTATTTGTTCACTTTTAGCTAAGCATAAGATGTCTAGCGCAGGATTTGGGAATACTTGAGGAATTGAGAAGCTCAAAAATTTCAAAAGTATGGAAAATCCTTAGCTAGAAATAGCGCAGGATTCGAAGAATCCTATTTCAACTCTTCTAAAGCTTCCTTCTGCCGAGCGGAAAGGTGTTTAGGGGTTACCACTTTTACTCTAACGTATTGATCGCCGCGGGACTGTCCATGCACAATTCCTCTTTCTTTTAACCGCAGTTCCGTTCCAGTCTGAATTCCTTCTGGGATTTTCAAATTTACTTTTCCGTCCAGCGTCGGTACTTCTATTACATCACCAAGTGCTGCTTGAGTAAAAGAAATTGGTTGTTCGTAATAAACATCGAAACCGGCTCTTTTCAAAAATTTGTGAGGGAGAACTCTGATAGTTAAATAAAGGTCTCCGTACTCACCGCCTTTTTCGCCGGCTTCACCAAGCCTCTGGAAACGGATAGTGTCGCCGTCATCGACACCAGCCGGGATTTTAATTTGGGTTTCTTTGATTCCGCGCACTATTCCACTACCTTTGCATTTTGGGCATTTCTTGAGGATTACTGTCCCCTCACCCCTACAGGTTGGGCAAGGAGACATCGTCATAAAAGCGCCGAAAATAGACTGTGTCTGGTTGCTCACTCGTCCCGAACCTCTGCAGGCTGGGCAAGTAACTGGCTTACTTCCTTTTGCTGCGCCGCTACCGCTGCATTCCGAACAAGTTTCGCGTCGGGGAATTTCTATATTTCGTGTCACCCCAAAAGCAGCGTTTTCAAAAGGTAGGGTAATTTCAAAATGAAGATCTTGCCCACGTGCCGGGCCTCGCCTACTTTGTCTACCAAAAGGAGATCTCGATCCAAAAAATTCTTCAAAAATATCAAATGGGTCTCGGAAACCCCCGAAATCAAAATCAAAAGAAACTCCAGGTCCGTACTGATATTGAAAACCGCCACCCGGCTGTCCTTGAGCGCCACCCGCTTGAAAAGCAGCGTGGCCAAAGCGGTCATAAGCCTCCCGCTTTTGGGCGTCAGACAAAACTTGGTAGGCTTCGTTTATTTCTTTAAACCGTCCTTCTGCACCAGCTGTTTTATCCACATCCGGATGATGCTTCCGTGCCATACCTCTGTATGCTTTCTTTATGTCGTCAGCACTAGCGGTTTTCGAAACCCCTAGCACTTCGTAGTAATCTCTTTTTGCCATAAATAGTTAATCAAAATAATAAGCTTTTTTAAAGATTAAGCTAATAGGCGTAGCCTATGCTTAATCGCAGCATCCGGGAGTACGCGAAAAATACGAATGTCTTTTTCGCATACAAAGGATGCTATTTCATCGGCGGAGGCTGTTTTTCCTACGCCTAAGATTTGGTAGTAATCACGTTTTTCAGCCATAACTAGTGATGAATTTTAGCAGATTCAACCAAAATTTGCTAATAGTATTAGAAATGGTAGCGCCCGACTGGGTTAGAGTCGGGCGCCTTGTTAACAACTGTGGTTAGAAGGTGGATGAGCTACGACAGGAAGCCGGTCGCCACCCCATACAAATCACTGTACTCGTCAGCTCGGCGGTAGCGAAGATTGATCCTATCCTGGTGCTCGTTGAAGGCTGGGCAACCGTCGAACTCCCCCTTAGGACTATCTTTGCATTCGGCACCTGCGCAGATAATCCCTAGATCGTACCACATGACGAACCGCTCGGGACAGCTAGCAAGGTAGTAGGCGACTTCGAGAGGACCGAGACCGAACTCGTTTTCGGCGAAGCAGGCTACAGCTCTACGAGCGCTTCTGCCACGGTGCCTCATCCCCATCTGGACAGGAATGACTAGGTAGTCTCCTGGTGTTTCCGCCTCCAGCTTGTCGAGCGCTGCTGCAGTTTTGTCGGTGAGTCTTAGCATCTCGGTGTCGCCAAGCTGCTCATCTTTCCACCAGTTTTGGAACCTTGGCTTTATGGCCCTGTCTAGGATTATCAACGCACTACTTAAGGGTAGGTTGTAGGAGTAAGTTAACCCCCACTCCTTCGCCCTTGAGGGTTTCGGGCAAACTAAAAGCTCCTCGGCTCCCTTAGGCATGTTGCGAGCGTAGTGGGTGGCTAGCTCTTTTACGTGGCTGCCATAGTCATCGGTACCGAGAAGGTGAAGACTCTGCAAGGCTAGCAGCTTCCCGGCTGCAGACTTGAATCGGTAACCATCGGGATAGCCTTGTGAGGACTCAATTTCCTCATTCCAGAAAGGGAAGTAGGAACTCAGCATCCTTTGAAGTTCGCCAGCGGCCCAGCCCTCATTAGGGGTAAGGATAAGGCGCAACGTCTCCCTCGTCAGTTCTCCGCTCCCAATAAGAGCGAGGACATCGAACGACTCAATGAGTCTCTGAAACTCCCTTAACCCGAACTTCTTCCCCTTCAATCGTTCCAACAGATCGAGAACCTGCTCAAGGGTAACAGGTTTGCCTCGGGTAGCACCAGGTGCCATCCCTTTTTGAGGCAGTCGGGTAGCCATCTCGGCCATCCCTCCTTTCTTTGAAAGCCCTTCGATTTCTCGGAGGACACCGTCCGCGATATTCAATTGTGGTGGAATTATAATGTATGACTTATAGAAATTTCAAGTTTTGGGGAATTAGAAAGGGCCCTCGCTGGCTGCAAGGGCCTTTGACTGTTCACTGATTCTCGGCACTTCGTCGTCATCAACTTCACTCGCTGGCCACGTGCTCTAGGATCCAGTCGTAGCGCACTGGCGAGAGTTGGCGAAGACGCTCCAGGTCGTAGAAGAACAGGGCGAACGAGTTCGCGTAGTCCTCCAGCGGGTCGTTGTTGGACATGAAATGCCAGACCGTCGGACCATCATAGGCGAAGCTTAGCTGTGTCTGATCAAGAGCAGTTTCCACCTGCGCATCGGAGCTAAGTAGACGCCAACCGGTGGCTTGCATGAAGTCCTTCATCTTCTCGTCTCGAAAGACCAGAGCGTACTTTCCCGCTGGAACTAAGCGGAGTTGATAGGCATGGGCTAGTTCGTGCAGGACAGTGGGTGTACTCTGGTCGGGGTAGAGGACGAGCTCGTTGCGGCCGTCACTATTGGAGTAGAAGTTCGCGCCGTGCGAGAAGACGCTGGTACCGGATAGGGTACGCGACTCAGTGTTGCACAGTATGTACAGACTGCCGTTGAACCGGCTACCCAATTGGCTGACGACATGCGGTGGAAGTCGACTCAAAGCGTCGTCAACCGCGCCCAGGCTGGTCTCGCTCCAGCTCTGACCCACGAGCACAATCTCCACTCCATACCGCTCGCGGATCTTCTGCGCCTCACAGGCAGGCTCGGCACTCACAAAAAGAGGCAAGAACACCAAGGACAAAAGCGCCAACCAAAGCTTGGCCTTGGTTAGACTTCTTCCTCGGAGTCGCCTTGTTAGCTGCTGAAGAAAGCGCAACATGGCAACCATCCCTCCTTTCTCGAAGGTTTTTCGAAGCACTCTCCAATATATTCGATTGTGCGCAGATTATACTACAAATAGATAAATCTTCAAGTTTAGTGGGGAAAATTTAAGACCCGCGATGGTAGATTGTGGAGCCGGATCGAAGTTTCAAATTGTATTTTTTAACTAACTTTACAACGATTTCATCCAGTCTGTCTCTGTAAGGTTTTTGTTTTGACTCATAAAACTTGGCTGTTGTACTTTTATCCAAATCTTTTGTTTCCCTCTCCAGTCTTTCCAAAATATATTTACTCAAATTTATGTGTTCCACAAAAAGCCCCTTGTTTCCTGTTTCGGAAATCTCTTTAAAAAGCTTTTCCAGCTTTTCTTCTTCGGCAACAAAATGAGGCAAAAGAGGTCCGACAAACACGTAAGTTTTTATACCCTCTTCATTTAGTTTCTTCAAGGCTTCTAGTCTTAAACTTGCAGCTGGTGCATATTTTTCAAAATAGCGAGAAATTTTATCATCAGTTGTTATAATAGTCAGTCCCACCTCAACATCTTTTAGTTTTTTAAATGTATCCGCATCTCTTAAAACTAAATTGGATTTTGTTAAAATTCCAACTTGTCCACTGAAACCAAAATCTGCTAAAACTTCCAGACACTTTTGGGTAATTTTATATTTTGATTCTGCACCTTGATAGGGATCGGTGACAGAACTAAAAAGGATACTTTTTCCAGCTCCTTTATTTTTTAGTTTTGCTAGTTCCTCTTTTAAAACTTCGGGAGCGTTTTCTTTTACAAAAACAAATTTTCCCCAATCGTTCGCTGTCTTGCCGACATATCTTGCCATAAAAGTTGCGTAGCAATAAGTGCACGCAAAACCGCAACTAATGTAAGGATTAACCACAAAATCAACTCCGGGGAGTTTGGAGGGAGTTAAAACACTTTTCGCTGCTATTTCTTTTATTTCCACAGAGTCATTTTAGCAGAAGATAGGAATTTATTGGGAACTTAATGTCTGATAAAAGAGGCTATCCCGGGACCTTTGCTGGAACAGCAAGGCCCCGGGGACCGAACTTGGGCACTGGGTTACAGAGTAACCTGCGCAGTGCCCACTATGACTACCTCTCTCTGCTCGTTCCGGCATTCGACTCGGTAGGTCGCGATCTTGTTGTCGGCCGGCTGCTCCCCCTCCTTCAAACTGGCTTGAGCAGTAACGGTAGCTCCGCTTTTGGTCGGCGCCTTGAACCGAACCTTCAACTTGCCCGACGCTCGCCACCGGTCGCCGAATTGCTTCTCCAGCATGTTAGAGGCTAGCGACAAGACGAGCATGCCATGGGCAATTGTCCCGCCGAAAGGAGTGCTCCTCGCAAACTCCTCGTCGACATGAATGGGGTTGTGATCCCCGACCAGATCGGCGTAGCGGTTGATGGTTTCCTGATCGAACTGGCGGGTGGCACGAAGCTCAGCCGGAGCAGTTAGAACAGTCATCAGTAGCCTCCTTTGAGCAGCGGCGTCACGAGTGTTGCTCCACTTACCAAGGCCGGTTCCAAAGAACCTGCCACTGTCAGTTGGATCTCCACTTCGAGGAGGGCGAAGCTTCCGCGGTCAGCTCGGTCAACGACAGAGCCATTCGCAATTAGCTCGCTACCAACCGCAATTGGGCTATGGCACTCGTAACCCTCTCCGCCATGAACCGAGCCTTCCGGCAACTCCACCTGCTCGAGCAGGGACTGAAGGGCGAATGCGATCGCCCCGAGCGGAGGGATATAGCTTGATCCCTCGACACCCTCGGTCACCTTCCGGTATGCCTCTGCCTGCTCGGCTGAGACGGCAAAGGTAATCGGGGGAAATTTGTAGCCCTTCGTTAATTGGGCGACGTTTATTCCAGCCAAATCCGTTCCTCCTTCCAAAAGTGCGCCAAGCACTCGCTCAAGTTACGGCCTGTTTGGGGAACCCCGCATCATAGGAGGCCCCCGTCGACCTGGAATACCTGCCTAGTAATCCAACTAGCCTCGTCGCTAGCTAGAAAACCGACCAAGGCAGCTACGTCTTCTGGTGTTCCAGGCCGTTTGATTGCTTGCCGTTCTAAAGCTTCGCCGATGGTCTCTTCGTGAACATCCTCGGTCATCCTGGTTCTGATGTATCCTGGCGCAACGACGTTACAGGTGATTTCCCTAGCACCATATTCAACAGCAACTGACTTGGCAAGCCCAATCAGCCCTGCCTTTGCAGCTCCGTAACCACTCTGACCGGTGTTGCCAGCCAGGGCAATGACTGAAGAAATGAAGACAATGCGGCCCCATCTCCTCCTCGCCATTTGCAGATATACACCGCTAGCGAGCTCGAAAGCCGCTGTCAGGTTAATCTGTATCAGTTTATCCCACTCTTCCCTCTTGAAGCGAGGCAGGAGAGTGGCATAGAAATACCCGGCATTGTGGACGAGGATATCGATATCTCCCAGAGCCTGCTGAGTTCTTCCAAGCAGGTCGGCAACTCCTTCGGCACTACCGAGATCCGCTCTGATTATGACGGCCTGGCCTCCAGATGATTCGATTAAGCGCAGCGTTTCAGCTGCACCATCTAAGTCTCGGAAACAGTTGATGGCCACTCTTGCTCCTTGAGAAGCCAGCTTGACTGCGATGGCCTGGCCGATTCCACGAGATGAACCAGTGACCAAAGCAACTCGTCCCTCACTCATTTCCGCCGTGCTCCTTTCGTATTCCTCCGAAACTACACTTGAAATCCCTTCTTAGGTAAGTGGCTGGCTTGGTTGAGTCTTTTCTGTTGTTGGTGGAATTATATCTTTGACTTATAGAAATTTCAAGTTTTTGGGAAACACTTTAATTTATCAATAGATTGAAGTGTTCTCTTTCCTGCATAAGCAGTTGTGAATTTGGAAGGGGTTAAAATACTTTTCGCCTGTGTTTCCTTTATTTCCATTTTGCTAATTTTATCAAATTGGATACAGCTCGAGATTTTTGTGGGGAAAATCTTTTTTGTTGAAAGTAACCAGCGCCAAATTATTTAATAAAGCAGTCGCAGCTATGATATGGTCGGCCAAATCTATATCCAAACCCTTTCTCAAAAATTCGTATCTAAATTCGCCAGCCAAATCCGCAATCTCCAAATCGACAGGCAGCGGCCTAAAGGTTTCTTTAATCGCTTGATAAAAATTTAGGTCTCGTTTGTGGATTCCGCTCCGAAGTTCTGCTAGCGACACCACCGAGGTGTAAAGATCGTGGTTCTCAGATTTTATTCTATCAACCAAACCGCCATCTCTTTTTTTACCGTAAGCAATAAAAACGTTTGTATCAACCAATAATTTCATTCTGATTACTTCGAGGTTTCTCTGCGATTCCAACCTTTTCTCATATTTTTTACCCAAGCAACAGTGTCTTCCTTGCTTTTAATAGTCTCAAAGGAAGAGAATTTCTCACGGGCTTTCTCGAGCTTCTCAAACGCTACAGCCCTTTTAAAATCATTTAACTTTTCTTCGACGGCCTCACTCACCAGTTTGCTTCTTTCTCGAGGTGGTACAAGCTCTTTCAGATCATTTAAGGTTTTTTCTGGAAAAGAAATATTTACCCTTTTTACCATACACCGCTAGTGTACCCCTTTAGTGTATCGACTGTCAACACACAAGAAGCCGCTTTAGAAATTTCAAGTTTTTTTTGGAAAATTATTAGAGATGGAAGAGCCCGACCGGTTAAAGTCGAGCTCTGTCGGCAGGCGCTGGTGGCGACGATCGATCATGAGCCTCTGGGGAGATTTTCCAAAAGGCCGACCACGTCGGAAAAGTCATCCCGCCGGGCCTTGACTGTAACGCCTTTTGACTCGCCCAAGGTGTCAAAGGTCAAGGTGTACTCCTCCTCCTTGACGGAAACCCTGCCTCTGAAATCCTCCTCGACGAAGGCGAGGTCATCACATTCGGGGACTGCCAGGACGTAGTGGAGCGCCCGAGCCAGGCTAATGGGATGCTTTCGGAACTCATAGCCCCGGATCATATCCCCAGGCGATCGCATTTCCATAAGGATTCTGCCTTCTTCTCTGCTTATGGTTAGCAGATGGCCGTTGTCGCCGGTCATTTTTATTGTCAGCATTTTAAGCCTCCTCGCTTCCGTGATTAGTCCGACAGTTCGTCGCAAGGACAGCCTTCGATTATCAAGCTTCCGAGTACTACCTCGAGAGCCCTCTTTGCACTTTCGGATCCTAGCTCGCTGGTGAGTCTAGCGATCGTGTCTGGCTCTTCGATCATGATCTTCTGCTCTTTCAGCACTTTGAGCAGTTCGGCGAGCTCTTTGACCCTTCGAAGCTCGCCCATGGTTAGCTCCAGATGACCTCTTTCAATGCCGTCTCCTACGTGCAGCTCTAAGCGGACCACGTCCTCGTCTGGGATAGACTCATCCCAGTCCTCCCAATCCTCGAACGGACCGATAAGACCGAAGAGGTAATCCAGCTCTTGCTTCTTTTCCTCCACCATTCTCCGGAACTCTGGATCGGCTCTCCAAGAAGTCGATCTTTTCCTGTCAGCCATCAGACGACTCTCCTTTCGGACTGTACTAATGCAGTGGTACCGACATTATTCACTGACGGGATTAAATCCCGCATAGAAACGGGCTAGATGTAATCTTCGCGATTATATATCTGACTTATAGAAATTTCAAGTTTTTGGGAGTTTGGAATACTGTTACAACTAGTTTGTTTTCTTTTTGATCTGAGTGGTTGCTTTTTCGGCTTTCCTTCTTCCTCTATAATCTTCTATTCGTTTTGGCAAGTCGTAAAGATATTCGAGAAGAAAGTCCAAAAATTCTACAATATCTCGGGCATCTCCTAGGCTTGTTTCTTTTTGCTCTGGTCTGGGATGGGCTGAGTCGTTGCCAAGCTCTCTCACTTCATGAGACCATTCTTTCATAAGAGGTGGCAACACTCCTTTCTCTGCAAGATTATTTATTTCCTCAAATAAATCCTTACCAACAGCCCCGTGGTCTCTTAAAGCAATTTGTAATGTACTTCTAGCCATTTCAGCCGCGGCATCCCAGTTTTCGACTTGTAAAGATTTATTTGCTTGCACCCAATATCTTTGTATTGCTTGAGGCCAATGAGTAGGGGCTTTATTTATTGTAAGTGACCAGGGTAACACTCGAAAATCGTGGATTCCGGAATGAAAGTCATAGTCACTAGACGACCAAAGAACCATAACATAGCCTGCGCAGTTACCACACTTTAAGGTGTCAAAATTTAGTACTTTGGATGAGTTTGGTTTCTTCTTTTCGAAATGAGCCGCTTCTTCAAAATTGTCTCTTTCCTCACAAAAAGGGCAATCAATTTGATAGGTTGATAGTTTGTTGCCACTGAAACCAGCGCCTTCGCCCAATTCCCACCAACTTTTCATATCTTTATTCTTTCTTATCTTTATCTTCGTCCACGACTTCGCCTTCGACTGGTCCGTCTTTTTTCTCCTCAGTGCTTCCGGTTTCTTTTTCCGTGTCCTCAGTGGTTGCACCTTCGGCTTTTATTTCGTCTTGAGGAGAAGACTCGGTTTTGTCGGAGCCCGGAGGGGTCTGGTACATTGAAGAGCCAATTTTTTGTAGGGAAGCTCCTAGCTCGTCAGTTGCTTTTTTGATTTTTTCCAAATCATCGCCGGCAATTGCTTCTTTCGCAGCTTTTACTTTTTCCTCAACTTCTGTTTTCACATCAGCGGGCAATTTATCTCCTGCATCTTTGATTGATTTTTCAGCTGTGTACACGAGAGAGTCGGCGATATTTCGCGCTTCTATCAGCTCTTTTCTCTTTGCATCTTCAGCCGCGTTGCTTTCTGCTTCTTTTTGCATTTTGTCTATTTCGTCTTTGGAAAGACCAGTGCTACCAGTAATTTTTATTGATTGCTCTTTGCCGGTTGCTTTGTCTTTTGCCGTAACATTCAAAATCCCATTTGCATCAATATCGTATGTCACTTCAACTTGTGGTATACCTCTTGGCGCGGGCGGAATTCCTTCAAGGATAAACCGCCCGAGTGACTTATTATCCGCTGCCATTGGCCGCTCACCTTGCAACACGTGAATTTCAACACTGGTTTGATTATCCGCCGCAGTAGAAAAGACGTCTGTTTTTGCTGTCGGAACAGTTGTGTTTCTTGCTATCAACGTGGTCATCACCCCACCAAGTGTTTCAACTCCTAAGGAAAGGGGAGTCACATCCAGCAAAACCATCTCCTTCATTTCTCCCGCGAGCACTGCTCCCTGGATCGCCGCACCAACTGCCACCACTTCGTCCGGATTTATTCCTTTGTGCGCTTCTTTGCCAAAGAAACTTTTTACTTTTTCGGCAACTGCGGGCATTCTGGTTTGCCCACCGACTAAAACGATTTCGTCTATTTTTGAAGGTTCGAGTTTCGCGTCTTTAAGCGCCTGTTTTACCGCATCAAAACTCTTTTCGACAAGATCACCTGTTAAGCTTTCCAGTTTCGCGCGTGTTAACTTCGTAACCAGGTGTTTTGGCCCGGAAGAATCGGCGGTAATAAACGGGATATTTATTTCTGCTTCGGCAGTAGAGGAAAGCTCGACCTTTGCTTTTTCGGCGGCATCGCGCAGTCTCTGCAGAGCCTGTTTGTCACCGGATAGATCAATTCCCTGTTCTTTTTTGAATTCGTCAATTAAGTAGCTTAGAACTTTCTGGTCAAAGTCGTCTCCGCCAAGATGTGTGTCCCCGGCAGTTGATTTAACTTCAAAAACTCCCTCACCGATTTCCAAAATCGTAATGTCAAAAGTCCCGCCACCAAGATCATAGACCGCGATAGTGTGGGCTTTTTCTTTATCTAGTCCGTAAGCAAGGGCGGCAGCCGTCGGCTCGTTAATAATTCTTTTAACTTCTAGGCCAGCAATTTCACCGGCTTGTTTTGTTGCTTGGCGCTGTGAATCATCAAAATATGCTGGAACGGTAATTACTGCTTCAGTTACTTTTTCACCGAGGTAACTTTCGGCATCGGCTTTTATTTTTTGCAAGACCATTGCCGAAATTTCTTGCGGGATATATTCTTTACCCTGCACTTCAACTACGGCCACGCTGTCTTTACCTTCTTTTATCGTGTATGGAAGCCATCTAATATCATACTGGACTGACTCGTCCTTGAAACGGCGGCCCATCAGCCTTTTGATCGAAAAAATTGTGTCTTTTGGATTTACAATTTGCTGGCGTTTTGCTACTCTCCCAGCAATGTGCTTTACCGGGTCCACAACGCTTGGGATAATGTTTTCTCCTTCAGCGCTGTGAATTACTTTTGGCTGACCGCCTTCAACCACAGCAACAGCCGAATTTGTAGTTCCAAGATCTATACCAATTGTTTTACCCATTTAATTTATCCTCCTCAATTTTCAAATACGTAGTTTTTTAAAACTATCCAAAGTATACTAAATAGCAGCCACCAAAAAATTATATCAAAAGCCAAAAGATAGCCGTTTAGATGGAATCCTGTATTTCCTTCAGTTACAATTTCCCGCGCAAAAGAAAAAGGAAAACCTCTAGCATCTCCCCTGATATAAAAGAAGCTTAACCCGACAACGGCAAGTGATATTATTAAGGTCCAAACTAAAGAAAAAACTCGTATCATTTATAAATCCTTTTTGCTTACTCTCACCTTTGCTGGGCGGATAATTTTGTCTTCTATTTTATAGCCTTTTTCGACGACTTCAACGATTTTGTTATTGGCTTCTCCGGCTACTACGTCGACTGCCTCGTGAAATCTCGGATCGAAATCAGCGTCGGTTTTAATTTCTTCAACTCCTGCGCTCGCCAAAACTTTCTTAAATTGATCCAATGTTAGCTCTATTCCACTTCGCAGTCCCGGGTTTGCTTCTTTGCATTCCTCTTCAATATTTTCAAACGTGTCTAAAACATCCAAGAACTTGCTTAAAATTATTATTTTAGAAAATTTTATAATCTGATCTTTGTCGGCTTCTATTCTTTTTTGTAAATTGTCGTAATCGGCAAGAGCTCGCTTCAACTGATTTTCCAATTCCCGTATTCTTTCTGTACTCTTATCCGCTTTTTTAGCCATAGTTACCAGCCACCTACAAGTTCGGTGAGAAGATCACCAAAATACCTCACAGTGGGAATTACCCTGGGGTAAGCCATGCGTGTTGGCCCAATTACTCCGATAATGCCAACGTTTTTCTTTCCAGAGCCAAACGGGGCAAAGATCAAACCGCAAGATTCTAAATAATCATTTCCAAGCTCACTGCCGACTAAAATATGGGTTGGCTCATTCCCAACTGCTTTTTCTAGAATTTGGTTCAAAAGATCTTGGTGATCCAATAACATGAGAACTGTTTTAGTCAAATCAATATCAAAAAATTCAGGCATATCGAGGATCATGTGAGAACCTGAATGGAAGACGTCCCCCTCTTCCGTAACGGCTAGGGCTAATGTTCCTGATTGTTCTGAGAGTTCCCTAGTTGCCTGCTTCAAAAGTCGGTGTAAGTGAAAGCGATAATCCCAAAGATTTTCTTTAATAGAAACTTCATCTTTAACCGGAACCGCTTGTTCTTTCATCAACTCGTTTATGTAAAACTTAATGCCTTGAGGAGATGGAATTCGACCAGCACTAGTGTGTGGCTGTTTTAAATAGCCTTTTTCGATCAAAGAAACCATTTCATTACGGACTGTCGCAGGGGAGACACCAAGTGAATATTTTTCAACAATTGATTCGCTGCCTACTGGTTCGGCAGTGGCAATATACTCATCAACTACTGCTCTTAGAAGTTCCTGTTGTCTCTCAGTTAAATCTACCATAGCTTTGAAACAATTTTGCTAGCAAAAATTTAGCACGAGTGCTAACACTTGTCAATAGTCTGCCTAATTCCCTTATGATATACTTTTGAATTAGTGACACTTAAGTACAGAAATATTTTATTTGCTCTTGCGGCTTTTTTAATTGTCTCTTTGATGGGTGTATTGATGTTGCAAGCTGTCAGAAACGATTCGCCCACCAGCGATGAGCCGCCTCATATTCTTTCTGGTTATGCTGCGCTGAAATATGGAATTGATTACATAGACGCTGAACATCCCCTTTTTGCTAAATCACTCGCTAGCACCCCCTTACTTTTCCAAAATATTAAGTTTGACAAGGAAGATCCCATTTTTACTAGCCGTGACGTCGAATTTAATGTTGGAAAAATGTTTACTTATTCAAGGAATTTTTTGAACTTTAGTGGTAACAATCCCGACTCGATTTTATTTTCAACAAGAATTCCGTTGATCTTACTTACAGTGTTTTTTGGAATAGTAGTTTTTTTGTTTACTACAAAACTTTTTGGGAAGGGAGCGGCTCTTTTAGCAACATTTCTTTATGCAACAGAACCAAATATCTTAGCCCACGGAAGTCTGGTAAATACTGACCTTGCAGCAACTGGTTTTATACTCCTTTCTATTTATGCGCTTTATCTTTATTTTGAGCGGCAAGAGAGAAAAAGATTAATTTTTCTGATTGTTTCTCTTGCTCTTTCCTTTTTGAGCAAGCATTCCACATTTATTTTGTTCCCCCTAATTTTAATCTTTATGGAAATCCTCTACCGCAATCAAAAATACAAGCCAAGAATTCATTTGCTTGCAGTTTTCTTTGGGGTTTTCTCCATAATCTTTCTTTTCTACGGTCTTTTATCTTTCCGAGAACGGGGTCTTGTAGGGTTTTTTCCCTATGAATATTTTAAAGGTCTAATTTTAATCCCTTATGGTCTTTCTCACGACCAACGCTTTTCATATTTGTTGGGACAATCTTATTTTGGCGGCAGGTGGTATTACTTCCCGATTGTGATTTTGGCTAAAACCCAAATTTTAACTTTGCTTTTGTTTTTGATTTCCTTAACCGCAATTAGTTTAAAGAAATTTCAATTAACTAAACGGCAGTTCCTCTTACTTTTCGTCCCACCAGTGGTCTATTTAACGGTCGCAATGATTTCAAAATTTAACATTGGCGTTCGACATATGCTGCCTATCTATCCATTTATGATTATTCTTGGGGCTGGTGGTTTTTTTGCTTTAGCGAGATTGACTCTTAAAAATTTTTCGAAGCAAATTTCTTTCGCAATTGTTGGTCTCGCACTATTAATAATAATCGCCGGAAGAATCTGGTCTGTTTGGACAACGTTCCCTAGTTTTTTAAGTTACTACAATGCCGCTTTTGGGGGGACAGCAAGCGGTTGGAAAGTTTCCGATGATTCAAATTATGATTGGGGACAGGATTTAAAAAGACTTGCCGATTACGTCCATCAAAACAATATAAAATCAATTGCTTTTGATAATTACACCGGTTTTTTTGCGACAAAATATTACGATATTCCAGCGACAAAAATTACTGTGAATGATAAAAATTACAAAGGCTACCTCGCGCTCTCAGCTTCAGTAATTGTTTACAATGAAACTCAAAAAAACACATACTCCTGGGTTATCGATCATCATAAACCTATCTTCCGTGCAGGACAAAGTATTTTTGTTTATAAGATTGAGTAACTTTAATTAAGAAGGGTCGATTGAGGCTTACAAAACCTCTATGTCGACCACATAGGTTTTTAATGGCTACCATTCTATTCTTCCTGTGTTTGCTGAACTCTTTAACAGCATTTATTCTTGTGGCACCAAAACAGACTAATACTTACTCTTTATAGATAGTGTGTTTTGACAAAGATAAAATTATAGGTTATAGTATCACACGTCATTTTTGTCCTGATTTCCCAAAGATTTTTGCACCTTAACAAGGGGGTATAAGATGGATCCACAAGTAAGGACGTTTGTGGGCACCTTAGAGGGAGCGTTAAATGCCGAAGATATCATCACTCACCTTACGGGGTGTATCGGTTGTGGAATATGTGGTAATGCCTGCGCGTGGTTTCTTGGGACAAATAACCCACAGCTACACCCTATGACGAGAAGCAATCTGTTGCGGAGCTTCTACTTCGCCTACATAGATCCAAATCCAATTGGAAAAGTGCTAACCACTCTTGGATTGAAGAGAAAGCCAGGTATTGCGGAGCTGCAGGAGATGAGAGATGCAATCTTCCTTTGCTGCACTATGTGTGGGCGCTGCTCATTGGCCTGTCCCCAAGGTGTCAGCAATCGAAGGATTGCTCAGCTGGCCAGGATGGCCTTGTCCTCTTGTGGGATGGTACCCGACACAGTTGCTGAGATACAACGTAACTACCAAGAAACTGGTCACTCCTTCGGGCTAACTTCTGAAGCAGTCATTGGAAGGATCACTGCTATCGCGAAGGGCCGTGATATCTCAGTCCCTATTGACCAGCCAGGAGCTGATTACCTGTTTGCCTGCTCAGGCATTCAGACTTATCACTCTCCAAAAGATGTCGTCGATTCGGTAGAGTTGTTGACAGCTGGAGGGGTGAGTTTCACTCTAAGTTCCGGGCTAGTCGACACCGGCACCGAGGTTTTGACCACTGCTGTAGACCCCGTCCTTGGTAGAAAAGCCGTGCGAAACACCCTAGAGGAAGCCTCTCGTCTCGGTTGCAAGAGGGTAATTATCGGCGAGTGCGGCTGCGATGTTAGGGCCCATTTGGTGGATCTACGCTCTTTCATCGGGGCTGACTATCCGGACATCGAGATTATCTATGTTGATGCTCTTCTCCTCGATTTGATAGAAACCGGCAGACTCCTGGTTGAACCAATCGATATGGCAGTGGCCATCCACGATCCCTGTTGGACCACACGTCTGTCAGGTTATGGCCCCGTAATTCGGGATCTCTTGGGGAAGTGTGTCACCGAAGTGGTCGAGATGGAACCAAACGGGCTATCCAGCTACTGCTGCAATGGTGGTGCAGGCACATTGCGAACCTACCCGCCAACTTCACCTGGGATGAGTCGGCGCCGCCAAGTATCAGTTCTGAAGGCGGAACAGATGCGAGCAACCGGCGCAAAGATGGTAGCTACACCATGCGCAAGCTGCGCCCTATCACTGGCCGACACATCAGATTTCTACGCACTTGACCTCCAGGTCAGTCTTCTTTGCGACTTAGTTCTAAATAGCGCACGGCTCGCGTCAAGAACGCGAGTATTGGAAGAACCACCTTCCGGAAAGGGCTGGTGAGCGAGATGGATCCAACAACCTTTGTAACGACAAAGGCGCTGCCCGCCTACGCTATCTTCGCCTGTTGTGTGTTCGTTTTGGGCGTAGGATATAAGTTGGCCTTCCTCGTTTATTGCCTGCGCACCATGCCAAGGGGGATGACTCCACGACCGAAGACTCCCTACCCCGCAGAGGGCACTTCTCTGCTCCGGGCTCTCTGGGAAGTAACTGTCGTCTCGCAATGGAGGTTCTGGGCCAAAGCAAATCCAATAACCTTCGTGGGACACATTCTCTACCACGTCGGATTCTATGCCGCAGTCGGTATGTACACTTTTGCCACAGGGGTGTACCTCTCAAGGAATTCATTCGAGTCGCCGTCAAAGACGGTACCATTAGTCTTTGGCTGGTTTGAGCACACTCAAGATATCTTCGGGGAGAGTGGGCGGCTGGTTAGCGTTGGGGGTATGATGACCCCCCTCTTTGTAGCCGCGCTTTTCTCCGCGACAATTGGGATGGCCATCCCGTTTGTGATGAGTGCTCTGAAGAAAAGAGGGATGATCATTCCCCTAGACAACGTCGTGAAAGCGGCTGGGATAAGGGTGGACGGCCTCCCAAGAAATCGCGTCGGTTGGAGCAGGAAGGCCATCGGGCTAATCGTCCTTGTGATGGATGGCGCAATGCTCCTCACCTTCCTTTCTCCGGTGCCGAGGGATTATGCCTACATAATCCACGTAAGCTTTGGGCTAACGATAGTTTCGCTCTTCCCCTTCACCTTTCTTTTCCACGAGATAGCGAGGTGGAGAGCGTGGGGAGCAGTGAAACGAAGGGCGGAGGGAAGAATCGCGTAGCGAATCGGAGAGAGTGTAAACGAGCGGCCTGAGGGTTATACCACCGGGCCGCTCTTCTTTATCCAAAAAAGTCGTACGAAACTAAATTTTCAGTGCTGCCAAAAAGGCTTCTTGGTCCTTCGACTTCGCTCAGGATAAAGTTATTAGATTTTGAGCGCTGCCAGGAAAGCTTCCTGCGGAATATCTATTTTCCCAACTCTTTTAAGTCTTCGTTTCCCTTCCTTTTGTTTTTCTAGAAGTTTGTCTTTTCTGGTTCTATCTCCCCCATAAAGTTTGGCGATTACGTCTTTGCGAAATGGTGGAATTTTTTCTGCAGCGATAATTTTGCCGTGTCCTAAGCCTGTCGAAGGAGCGCCTATTGCTGCTTGAAGTGAAACCTCAAACTGTTGGCGGGGAATTGCTTCTTTTAATTTCTCGATTAAAAGTTTTCCGGTGCGAAACGCTTTTTCTTTTACAACAATTTGAGAAAGTGCATCCACTGGCTCTTTCGCAATTAAGATTTCAAGTTTTACTAAATTAGCCGGACGATATTCTGAAAATTCGTAATCTAAACTGGCAAAACCAGAAGAGACTGTTTTTAGCTGGTCGTAAAAGCGGGAAATTATTTCAGCTAGCGGAATTTCAAGAGAAATTTTTATTTTGTCCCCAAGATATTCAATGTTTGAAACTTGCCCCCTGTGAGTGTGAAGTAGTTGAGTAATTGATCCGAGATATTTTTGATACGTAACTATGGTTGCTTTTGTCCATGGTTCACTTATTTCTTTGGTGTTAGCTGCTGACGGCAACTCTTGAGGATTGGAAATTATTACCTTTTCCCTATTTGTTTTAACAACTTTATAGGGAACTGTCGGGGCAGAAATAATTAAATTAAGGTCCGATTCTCTTTCAAGTCGTTCCTGGACAATTTCCATATGAAGAAGTCCCAGGAAACCAGCTCTAACACCAAAACCTAACGCTGGAGAATTCTCCGGCTGCCAAGTCAGAGCCGCATCGTTTAATTTCAATTTTTCTAGCGCCTCTTTTAATTTTGGAAAATCGTCCCGCTCGACTGGAAAAAGGCCGGCAAACACCATAGGCTTTGATTGCCTATATCCTGGTAGGGCTTCTGCTTCTTCCTTCAAATGTGTAATCGTATCCCCAACGGAAACTTTGGAGACTTCTTTAAAACCCGTCGCAATCCAACCAATTTGCCCAGATTCCAAGCTACTACCCTCTTTAAATTGAGGCGCAAAATACCCAACTGAGGAGCTTTGAGCAATTTCACCATTCGCCAAAAATTTTATTTGTTCCCCACTTTTTATCCCACCATCGAAAATCCTCACATATGCAATTGCTCCTTTGAATGAATCATAAACAGAATCAAAAATTAAAGCTCGTAGACTTTCTTCTGAAGATTCTTTAGGCGTAGGAATTTTTTCAATTATTGTTTCTAGTAAAGCGTCCACACCTTCTCCTGTTTTCGCGCTAACAGAATAAATTTCCTCTTCTGAAAAACCTAAAGTTTCTTTCAATTGTTTTTTTACTTCTTCTATTTGGGCTTCCGGAAGATCAATTTTGTTTAAGACTGGGATAATTTTTAACTGTTGTTCTTCGGCGAGGAAGAGATGGCTAAGTGTCTGAGCTTCAATTCCTTTTGTTGCATCAACAAGTAAAATTGCCCCCTCAACGCAAGAAAGGGACCGTGAGACTTCATAGGAGAAATCGGCATGGCCCGGAGTATCGATTAGATTTAGTTCGACCCCTCGATAATTCATCGTTACTGGTGCAAGTTTTATAGTTATTCCCCTTTCGCGTTCCAAGTCTAACTGATCTAAATATTGGGGGAACAACTCGTCTTTTGGAATCGTATTGGTAATCTCTAGGAACCTATCTGCCAGTGTTGACTTACCATGATCAATGTGGGCAATAATGGAGAGGTTGCGGATATTTTTCATTATCGGCTCGGCGCGTCAGATTCAAGACTTTCTTCAAAAACTAGGAATTTTTGAACTTTCTTAAAATCAGGTAGTAGTTTTGCAAATGTTTTAAGTTCTTCGCTTTGTAACCACCATGTTAAGAGTGTGTAAATTCCAAGCCCAAAGGCAAAAGCAGCCCCGGTTAAAACTAGCAAATTGAAGGCTCTTGTCGTATCGATAATTTGATCAATTATATATTTATCACCAATTCTTAAATGGAGTGGTAAGTAAAGTAGTACTCCCATTAACAAGGCGGAAAAAACTACCTTTGCAATCGGTAAGTAAAGCTTCGCTTTGTCAAAACCACCAACCTTTCTGTCCAACAAAAAAAGGAGTGTTACAAAACTAAAGATTCCTGTCATGGCAAACGCTAGGCCCAGAAAAGAGACGGGAATTGGATTGCCGCCAAAAATAATTATCGCGCCAACGCTTATCGCGATGTGAAATAGCAAGGAAACAAAAGCTACTTTTAGGGGGGTGGCGGCATCGTGAAGGGAGTAAAATGCCCGTATAAGAAGAAAGAAGGTGCTTTGAGCAAATATACCAATTGCAAAATAAGACATGGTAACTGCAGTCGCGACTGTAGAGGGCCAATCGAAAAACCCAGTTCCTAAAATAATACGGATAACAGGAACACGCAAAACCATAAATAGCACACTGATCGGAATTGTCAGGTACAAAATTTGATGGAATGTGGAGAGAAAAGTTGTCTTGAAATCCTCAATTTTCCCAGAGGACCATTCCATCGATAGGGTTGGAAATGCAGCCGTGGCAAATGTAATACCGAAGATTCCAATCGGGAAATTTTGTATATCCAAGGCAAATCCTAGAATTCCAGCAGAACCAGCTGCCAAAAATAAAGCAAGAAACAAACTTACTCCCCACTCCGCTTGAGCAAATGCAATACTTGCTGCCCGAGGCAGGGAAAGTTTCACTATTCTTGCAACGCCTGGGTCTCTAAATCTGAATTTAAAATTGTACTTGAAACCTAAACTTTTTGCTAAAACAACCTGCACCAAAACGTGGAAAACTCCTCCAAAAACTACCCCTAAGGCAACTCCATACAAACCAAGCTCAAAACCAAAAAATTGTCTGAACCATAAAATTCCAATAATTATCCCCAAATTATAAAGAACCGGGGCTATGGCAGGAATTATGAAACGATGAAAACTTTGCAAAACAGAGGTAAAGAAATTTCCTAGGATTAAAAGCAATTCTCCAACTAAGATAATCCTTGTTAGGTTTGCAGTTAAAATAAGTTTATCCGGATCAGCTTTTAGGGGGGTGGCTTGGTAAATAACGTTAGCAAAGATAAAGATAACGATAGCTACTAAAGCAAAAAATAAAAGCGAAAGATTCAACACAGAGGAGGCTACCTTCCAACCTTCTTTTTCATCTTTTGAATTAAGGTACGTAGTAAATACCGGTATAAAAGCGATGGAAAGGGTTCCAACAATGAGAACATTAGCTATAAAATCCGGCAAGACAAAGGCCAGCCGATACGAGTCCAGAAAACCAACTGGAAAAAAGTGCGCTAGAAGGCGATCTCTTACCAGCCCAAGTACTCTTGATGCTAGTACCAACATCATCATAATTGTGGCTGCTGAAATAATTGTAGTTTGCCTTTTGAAAAGGATCGCAGTCCCGTTTTTGAAGAATTGCCCAACTACCATACGGTTAATAATAGCAGGAACTTGAATTTGTGCCAATAGTCTGTTATCATCGCCCCTATGCCAATTATAAAATCGGCAAAAAAGAAGCTGCGTGCTGACAATCGCAAACAAATTATAAATAAGAAGGTTAAAGACAAAGTGAGAATCGCTTTGAAGAAATTTAAGGTAGCCCCCTCTACTAAAACCTTAGATTTAGCTTACTCTGCTTTGGATACAGCCGCGAAAAAGAATATTATACCTAAGGGGAGAGCAGATCGAAAAAAGGGTCGTTTGGCCTTGTCTTTGGAAAAAGGCAAAGCGGTACACAGGAAGAAAACTGCAAGTAAAAAAGCAGTCAAAGCAAAAGCTAACTAGCCAGTAATTTAAAAACTTGCTATACTAATAAATGTAATGCCTAAAGCTGCCTACAAACAGGGTGTCGAAACAAACATTAATTTATTACCCTCGGAGGGACCTTCTGGTTCTGTCGGAAAAACCATTCAGTGGCTAAAAACGGCCGCCCGATACATAGTGATAATTGCAGAAATTTTCCTACTTGCAGTGGTTGTCTTAAGTATCAAATTATATACTGACAAAATAAATTTAAAGGATAGTATACGAACCTTAAGTGCTCAAGTCGATGAGCAAAAATCCTTTGAACGAGAATTTAGAGCCACAACCCAACAAATTAGCGAAGCAAAGAGCTTAAATAATTCAAGATTACCAACAAATAAAATGGTCAGCGATTTTCTGGCTCTTTTACCAACGGATATGTCTTTGGATTCATTTGAATTAGATACGGGACAAATTAAATTTTCCGGCTCTTTTACAGAACCCGCACATTTGCAAACCTTGGTTCTATCGTTTTCGAGATCGGATAAATTTGTTGGTCTTGATATTAACGATTTAAAATCTCCAACTGAGACTAACAAAAAATACACTTTTTCTGCCTCAGTCATAGTACTTGAGGAGAAGTTTAAATAAAAATGGTGACGCTTAGCAAACAGACAATAAATAAAGCTGTTAAAAGTAGCCAGGCTAAAGATTATTTTTATATCATAGCCAGTTTAATATTGCTTATTGTACTTGTATTAATTATGTTTCCGGCAGTTAAGTACGTCGCGCAGCTTAACAGGGAAATTTCTGATGCGCGCATAATTAAATCTGGTTTGGAAACCAAGATAAACTCGCTCGCTGAAGCTCGGAAAAATTATGATGAGGTCAAGGATAATATTCAATATTTAGACTCCACTATGCCTGTAGGGTCCTCTTTACCATCTTATCTGAAGGGTATTGAGCAACTGGTTGCAGATTCAAAACTTACAATATCCAATATTCAATTTACCAATGTCCCTCTTGCAAAAACTCCGAAAACAACTGCTTCTCTGCAAACTAAGAGAATTTCCTATAAACTTACGCTAACAGGAAATTTTTTAGATTTTCAAGACTTTCTTTCTGATTTGGAAAAATTCATAAGAGTCAGCCATGTTACTTCCATAAACCTTGCAAAAGATAAAGAGGGTATACTAAAAGAGGCCTTGGAGATAGATACATTTTTCCTAGGTATCCCAGCAAATACACCCCCAAACCAATTGAAAACGGGGGTTCCAAATGAGTAAAAATTTGCTTACGATTTTAATACTCACACTTTTAACCATTGTCTCTTGGTCGGCATTTCAAATTTTCAGAATAAAAATTTCATCAACAATCACCCCACCAACAGCAGAACAAATAAGAGATTTAAATCCAAATATAGACAGCGGTTTCTTGGAAAATCTAAGAGAATCGTCAGAGCTAAATTAATTTAATTCTTTAAGTTACCCTGTTAATAAACGTTGTTAGGGCAATTGAAGCATTCTGTCCCCCTTTGACTGTAACATCAGCGTAAATTAGGTTTAGTAGTGCTCTTTTTATTTCAGCTTTATTCCAATTTTTTTCCTGCTCTTTTATCCGTTCGCTAGCAAATAGAGGTATTTTTGCTTTTTCTAGGGAGCCCGTCTTTGCACAATAAAGCAAGCCAAATCCTCTTAAAAACGCTCCAATTATCTTTTCACCTGGCTCTTTCTTCTTCAGCAAAGTATCCAAAATTACCAGGGCTTCTTTTTCATCCTTGTAGAGAACAGCATCGACTAATTTAAAGGCACTTAATTTTTTTTGTTGTTCAAATAAAAACGTTTTGGTTTTGGGTACTAGCTTATCAATTTTTCTATCTGCCCACAAAATTATGTCGATTCCTTTTATTTCTTGCTTTGGCAAAATATCCCAGTTACCATCAAATTCTTCAATCAAAATTGCTTCTCTCCCTTCAAATAGGGGCTGGTTATATTCTTTAATCAGTTTTAAAAAATCTTTGTCGTTTAAGTTTTTTCCGGGGATTACTCTAATATTCTTATAATTACTTCTTAATCTAATTAGGAATCGGCGGGAATCAACCTGATTTTGGCCATGAATTAAGTAAATCATTTATTTTTAATTTATCCCAAGAAATTCTTTGATCTTTGCTTTAACTGGATCCCAATTATTATTTTTAGGAATGATTACGTACGCCCCACCATATAAGTCTGGGCTTGGGCTTACCATTAGTGTGGTTGATGGGTCCAAAACAAAGGTTTCTACGCTGTTCATATCGACTTCCCTCACAAACTTTATGGCCTTTGGAAGTGCGGTCAATTCGAAATCGCTCTCAACACTTTTGCCAAACTCCTGAAATAAATTATTTAATTTAATAGGATCCAACAAATTCTTTATCGAAAGGGCTTTTTTGAAAACCGCTTGAATTACTTTTTGTTGCCGTCGGGCGCGAGCAAAATCGCTGCCTTCTCCATTTGTTCCCTTGCGGGAACGTGAGTAGGCCAAAGCGGTTTCTCCATCCATATGATTTAGACCTGCATCAAAATGCAGATGCCTGAACCTACAGTAATAGGTATCATTGTTGCAATTGGCAGTTTCCTTTCCCTCGACTGGGTATTCATAATCATCAAAACTTCTTTCAACCACTATATCTACACCACCTAAAGTATCGATTATTTTTCTAAACCCGTCGAAATCGATCCTTATTCCATAATGGATTGGAACTCCAAGATTATCCCCTACAATTCTTTCCGCTAATTTTAAACCCCCGCCAGGATAGTCATAAAGATCTCCAAGAGAATAAGCAGAATTTATTTTCCCTTGGCTAGCGGGAAAGTTTTGCCAAGAAGGGATACCAACCCAAACATCTCTTGGAATTGAAATCAGTGAAACTTTTTTTGTTTTGATGTTTACGGAAGCGACAATAATTGTATCGGACAAAAACCCATTACGTTGTTCTTTCCCGCTGGGTCCCATAAAAGAATACGGTACATCTGACCTCTTATCAATCCCTAAAATTAGTATATTTGTTCTCCCATCAGTAGATTTAATCTCCCCTGATGGGTTACGGAAAAATGAAAGAGCTATTCTAGGGTTTTTTAGGATCTGTCCTAAAGCAGCCGAAAGTGGCCAATAAAAAGCGTAGGCAAAGTAACCAACTATGGAAGCTAAAACCACACCTACAAAGAAAAGTCCAATAAAAGTTAACTTTTTCCTTTTCTGTCTTTTTCTTTGCTCTTCAAGTACAGATAGATTTCCAAAATTAACGTAACGCATAGGTTTTTAAACCTCCAATGGATAATAGCGGTTCTACAATTTACTTTGGACCGATTAATTTTATACTATCAAAGATTCTGACAAACTCGTCTGGATAAGTGCTCGCTTGTCCAACCAAACCCCCATCTATATTTGGTTTAGAAAAGAAGGAAACTACGTTTTCGGAATTAATACTTCCACCGTAAAGCATTACTACTTTCTTTCCCAATTTTTCTCCAATCAAACCGGCATTTTTGCTTGCGTCTTCCGGGTTATCCGGACGATATGCATCCCCACCACTTATAGCATTTGGCGGTTCGTAAACAAAAACTATTTTATCATAATTTTCTATTATTTCCTTACCTCTATCTATGTAAGAATTTAGTTGGTTCAGGTCGCTTACACAAAGAATAGGAGTTATTTTAAATTCGAGTAACAACTTAACCTTTTCTATTACATTATCATCAGTCTCCCCAAAATATTTTCTTCTTTCCGAATGCCCAACAATGCAATGGCTTACAAGCCCGTCTAACATCTCAACTGTCACTTCCCCCGTATAAGCCCCTTTTTTAAATTTTGATACATCTTGGGCCCCAACCTTAACATTTGTATCTTGAAATAATGAAACTAGGAAAGGCAGCGACGTAAAAGGAGCGCACAAAACAATATCAGCTTTTTTGGCCTCCTCTAAACCCCTCTTTGCTTTCTTGACCCAATCAATCGTTTCTTCAATTGTTTTTGTAGCCTTCCAGTTGCCTACGACTAAAGGTTTATTTTCCATAATATTTTTCTAACGCTGTTATGCCCGGAAGTTCTTCACCGGCCAAAAACTCAAGCATTGCTCCACCGCCAATGGAAACATAATTTATTTTATCAAGAACTCCAAATTTATTTAAGGCATCAACTGTGTCCCCACCACCAACAATCGAATAGGCCTGCGAGTTTGTCACCGCTTGAGCAACCGCTTCCGTACCAGTCGCATATTTTTCCTCTTCAAAAACCCCCATCGGGCCATTCCAGACCACCATTGCTGCCTTCTTTATTATTTCTGAGAAAATTTCAATCGATTTTGGTCCAATGTCTTTAGTATCAATGTCATCGCTGGCCGCGACAACGTTAGGGTCTAAGTTTATGTTACCAATCTCAAAAACAAGTCTTCCACCAACCAAAACTTTATCGGCTACCCGAGCAAGATTGTTAATTGAAGGCAGCTTCGTTTCGATCTTTGCACCGCCAATAATCGCTACTAAAGGTCTTTTGGGGCTTCGAATAATTTTCCCTAATTCTTCAACCTCTCTCTCAAGCGCTATCCCAGCGTATGAAGGTAATAATTTTGGTAGATACAGCATGGTAGAACCAGCACGATGGGAGGTAGAAAAACAATCATTTACGTAAATTTGTCCGAGTCTAGCGATTTCGCGGGCAAAAGAGGGCTCCTTCTCTTCCTCGGCTGCCCAAAAGCGAATATTTTCTAACATCGCCAAATTAGACTCAAAGGGTTTTATTTCTTCCAGCAATTCTATTTTAGCCTCAAGTATTTCCTCTAGACTTTTAGCGACTGGTTTCAAGGAAAGGGAGGGGTCTTTCCCTTTAGGACGCCCCGAGTGACCAATCATTAAAATAGGTGCCCCTTTTTCTATTAGATAATTTAAGGTTTTGGCCGCTGCTTCTAGGCGGGTGTTGTCAACAACGGCCCCATTTTCAACCGGTACGTCCAACTCCGTCCAGACAATTATTTTTTTTCCCTCAACCGGTGGTAAGTCACGGAGAAATTTCATTTACTCAATTGTAACACGGTTTGAAAGACTTTTAGAGGTGTTGGAGGATTTTACTTTCCAGTATTTCTTTGCTTGTTACACCAACAAAACGTTCAAGTTCTTTATCATTCTCCATAAGCAAGAAGGTAGGGATACTCATTACCCCATATTTCTCTGAATCTTCTTTATTTTCTTCCACATTCACTTTCTTTATTTCAACCTTACTGGCTAATTCTTTTTCTAATTCTTCAACGATAGGCTTCATGGTAATGCATGGGCCACACCAATCCGCATAAAAATCTAGGAGTTGAATCGCCATAAAAAATTTTCTTTCAAGTTTTAGTATAACATAAAAAATGGATAGTAAATCTCTTTTTTCTGCTCCGTATTTACGATAAGATAACTAGCGTGGATCTTTTATCTTCCCTAAACAAGGTTCAAAAGGATGCTGTAACTTTCTTTGCTGGTCCCGCTATTGTTCTTTCTGGCCCTGGTAGCGGGAAGACCAGAGTTATAACTCATCGAATTGCTTATTTAATTCGCGGGAAAGGAGTCGCTACCGAAAACATTCTCGCCGTAACTTTCACCAACAAAGCAGCGAACGAGATTAAAGAACGCATAGCAAATTTACTAAAATCTACCAAAAAGGAGGCGCTACCTACAGCAGGTACTTTCCATTCAATCTGTGCCAGAATTTTACGAAAAGATGGCAGTTTTCTCAGCTTCGCTCCAAACTTTGTAATTTTAGATGAGGATGAATCTCTCACGATAGTAAAGGAATGTTTAAAGAACCTTGATATTGATCCTAAGCGCTTTTCTCCACAATCCGTGACCGCAGCGATTGAGAGTGCAAAAAACGAGTTGGTCAATGAAAATGATTATGTTTCTTTTGCTCGCGGTTTTTTTCAAGAAGAGATCGTTAGCAAAGTATATTTTCTCTACCAGAAAAAGTTAAAAGAAAATATGTCCGTGGATTTTCAAGACCTGCTAGCGCTGGTAATCATTTTATTTAAAGAATTTCCTGCTGTCTTGAAGAAATACCAAGATCTTTGGCAATATATTTTAGTTGATGAATATCAAGATACAAATAAAGCTCAATATGAGTTGACGAAAATTCTCTCATCCTCCCACAAAAATATATTTGTTGTGGGAGATGCTTCTCAAGCAATTTATGGTTGGCGTGGTGCAGATTTTCGCAATATCTTAAATTTTTCCAATGATTTTCCAAATGCCAAAGTCTTTAATCTCGAACAAAATTACAGAAGCACTAAAAAGATCTTATCTGCGGCCAGCGCGATAATTTCCCAAAACAGAACTCACCCAATTTTGGACCTTTGGACTGAAAATAAAGAGGGCGAACCTCTTATTATTTATGAGGCGGAAAATGAGGTTGAAGAAGCGAGTTTTGTCAGTAGATTAATTAACCGCCTCATTAGATCTACTCAAGGTTTTTCTTTTCATTCCTTTGCGGTTCTTTACCGAACAAACGCTCAATCAAGAATAATCGAAGAGGTTTTTCTTCGGGAGGGAATTCCTTATACATTAGTCGGGGGAGTCCGATTTTATGATAGAAAGGAGATAAAAGATATCATGGGTTACCTTCGCCTTATCGCAAATCCCGCCGATCAGCTTTCATTTAAACGAGTGGTTAATGTTCCTCCTCGCGGTATTGGTCAGGCAACACTGCAGCAGGGCGGCGAAAAAATCGAAGAATTTAAAAATCTAATTTCAGCATTGCGGAGAAGTAGCGAAAACTTATCAACGATTGAGATAATCGACCTTGTAATCGAGCAAACAAAATATCTGGAATGGCTTGATGACGGCGGTATTGAAGCGGCAGCACGTGTGGAAAATGTTAAGGAGCTGCGCAGTGTTGCTACTGAATTTCCAACCCTTGTCGATTTTCTGGAAAATGTAGCTCTTGTCGAGCGAGAATATGGTCCAGAAAAACCAACGCAAAAAAAAGTCGACGCCGTTACTCTAATGACTGCGCACGCCGCGAAGGGTTTAGAATTCCCAATCGTATTTATGATTGGAATGGAAGAGGGCCTTTTTCCTCATAATCGCTCTTTACTTGATACTAATGAGCTAGAAGAAGAGCGCCGGCTCTGCTATGTAGGTATTACCCGAGCCAAGAATCAACTTTACCTAACTTATGCTACGAGGAGACTTTATTTTGGACAACAAAGCGAAGGGGCCCCATCAAGATTCTTAGCCGATATACCGGAGAGGCTAATAACCCGTATTTAATCTGTGGATTTTAACACTCTTGTCAACTTTACGACGAGGATTATTTTGATATAGAATTTATTTAAGGTATATGAAAGGGCAGGCTTTGTCTGTCATTCTGCCCAGCAGGCAAGAACGGCAGGCCCAAATAAATTTTCCTTTGGCTGTAGTCGGATTTGGTTATCTACTATTCGGTAGAATTTCCGATAAACTTCTAGGGCTCCTATTATTAGCCGCTTCTTTACTAATTGTAGGCGCTTACAGTAATCAAATCGCCCCAGTGGTTGAAAACGGCCTCTCACGAATTTACACCTTCAGCTTACCGACGTTTGTTCAAACGATTCATTCTGCCGCTGCAAGTAAAATAACTGATGAGGATCTCCTGGAATCGCAGGGTTTTGTAAAAGTAGTAGCCCCTACTAGAATGTTGCCCCCGCCCGACGATCCTGCCAAATTTTTAAACTTCAAAGAAAAAATCAGAATGTTTGCCACTTCTTATGATAAGACTTGCCATGGTTGCAATGAGTGGACCGCTCTTGGGCTGCGAGCTGGGTATGGGGTTGTTGCTGTCGATCCAAAAGTAATTCCTTTGGGCAGCAGGCTTTATATACCAGGGTACGGAGAGGCAATCGCAGGAGATACGGGTGGGGCAATAAAAGGTAATAAAATTGATCTTGGTTTTGACGATGTAAGAGCCGGCTGGTGGTCAAGTCGCTTTGTTGACGTTTACATTTTGCAGTAAACTAGAGACGTGGATATTCGACAAAGTAAACTTTGGGCAGCCTACCTTGAAAGACTTGGTTGGGAATCAATAAAACTTCATAACAATTTTTTTGCATACGGCAGGAAGATTCCTTTTTTTGGTAGTGTAATCAAAATTCCCCGTCTCCCACTTCCAATCCCTATAAAAGAAATAGATGGGCTAGCCAAAAATAAAACTGCTTTTATGGTTAAGATTGAGCCAATGATCGAGAAAGATGATACAAAAGCCTGCAAGTTACAATCTTCCTTGAAAGACGCTGGCTTTCTGTTTGATCGCTGGGCCCTGAACCCTACTGCGACAATTCAGATTGATTTAACAAAATCTGAAGAATTACTTCTCAAAGAAATGGAAAAAGACACCCGCTACAACATTCGTTTGGCGGAAAGAAAAGGAGTAACTGTAAAAGAAACTAACAACCTAGAACAGTTTAAACAAATTTTTTATGAAACGGGAAAGAGAAAAGGTTTTTGGATACCGAAAAAAGAGCTAGAAGTAGTCTGGAGCACTTTTTCAAAAGAGAATTCCGCTTTTATCTTAACTGCCTTTTATCAAAATGAGCCGATCGCCTCTACTATATTACTATCTAGTAATAGAGTTGCTCTATACTATCACGCAGCTTCACTAAATATTCACCGCGAAGTAATGGCGCCATATTTGCTGCTCTGGGAATCAATGAAGTTTTTGAAGAATAAAGGAGTTGAGATTTTTGATTTAGAAGGAATTAAAGATCCTCGCTTTCCAGATACAAAAAAATGGGGTGGTTTCACACTTTTCAAAAAAGGTTTCGGTGGGATAGAGATTATCTATCTTGGGTCTTTTGTAAAGTATTACAAACTTTGGGCTAAGGCCTTATTTTTCCCAACCCGTTTTTTCTAACAAGCAAAACGCCAGGCCTCCTTGCGTTGGCTCTGGCGTTGGAGGACTCGAACCTCCTGATTTGATCAATACCTGCTGTGTCGGCCGTGGCCGCGGAATCTACTCTTTGGAACCCGCGAACGTCCCCGCTGTTTAACATCCTTCTTCAGCGACCTTTCTGTGTTTCGAGAGGCAGCATCTCGCACCGCTTTGTTTATTGCGGTGATAATCTCTCTTGCTTCCCTCTCGACTCCCAACCAGTCGCCGTTATCTTGGAGCTTTCTTGCGTTGCTGAGGTGCTGACGGGCGGGCTCCCAGTGATTCTCGCCTATCTTTGGATGACCCTTAACATTCTCGTACAGGTAACCGTCCGCATTCTCAAGCGCTATTTCCGCAGCAATCTTCGAGACCGGCAGTGCAATCATTAAAAGACCTCCTCCTTGATTGGATGGATTATAACACAGCAGTCTAGTAGTCAAAAAACTGGCTCGGGACTGATTATTAATCACCTCCTTTTGAGAGATCTCGAACCAGGTTTCTGACTACTAAAATCTACGTTGAAGGGGTTGGCGGGGGAGCTGCAGTTTCTTCGTTATCAGCATCTCCCCCGTCGTTGCTGGCGGCATCCGCGATCAAGGCCGGGTCAAAGTCCACTACGTCAGGTCATACCCAAACCCCTTTCCATAATGATGCCTGTTGCCTGTGGGTCGGAGACGGCGTCTAGTCCCCCGTGGGGATCATCTCTCCGGTGCGAAGCCGCAAGAGATAGATTCTCTGATGGCGACGCTGCCCCTCTGTACAGCCGCTGCTACTCGTCGGAAGGTTGAGGCCATCCGAGGCGAGTGCGCCGTTGTTCTGGTTGACGAACCGTACGATCATGTCGGTGAAACTCATGGGTCTCCTTCCTTGGCTAATTCCTCGCAGGCAATCTGATTATCACTTTTAAGTGACGGTCAGATTGCCGGTTGGGAATAAACTTATAGTTATTTAATTAAAGGGTACAAAAAACTCCCAATCCTTTCTTCTAGGAAGAACTATTAACCTAAATAACAACTATAATTATAGCATATTTTAGTCCCATAGTCAAGTATTGGGGAGTTTGTTTGATGTTATTTTAGCTATATCCGACGGCTTATTGAAAACGGACAGATTGAGTTGTAAATCGCTCCATAGCTTACAAATCTTTGCTGATCGCTTGATTTTTCAGCTATTCTCGCGTTTTGCGACCACTCACCCACTTTGTGGTTTCGTGGGCTAAAGCACAAATAGTCAATAACTAACGGCGGTTAAGCGAATAAGGGCAGATCGAATTATAAGCACAATAAACACAAGCAGGAACGCGGCCGAAATATTTGGGGTTTGCGGGGAATTTATCTTCTTTTAAATTTTTTCTAATATTTTCGCTAGCCGCTAGAATTTCTTTTTCAGTCTCCTCCATCATTTCTTTAGTCGGTTTGTACCCCGCCACCAAACCACTTTCTAAATCATAAATCCCAACAAAACTTGGCACTACTTTATAATTTTTAAAATACGCCAGAGCATACACTTTTAGTTGAATGCTTTCCTCTGCGTCGCTGTCAAGTCTTTCCTGATCGCGGTTTTCAGTACTTTTGAAATCTATAATTCTTACTTCGCTGCCATTTACATCAACTCGGTCAAATCTCCCTCTAACCAAGGTGCTTGCCTCGCCGTCTCGCCTCGCGAAGTGGGCAGGCGGGTCGCCCAAACTGAAACGAAACTCTTTTTCGACATAAGTGGGGGGCTCTTTTGAATCTTTTTCCCGATTCCAAAATTCCCCTAGAACTTTTTTACCGGCAGATAGTCTTTTTTCTTCATGTTCAGCGGAGAGAAAACCCTCACTAATCCAAGCATTCTCAAAAACTTTTAGTAATTCAGCCAGCGTCGTTTTTTGTTTTTGCATTTTGCTTCTGTAAAAGGCGGCGACTGCTTGGTGCAACGCCGCTCCGTAAACAACTGTGTGATGGCGTAAAATTGGTAATCGCAATACGTGGACATAACGATACTTATAAGCACAAGTTTCGTAATCGTCGATCGCCGCTTGGGAAAGTTTAATTATTTTTGGGTCTGGCTTACTAACAACAGCACCAGTGTTTGATTCAAATAAAGAGATCCTTTGCATTGGAGATAACTTGCTAACCAAGCCCTCCGAAATAGATTTGTCTAAAGCTTCCAAAACAAAGGGCGAGACTTTCTTGATTCTTTTTCCTCCCATATCCCGCGACCAGGTAAAATAAAGGTGGTCTTTGGCTCTCGTTGCACCAACATAAAAAAGCCGCCTCTCTTCCTGCATGTGAAAATCACCAGTTGGCAGCGTTTCTTTAATCAGCGGGTCTGGTAAAGGGATGGCTTCGCTTCGCTGCCGAGAAGGAAACTGATCGCTGACTAAATTAACCAAAAATACAGCCCTAAATTCCAGACCCTTTGCGGAATGAATAGTCATAACATTGACAGCGTCAGTTTCCGGATCAAATTCGCTAGTTGCTGGATCATCACCAACGGAACGCATTACTTCCAACCATTCGACGAAAGAACGAATAGAATTGTTGCTTACGAGATCTAGGAATTCCCTTATCCGATCGAAAAAACGGGCAATTGATTGGATTTTTATTTCCGCCTCTGTACTTGCCTCTTGTTCGAGGGCTGACAGGTAACCTATTTTCTTTAAAAATTCATACAAAACTTTCCCTGCATTTTCTTTTCTGGAAAGTTCTCTGGCGGCTGATAGGTCTTCCCTGATACCTTCAATTATTCCTTTTCCTTTTTTACTTATTTCTATTTCTTCATTTAATTCGTCTATCTTTGAAAAAACCCAATGCAAACTTTTACCGCGCCTTTTTGCAAAACTGGCTGCGGCTATCCCATCTTCCATCGGAAGGTTATATATTTCACTTGTCGCCAAAGTAAATAGTTGTAGGCTATCTTCGAGGTTGGCTAGGGAATTTAAAAATGCGATTAAAATTCGGATTTCCCCCCTCTCATATAGACCGGACGAGCCAACAAATTTACTTGGAATTCCCTTCATATTTAGGGCCCGCAAAAAGGGATCGGCTTGAGAATTTGCTCTAACAAGGATCGCTATATCTTTATAATTAACTTGATTTTGATTTTTTACTTCCTGCCCGTCCGGCAGGCGGGTCGACTTTTGAATTAAGTTGCTGATTTCATCAGCAACAAGATCGGCTTCCTCACCAAGAGTTTCCGCGAAAACTTCCGTTGGCGCGGCCCCCACTTCTTTCCTTACTGCTAAAAGTTTTTTATTTATTTTTTCTCGCGCCTCCAAGCGATCTGGATTGTTTTGCTGGATCAGCTTATACGCGGAATCTAATATAGGTTGGGTACTTCGATAATTCTCGATCAAGGTAACAATCTTCGCTTTTGGATAGGTTTTTCGAAATTCAAAAACATTACTAATAGCAGCTCCGCGAAATCTATAAATACTTTGATCGTCGTCAGCGACAACACAAATATTATTGCGTGGTTCCGCGAGTAATTTTACAATTTCATTCTGCGACCAGTTCGTATCCTGAAACTCATCGACCAAAATATATTTAAACCTCTCCTGAAAACTCTTTAAAACTTTTGGCCTGGTTCTAAAAAGTCGAAGCGTCTGCACAACTTGATCACCAAAATCTAGTAGCCCAGCGCCAGATTTTAAATCTTCGTATTTTTCATAAACCCTCGCCAATTCCCCCTGCCTTTTTATCTCCGTTTTTAATTCCTCTCTATCTATGACTTTTGATTTTTGTAGCCCACGAAGTGGTCGCAAAGCGCGAGAGTACTGAGAAACTGAAAGTTTCGAATTACGGAGCGATTTATTTCCGGCTTTTAGCTTTTCCACATATTTTTTGTAATCTTCTGGGTTAATATCCTCATCTTTACAGCGACTGATAAAACTTAAAATTGCTTCAATAAATTTTGTTGGGTTAGAAAGTGGTCGGTAATAGTCTAGATCAAAAGCAAAAAGATTTTGTTGAAAAAATAAAATCTGAGCCGGCCTGGTCATTACTTTAAAATCCGGGGGGAGCCCTAGGTCAAGCGCATTTTCCTGCAAGACTCGGTTGCCAAAGGCATGGAAGGTGGAAATCCAAGTGTCGATATAACCGTAGGGGACTAGGATATCGACTCTCTCTTCCATTTCCCCGGCTGCTTTTTCTGTAAAAGTGAGGGCTAAAATTTCAGAAGGCTTTGCAAGTTTTTGTTCAATTAGATAGGCGATTCGCCGCGTGATTACTGTTGTTTTACCAGTTCCCGCTCCGGCAATAATTAAAAGGGGTCCTTCTGTAGTCGTTACTGCCTTTTTTTGTTCTAAGTTTAAGTCTTTTAGTATTTCTGACATTCTTCTTTTTGCCTGCCCCAAAGATACGCATCTTGAGAGCGAGGACGTAGACCTCGGCGAAAGATAAGTACTCTTTGGGGTTCTTTGTTCAAACCTTCCAAAACCTTACTCATAATGCCAGGTTATTTTAGCACAAAAGAAAACGCCGGCCCCCTTCCGTGTTCATGGGGAGCCGGCGCTCAAGGACCTCGATTGGTGCTGGAGATCGAGGTCCACATTGCTTTCGGCGACAGTTCTGTCACGTCCAGCTCTAGATGGTTGGTCAGAGCGGCGATCACAGGATCAATAACGTCCCTGACCAGAACTCTCCTTTCTAGCAGCCTGCTCACCGAGGTAGTGCGGGCATCGGGTAGTCCGCAAGAGACTATGTGGCTGAAGTAGTCCGGATTCGGGTTTACGTTCAGCGCAAAGCCGTGGGTGGTGACCCCCTGCGATATGTGCAGGCCGATAGCGGCAAGCTTCTCTTCCCCCTTCCAGACGCCGGGCTGGCCCTCTACTGTCTCCGCCTCGATGTCGAACGTAGAAAGGGCATCGATCAGGGACGCCTCCAACGCTCCAATGAACCAACGGACGTTACTACCCCAGCACTGCAGGTTGAGCATCATGTACCCAACGAGCTGGCCCGGCCCGTGATAGGTCACGTAGCCACCGCGCTTCGCATAGTAGACGCGGGCGCCGATCTCATCCAATTGTGACCCCGTCAGGTGCAGATCCTTAGTGCTGCCCTTCCGTCCAATGGTGTAGGTGTGCGGGTGCTCGAGGAAGGTTATCCAGCCGGGGGAGTGTCCCTCTATCACCTCTGCGGCAAGGCGATGCTGAAGCTTTAGACCCTTCAGGTATTCGACTCTTCCGAGTCGAACGATGTTGCAAGGAACAACGTTACCTCCCATCAATTCCTCCCTTCTTCTTTCTTCATTTCCGATCTCTGCTTCGTGGTTAGCCGGGCATCGGGCAGCCAGCGTCTTCCGCGAACTTCACAAGCCACACGACCACCACTATCCCAGTGATGACAACCAGTAATCCTAACAACTTATTCATCGCTAGACCTCCATCCTAGCTAGTTGATTTGCTTACTCTTAGCAGCCCTTGGCTTGGCTACTCTTGCCTTATGGGTGTGCGACGACCTTCGCTGATCACCACGACGCACGCATGGTAGATCGTTGCCAATGCTCCTCCGACAACAACCCCTGCAGCGAAGATGCTTATTGCGGTAACTATATTCCGCATGGTGTTGTTCGTCCCCTTTCTCTATCTTGTCCTGCTTATGCCATTATGCTTTCGCAGCCGTCTATAGTGATTTTTTGCCCCGTCAGCTGCGGTGATACTTTACTCAGTGCCACAATCAATCCGGCCACGTCTTGGACCGTCGTTATCCGGCCACCGGGGTGCTGCCGTCTCGCTTCTTCTAGAAGCAGCTCGTATCCTGATATCTTGTGCAGGGCCGGAGTATCGGTAAGGCCAGCGCAGATGGCGTTGACAGCAATCCCGTCGCCCAGCAGCTCGACGGCAAGCCCCCGCACGTGTGACTCCAGCACAGCCTTCGCCGCGGCGACAGGAGCGTAGTTTGGGATAACCCGAGTTGACCCGGCACTAGTCATGGCAAAGACATGGCTCCCCCGACGTAGTAGTCCAGCGTCGAAGAGGTCTCGCGTCCACCAGACTAGGTTGTTGGCCATCACGTCAAGCGTCATCTCCATTTGTCGCTGGCTCACTCTCCCTTTAGGACCCGTAGCGATGAGAGGTAGCAGGGTGCCAAAAGCGATCGTGTGTAAGACGACGCTAAGGC
>MHCP01000015.1:0-72826 GCA_001816655.1 Candidatus Woykebacteria bacterium RBG_13_40_15 | reverse complement strand
CGGCTCCCATACCGCTTGAGACGCCTAAGATTAGCGCCTCTTCCCCATTCTAAGATGAATTCATGGCAATTCCTCCTAGAATTATCCTCGAATTTCCGCCTTTTCTTGATACAGTGTTTCAGACCAAGGCGAACGTCATCTACCGGTAAGCGCTACCTCATTAATGTTGATGGTTATCGCCTCGGGAACGATGCAACGAACAAGACCGGCAAGCACGTTCCCTGGTCCTATCTCAACGAAAGTAGCTACACCGTTCGCGATCATGTACTTAACCGAACGCTGCCACTGAACAGGGTGGGTAAGTTGATATGCCAGCTCTCCCCGAAGGGCGGCGGCGGTAGTGATGGGTTCGGCGCTGCTGTTAGCAATGATCGGAACACGAGGGTCGCGAATCTCCGATCGGGCGAGAGCCGTTGTCATCCCTTCAACAGCAAACTCCATAAGGGTGGTGTGAAAAGCGCCGCTGACGTTCAGACGAATGGTACGCTGCGCTCCGTAGGAGCGCGCTCTCCCAATCGCGTTTTCCACCACTTCGACACTGCCCCCGATCACAATCTGCTCAGGGGCATTCAGGTTGCAGACCTGAGCCCCCGTCTCCTGGCAAAGCTCTTCTACTGCTGCCTCGTCGAGACCGAGGATAGCGGCCATTGCCCCTGGATTCCGTTCTCCCGCCTGCTGCATAAGACAACCGCGTTCTTGCACTAGACGGAGGCCGTCTTCGAAGGAAAAGGCTTCGGCGGCCACGGCGGCGGTGTATTCACCAAGACTGTGCCCTACCACGTAGGTTGGTACCAGAGATGACATGAGTTTTCGCTCCTGGGCCATGGCTAGAAAGACAAGGCTGACAACCATGATTGCAGGCTGGGCGTTTATGGTCTGTTGAAGCAGGTAGCTCGGCCCCTGAAAGATTATCTCTGAGAGGCGGCGCCCTAGGACAGAGTCTGCGTCATAGAAAAGGCGACGCGCAGCCGACGACTTAATATACAGTTCGCGGCCCATGCCTACTTGCTGTGAACCCTGACCTGGAAATACCCAAGCCGCCTTCTCGGAACCAGGATTGTCACGATTGTTAAGGTGCACTTGACTCATGACGGCTCCTCCCTCTTAATGTCTACCCAATCATCTCCCAGTTGAGCAAACGTAAGGAGATGAACCAGAAGACGCAAAGGACAAGCTGCAGAAGCCCATCCGACAGCGACCGCCCGCTCTTTTTGCTCTTGACCTTCCTGTCGAAAATGTATAGTACGGCTTCCATTGCCAGAAAGCCGACGAGCCAGATAGCGACGACTGTTCCGATTATTATTCTCTTCAATCTCTGGCCTCCTCCGTTGTTTCCTTTCCTTTTCCAGTGCCAGTAGGGCCATAGCCGCTGGGGTGCATCTTTTCGAACCTGTCCATTTGCGAGATCCAGGTCCAAAAAACGCCCCCCACAAAGACGAGACCGATAGCGACTACTATCCCCACTACGATTAGCAGAGCAATTGCCCAGTCTGGCATGGGTATCTCCTTTCTATTCTTCTTCGGTGCCTATCTCCTCTGGTTCTTCGAGAAGTTTCTCCTTCCCGGATTTTAAGCCCCCAGCTCCCTCTATCTTTGTATTTAAACTGCTGAATCGTGAATTAACGATATCGGAAGTGTTCTTGGTGTCGTTGATGTGTTTTGTCAAAACCCGCAAGACTTCTCCGAATTTTTCGCTGTCGCCTTTTATTGCCCTCAAGGATGAGAGAATTGACCGGGCGCGTTCTTCAATTTTCTTCCCTTCAAAACTCATCAGGATCGCCCGCATGTATGCATAAAATGTAGAGGGGGAAACTGGCAATACTCTTTTTTTATGTGAGTAATCTGAAATTTCTGGAAGATTGGACATTATTTCATAGTAAACAGGTTCGCTTGGAATATACATAAGGGCGTAATCGATCGTTCCTTCTTCCGGCAAAATATATTTTTTGGCAATATCATCTATGTGTTTTCGTACATCTTTAGAAAATTCTTTCTCAAAAATCTTTTTCTGGCTTTCAGTTTCCGCTTTCATCATCTCTTTAAAATTTTCCATTGGGAATTTTGAATCGATTGGAATGATTCCGGATTCTGTTTTTATTGCCGCATCTACAATCTCGCCGCTACGAAATCGGTATTGCAAGTGAAAAGACTCTTTTGGTAAAAATTGTCCGAGAAGTTCCCGCAAAACTTGCTCACCGATATTTCCGCGCAACTTTGGGCTGCGGAGAAAATCCTGCAACTCTTTCATACTTCTCCCAATTTCACTCATCTGCCCGACTTCTTTTCCAACAGAGCCTATGACAGTTGCTGCTTTATCCAGACGCTCATTTATCGCTTTATTTGCCGCATCGAGCCGCTCTTGCAAAGTGCTTGTGTTTTTATCAACACTGCTCCTCATGTCCTCAAGCCACTTTAAGAGAATTTCTTGGGATTTATCTTTATCTTTTTCTTTTTGCAAAAGTTGAAATTGTCTGAAAAGAAAAACAAAACCAACAATTACAACGCCGATTAAAATAATTATTAGAGTATTTATATCCATCCTTCGACTCCTTTTCTGAGCGCCTCTTCAACAAATTTATCCAAGTTTTAATAGTAGTCTTGCCGAACTATCTTAGCAAACTCTAGGTTTATTGTAAATTAAGTCGGCCAAGGTTTAAAATTAAACCAAGAATGAAAAAATTTATAATCCCCATCACTATCGGTGCGGTCGTTTTTTGGGCGGTCTTTTTTTCAATCGTTTACTTTACCCCACCAAAAATTGGAGAGGCCATAGTTATAACCAATGTTTCTTATGCTTTATTGTCTGCTCTCGCAGGTCTAACATTTACAATTACTTTAGCAATTTATTTTATATCGGGAGTTTTTGTAACGAGATTGCCCGGACAAGATATGTTAATAGCTTCAAAAAGGCGGCTTGTTCGCTCCCTGAGACGAGCTTTTCTGTTTTCGTTTTTGATTATCGCAATCGAGTTTTTAAAAGTCTTTAGCTTCTTAAATTTCTTAAACACGGCTTTAATAATCGGGATAGTTATTTTAATCGAATTGTACTTCTCAAATCGGTAGCTTTGCTTGGGCACTTGCTGTAAAATAGCATTCTCAGAGCCAATATCTTCTCCGAAGATTGGCTTTTACGAATGCTGCGCTTAATCCTAGGCTACGCCTATTAGCTTAAGCTAAAGCAGCTAATTTAATTAAGTGCTCTAGAGGAATAAAATACAATTATGGACAAAGTTTTAATCACAACCGCAATAGATTATGTAAACGACGTAATTCACATAGGCCATGCGTATCAAAAAATCATGGCTGATGTCCTTGCGCGTTACTATCGAGAAACAATCGGCAAACAAAATGTATATTTCTTAACCGGCACAGATGAAAACGGCGCTAAGGCACTTGAGGCCGCAAAGGCCGCCGGTAAAGACGTTGAAGAATTCGTTGATTTCATTTCAAACGCTGACAAAAAAGAGCAGGATAGCTTGAATATTTCGTATGATAGATTTATTCGAACCACAGATTCTGATCATATAGAAGTTGTTTTAGATTTTTGGAATAGAGTTGCTAAAAATAAAAACGATATATATCTAGGAGATTTTAAGGGGCAGTATTGCCGCGATTGTGAGGCTTTTAAAACCGCTTCTGAAATAAAAGGCGGGCGTTGCCTAATCCATCCTAAAACTAAGTTGGAGCCTGTGACTGAAAAAAATTATTTCTTCGAATGGAAAAAATACATTCCTTTTTTAAAGGGGCACATTAAAAATAATCCTAATTTTGTTTTACCTGAAAGCAGAAGGAACGAGGTTTTGGCTTTTGTCGACAAAATTGAAGATATAACTATTTCCCGAAGAAAAGAAGCAGTCCCTTGGGGAATCGAAGTACCAGGCGACTCGACCCAGGTAATTTATGTTTGGTTTGACGCTCTGATCAATTATTTGACGGCTGGGAAACAAAAAGGGTTTTGGGACGAAAATACAAAAATTATTCACATCATCGGCAAAGATAATCTACGCTGGCACGCACTACTTTGGCCAGCAATGTTAAAAAGTGCTGAGTATCCATTACCTTCAACAATTTATGCACATGGGTTTTTAACTTTGGATGGGCAAAAAATCAGTAAATCACTTGGAAATATAATCCGACCGACTGAACTTGTGAAAAAATATGGGGCTGATGCAGTCCGTTACTATCTTTTAAGGTACACGAGTCCTGAAGACGATAATGATATTTCGATTGAAAAGCTAGAAAATGCCTACAATTCAGATCTAGCTAATGGTTTAGGAAATTTAGTCGCAAGAGTAGCGAAGCTTGGTGAAAAAATTGGCGAGATATTAATTTTTGAACCTCAAAATCCCTACCTAAACCCTTCAACAGATCGAGAAAAGAGAATCAAAGAATATATTGAAAAATTCTACTTTAAAGACGTTTTGGATCTTATATGGAAGAGTATTTCTGAGTTGGACTCTTTATTAGAAAATGAGAAGCCGTGGGAAAAATTGAAATCTGATAAAGAGGTGGTTAAGAAATTACTACAAGACGTGGTGATAGAAATCCAAAAGATTGCTTATCTGATCGAACCGTTCCTACCGGCGACGTCAGAAATGATTTTTGACCAATTTAGACAAAACAAAATTGTTTATAAAGGCGGTATTTTTCCTAGGAAATGAACCTAATAGATACCCATGCTCATTTGCAGTTTAAAGACTACAACAAGGATCGAGACGCCGTTGTTAAACGCAATTCCAAGGAACTTGAAGCAGTTATAAATGTAGGCGCGGCAATTGATTCTAGTAAGGGAGCAGTTGCTTTAGCTAAAGAAGTCCCCAACTTTTACGCTTCTATTGGGGTGCATCCCCACCATCCTAATCAATGGGACTCTAAAACATTAACAAAACTGGCCGGCGAAGAAAAAGTTGTCGCTGTGGGAGAAATTGGTCTGGACCTTCATACATATAAGCCACTTCGCGTCTTGCGTTCTAACGAACTAGACGACTATCCAAAACCACAGTTGAAGGATCAGACAAGCATGCTCCACGAACAGATTACTCTTGCAATTGAAAGGAACTTGCCGATTATTTTTCATTGCCGAGACGCCTACGATGAACTTATCAATGAAATCGGCCAGTATAAAGGAACGATTCGAGGTGTAATGCATTGTTTTATCGGAGATGCCAACCAAGCAAAAAGGTTTCTAGACTTTGGTCTTTATATTTCTTTCAGCGGAAATATTACTTACAAGGGCAATAATACAATCAGGGAAATAGCAAAAAATGTTCCGAACGGTAAAATTTTGATTGAAACAGACGCTCCCTATTTACCTCCAGAACCTTACAGAGGCAAGCGAAATGAACCAATTTATGTTAAAATGGTCGCTACCAAAATCGCAGAACTTAAAAACTTGAGCATTGAAGAGGCTACTAATATTACAACTCAAAACGCGAAAATTTTATTTAAAATATAATTATGTTTACTAAAGAGGCTCGAGAAAAAATATTTAAGCGGGTTTTCGAAATAATTCTACCAGTCATTTCATGGGGTCTTTTGACGTCTCCATTTTGGGCTAGTTTTCTTGCTCCCTTTGCTCTTGCATATTTCATAATTTTCTTCGACATTTACTTTTTTTACCGTGCTGCCCTTCTAGGCATTAACTCCTTAAGGGGGTATATTAAAATACAAGGAGTTGCAAGAAAAAATTGGCTGCAAAAACTGAAAGATGAGGGGCTACCTTGGGAAAAGATGCGGCACATTGTTTTAATCCCAACTTACAAAGAGTCTGAAGAAATTTTGTCCAGAACCCTAGCCTTCCTCGCAGAACAAGAATTTCCTGCTCAAAAAATCAGCGTCTGTATTGCTACCGAAAAACGCGAAGAAGCCTCGTTAAAGAAAGCCGAGGGCTTAAGAAAGCGTTTTGGGAAGAACTTTAGTGACTTCTGGATTACCCAGCACGCGTTATTAGAAAACGAAGTTGCAGGAAAATCTTCAAACCTGGCTTTTGCGGCTAGGGAAGTCAAAAAATATATTGAGAGTGCCGGTTATGACAAAGATTTTATTACAGTAACTAGCTGTGATTCGGATGTTTCCATTCATCCCAAATATTTTAGTGTCCTAACCTATCAATTTTTGAAAAATGATACTCCCCATCAAAAATTTTGGCAGGCAGCAATTCTTTTTTATAATAACATTTGGCGCGTACCCCTCCCAATCAAAGTTGTACATACAATCTACTCGATCAATGGTATAGCTCAACTACTCACCCCTGGTTCAAATTTTAATTACTCAAGTTACTCCCTGAGTTGGCGGCTCTTAGAAAAAGCCGACTTTTGGGATGTTGACGTAGTACCTGAAGACTGGCACTTATTCTTCAAAGCTTTCTTTGCAAACAATGGTAACGTTGATCTAGAATCAATATTCCTACCTTTGTATGCCGACGCCGCTGAGGGGCAGAATTATTGGGAAAGCCTAAAGGCCCAATATTTTCAAAATAGACGATGGGCATGGGGAGTAACTGACGTTGCTTATGCGTTGAGTCATTTTATTAGACACCGAAGAGAAGTTCCTTTAGTAAATTTTCTTGTCCGTTTTATACGTGCGTCAGAGCAGCACGTACTTTGGCCGGTAAACTGGTGGATAATCACTCTCGGAGCAGCAATACCCCCACTTATAAATCCAACGTTCCGCTACACCAGTGTCGGTTTTTACCTGCCAAGAATCTCAAGTGTTATTTTAACTTTTTGTGCTGTATTTTTTATTTTCGTAATAATCGTTGACTTTCTCGCGAAACCCCAAAATAGCGGCTTTAAAAAAAGGTTACTACCGCTGTCAATTCTTCAGTACTTCCTTTTACCCGTCACTGGCTTTTTCTTTTCTGCCTTACCAGGAATGGATGCTCATACTAGATTGTTGCTGGGCAAAAGACTAGAATATAAAGTTACAGAAAAAATAGTTAAAAATTAGAAAAGCAATTCATGAAAGCGGCTCTAAGAAATTCAGTAAAAAGTGGTAGTTTCATTAGTTTGGTGTTTAGTCTCCTGTTTTTATTCTTATCTGTATTACTAATCAGCCAATATTACAATAAACTTCCTTTGGCTATTCCTCTCTGGTTTACAAGACACTGGGGAGAAGCCCGCTTGACTAGTCCTGTTTTCATTTGGTTACTACCAATAATTAACATCTCAATAATTATTATTAATTTTCTAATGATTAGTTATTTCCGATCGAGGGAGAAAATTCTCTCTTCAATTCTTGTTTGGGTCAGTCCTATTATCAGTGGTATTCTTTTTTATACATTATTTAAAATAATTTTAGTTGCTACTTAAATGGCTTTCATTGATTTATTTTTATTTGCAGGCTTGGTTTCTTTTGTGATTACACCGATCATAATTTTGTTTGCAAAGAAATTTAAATTTTTGGACTTTCCTTGGAGAATCCATCCAGCTATTCTGCATAAAAGTCCTATTCCCCGTGCTGGTGGACTAGCAACGTTTTTCGCAGTTATAAGTTCTTACGTAATATTTTCATTAATTTGGGGGCCAAAGCTACTTGATAAACATATTATTGGGATTTTGTTAGCTGCCTTTGTAATCGTTATCGTTGGAGTGTTGGATGATAAATACGATTTAAACCCGTACCTTCGGCTTTTAACCAATGTCTTAGCCGCTGGGATAATCGTTGGTTTTGGTGTTGGTATTACTTGGTTCACCAACCCTTTTGGGGGACAGGTTAGGTTGGATAATATTATCTATCACTTTAACTTTCCCGAGCTTCTCCCTTTTGGTTTTTTCGCCGGCCCTCATTCAATTGTACTGCTCGCTGACATCTTTGCTTTTATTTGGGTTATTTGGGTTATGAATTCTCTTAATTGGTCTTCCGGAGTAGACGGCCAGCTTCCAGGAATCGCAGTGATTGGGTTAATTGCGCTTGGTTTTGCTTCAAGCCGGCTTTTAGGAGTGGATGGTAGTCAGTTAGCTCCGGCGGTACTCGCTTTTATTGCTGCTGGTGCTTATTTTGGTTTTTTATTTTGGAGTTTTTATCCTCAAAAAATAATGCCTGGTTATGGGGGTGCTGCTTTAGCTGGTCTGATTATCGCTTCTCTTTCAATTTTATCCGGCGCAAAACTTCTAACAACTGGCCTACTTCTAATCGTTCCCATAATTGACGGTATTTGGGCTGTCATACGTAGAATCTTGCGCGGTCGCTCGCCTGTGTGGGGTGATAAGGAACATCTTCACCATCAACTTTTATCCCTCGGCTGGTCAAAAAGACAAGTGGTGCTTTTTTATTACCTAGTAAGTATTGTTTTTGCTTTTTTGGCCTTAAATCTAAGCCGACAGGAGAGATTTTTTGCAATTTTTCTAGGCGCAGTAGTAATATTAGCTTTTCTAATTACACTAGCTCGGCTTCGTAAGAGCAAATTAATACATGTTTAAAGATTTAACATTAGAAGTCTTTGTCTCTTTAAGACCCAGGCAGTGGATTAAAAACTTAGTTGTTTTTGCAGCGATTCTTTTCTCCAAGGAGCTTTTTATATTAAGTAAATTTACTCCTGTTTTTTATACCTTTCTAATTTTCTGTGCCGCTTCTTCTTCAATGTACCTAATAAATGATATTGCTGATAGGAACAGGGATAAACTTCACTTTTCAAAAAAAGATCGTCCAATAGCCGCCGGCAACCTATCTGTCAGAACAGCTGCAATTGTTGCATTATTTCTAGCATCAGTTGCTCTGATTTCCTCAACTTTTATTTCTCCATATCTTGTACCCCTAATCGCAATCTACTTGGTAATTCAGCTTTTTTACACATTTATACTCAAAGAAATTATTATTTTGGATGTTATCGCAATTTCCTTTACTTTTATGCTACGGATTTTTGCTGGCTCTATTGTGGTCCTTACACCTCTTTCATCTTGGCTTATTATAACAACTATGATGTTCGCTCTTTTTCTTAGTGTGGGCAAAAGAAGAAGCGAATTTACCCTTCTTACAAAGCAACAGGGGGGTCAGCACCGAAAAACACTTTTGTTTTACCCCCAGCAGCTTTTAGACGGGTTAGTTTTTATGATGGCAACGGCAATTTTGATTACATATAGCTTATTTACTTTTAATTCCCCTGAGATTGGTGGGAATGTCTTTTATGCGAGCGTCTTACCACAAACCCTCTCCTCATCAAAACTTTTGATGGCAACTATACCCATCGTAGCCTACGGGGTTTTTCGTTATTTGTATCTCATTTTTGAAAAAAGTGAGGGGGAATCTCCTGAAAAAATTTTGATCTCGGACAAACCTCTTTTCTTTACAGTTTTTCTTTGGTTTTTTTCTGTTATCTTTTTCCTCTACGCATCCAACATTTAATCCGCCCCGTGACAAGCAGAGCGTTTGGAAAACTTAAAGACAACTCCGTTACCTTTTAGCCTACGGGGCTTCAATTTTTGCCTCTGTAAAAGACCGGATAAGAAATCCCTATTAGCAAGGCTGCTAACCCAAGGAAGTAGCCCAAGGAAAAAGCCGGCAATCCTACACTTAAAAAATCATACAGCATAAGGCAGGATACCAACACCACGATTGCTAGCCAACCGATTGTTTGATGCCTTGTCTCATTTTGGTCAATAACCAGAAAATCAAGATTTCTCTTGTGAAGGTCCTGCGCATATTTGGGATGTAGCTGCTCCGAGGCAGTATGGAGGCCCCGAAAAAGGACAAAGCCAAAATACATTGCCAAAACCGTAGCAACAGCCATCCACGAAATAAAATTAGCTAATACCGCTTGGTTTTTGTCAGAAAAACTCAAAAATAAGAGGGTGTGAAAGCTGCTAGAAACTCCAATTGAGAAATTTAATGGGGCCAGTAAAGCCGCCAAAAAAACGCTCAAGTACCTAGTCATTACAATAATTACAAGAGGAAGGATGAGTTCGTCCGCTAGTTTTATGGCAGAAAATTGTCTCACACTACAATTTAACACTAGCTGCAAGAACTCTGCAAGAATTAAAAATTATTGTGTAAAGCGTTTTCTTTGTGTTATTTTTATAGATGCTTTATGAGGTTTCTAAAGATCCTTCTTTCACTAATCGCAATAATAATCCTAATTATTATCTTTGGGCTGGCTTTTCAATTTTTCAAAAGCTCCAATTCGATATTGAAGGTGGAAACACCAAACTTTACTAGCAAGGTTTTTCTGGATGAAAAATTGATCGGTACTACCCCACTTCTCAAGAAAAATTTGCGAGTGGGGAGCCATACTCTACGGCTGGAAAGTGAAATATCTAGCCTTGATAATAAAAAGGTGGTTTTTTCAAAAAAGATCAGCTTGACGGCCCAAAATATTACCGCAATAAACTTCGATTTTGGACCGAATGGGGCTTTTTCTGCGGGAGACGTTCGTTCCTTCCAGGCAGGGGGTGGTCTTTCCATAATTACGACGTCGGCTAAATCCGACATTTGGCTTGACGGAGAACTTGTGGGGCGTGGGGCGGTATCAATAGACCCAAACCGGGGTATTCATAAGTTGAGGGTTGGAAAAAGTGGTTTTTACACTAGAGAGATGGAAATCAATATCGAATCTGGTTCTAGATTGATAGTCGAAGTATTTTTGTCGGAAAATCCTTTTTCTGAGATAGCAAAATTGCAAGAGGGGCAAATTAATTCCTACGAAATCGCAATATCAGCAAGTCACACCTCCTTAATTGACAAACCTGAGATTTGGGCGGAAGGAGTATTTTTCTATGCTAAAACTAAACAAATGGGGTTTGACGCGCTAATTGATCAAAACGGTAAAACCTACTTTCAGAATAAAAAATCCGAGGCTAAGATTAAGGCCGCCAAAGCCTCTACAATCGGCTTTTTAAAAGCAGATGGACAAGAAACTACAGGAGCAGCAAAGAAAGCTTTCGAAAATCTAGCAAAAAATTATCAACCGGCCGAAACAACCGCAACAACGTCTAGTGTTGAAATACTCCAAACACCAACCGGAATATTGAATGTCCGAAATGGGCCGGGGACCGCTTATGCAATAATTGGCCAAGTCTCCCCCGGGGAAAAATATAAACTGCTAGAGGATACTTCTGGCTGGTATAAAATAAAGGCCGCAAAAGAAGGTTGGATCTCCTCCCAATACGCCAAAAAACTCTAAAGAATTTTGGATAATTGTGTCGGAGGAAGGTTGGCTTGCTTAAGGATATTTCTCAGGGTGCCACTCTTTAGATCTTTGTTGTGGTAGGGAACGACAACCTTATAAATTCCTCTGACGTACATTCTGTGGCTTCCCTTTTGACGGACAAATTTAAAACCGGCTTTTAATAAAACCCTTTCTAGTTCCTTTGGTTTTACAGCAGGGAGTTTGGTCATACTCTAACTTCAATTGGCGCCACGACGGGGTTTTCTTCGACTGGTATTTCCTCTTTCTCTTCTTTCAAAACTTCCAGGTAAAGCTCAGCTGCTTCTTTAATATTTTTTAACGCCTCTTCAAAAGTATCGCCCTCGGAAATACAGCCAGGTAACGCTGGGATAGTTACAGTGTAACCGCCAGTTTCTTTATCTGGTTCAAAAATGGCGGTGTATTTTAAAACCTTGATCTTTTGGACTTTTTCCATGGCGGAGTAATTTTAACACAAAGAATTAAAATGGGAAATGGTTGTGTCGAAGCTGCAAGGACGGGCCTTGCAAACTCCTCGGAAAAGAAAAACGACCCTTTCAGGTCGCGTCTCCTCCTAAGAAAACCAATTTCTTGATTTGCTCAGGGAAGGGAAGGAAACAAACATTGCATATGTCTGCTCCTTCCCACGCATGCCTCAAGAGGCCTTCGCACCGTTGTTTTTACGGCCAGGTAGAACGGTTTTGCCTGACCAACTTTTTGTTTTTGCCGTTCGTCACGACATGGCGGAAGAGACAAGGCAATGCCTTTGCCGAAACCGCCAAACCGTAGCCGTGTCCGTAATCGCTAGGAAGACGGACGATCTTACTCGGCGTTAAGCTCGTCGAGGCTCTTTGACCTAGCAAGATAATCCTCGGTCTGCTGAACTGCGGCTTCCCAGATAGCCTCCGCTGCGACCTTGGGAACTCCGGCATTCTCGCAGAAGCTGAGGAAGCCGGTGGCAAATATCCTCGCTTCGGCATCTAAACGAGCGAGCCGAACGAGGATTCTGGTGAGGCAAGGGAGTGGCTCTGTGTACTCCCTGCCCGCCTCCTTGATGATCCGATCAGGCGGTGCCCTGGACGCCTCGGCAGGGCAATAAAGCGAGCCGGTCTCCAGGTCACGCGCCGAGGCGCCGCACGTTCCATCACGGTGGTGTAGTATGCGGTGACGCCAATCGAAGGTAGCGTCCATTAACTGCGCTTCTAAGGTACTCATCTCTCCCTCCTTGACTACAGACCACGAACTCACGTTGTTCATGATCTCTCCTAAGAAAACCAACTTGTGGTGAGTTTATCGAACCATGATTTCCTTAAGAAGTTTACGATGGTACTTGTGCCTCTTCAAACATCGCTGCTTGATTTGGACTACACATCGCTTACTCCTTGCTGTTGTCTAGGCGTTGGTAGGCTGGCTGAGAAGCTCCCTTGCACGAGAGCGAGAAACTAGGGTTACGGCGAGCCCTTGATCCTCCACGTCCTCGTCCGCGGTTTCGTATTCATGCCCCACCACCTTGTATACCTTCCCTGGAAGGATAATACAGTGGCATTTGAAAGCACAGTACTCGATCCCGGGAGCATCCATTCGGTCGTGCTGCCAGGAAGTGTCCTGCTCACTGAGGATGATGAACACCTCGCCGGGCAGGAGCTCCGAAGCGATTCGTTGAATATCCTCAATGTTGAGATCGCCCCATCCTAACTTCTCGCCTTCAGAATTGTACCACCCAGCATTGTTGTGGATGTACCACTTCCTGCGTTGCCCATAGCGAAGGCCGAAGGGGCCTTCAAAAGGGGCCAGATACGTACCGTACACGCCTTTGACTAGACGGGCTGTCACGTCACAACCTCCTTCGTATTGTAATGCTTGAGCAAGCCGCTCTAACTGTTCTCAAAATAAATTTAAGAACAATATGAGCGAGCCCAAGTGAAGGAGAGTTTGTAAGGAGTAATTTTCAAGGTACTGGTACCAATGCCACTTCGCATAAAGCTCCGCGGCACAATAAAGGCACCTGGTAACTGGTTTTAATGTGCATTTACTTCAAGGTTTTTAACAGTGACAGTTACAAATACAATTATTACCAGTTACTAGATGCCTTTCGAGACCTGTAACTTTTCTAATATTTCAAAGAACAAGTTGTATTATACCAGAAAAATAACACTATGTCAATTACTAGAGGATATTTATTAGCCCGGGCTTTGGAGGCGTGGAGCGGATTCGAACCGCTGTGACAGGTTTTGCAGACCCGTGTCTAACCACTCGACCACCACGCCTTATACGAGGCCAAAGTATATCATATAACCTACAAAAACTCTAATTACGCACCCCTATAACTTGACACTACTTGTCCTTTCTGTTAGAATACGCCGCGTCTCCCAAAAATATGGGAGATTTTTTGTTTCTACCCCGCCCACAGCTACGCAGTTGCTGGCGGGGATTATGTTAAACAGAACCACCTATGTGCCTTTTGGTACAAGGCGCGCTCTGCCCCTGCGAAATGTACAATTCTCCCACGCAGCTGCTGGAACTGGTGCCTTGCGTGGCAATATCGTCTGGTTTACCCCGGAAGCTATTATTATTGACGCTTTGAGTGTTTTAACCGAGGTACTTTTCCTTTGGCAAACATTTAGAAAAGCTGTTCCTACATTTGCCTTTAGGACAATCGTAGTACTTGGGTTAATATTTTTACTTGTTGGCTTTAATCAAAGGCCAGACACTGTTGTGGCTGGAAACCAGCTTGCAGTTACGCCTAAAATAGAAAAGCTTACTATATCTACGCAAGTAGTTGCTAAAGAACACCCTATTTTTACATGGCCCATTCGCGGTGGTATAACGAGCCTCTTCTCTTCTTACCACCGGGGTATAGATATCACAGCCCCGCACGGTGCCCCCATAAAGCCTCTCGCCAAGGGAAAGGTGGTATTTGCTGGTTGGAACAGCCATGGTTTTGGCAATACTATTATTATTCAAAGTGTAAATGGTTTTGACTCCAAGTATGCACATCTTTCTGGAATTAATGTTCGGGTCGGGGAAAGCGTAGGTAGCGATGCAATAATTGGTTTTATTGGAGATACAGGTGTGACTACTGGTCCTCACCTCCACTTTGAGGTCTATAAAGATGGTCTTGCCATTAACCCACTGAGTGTTCTGCCTTAACTGGTAGCTTAACAAAAAACGTGGTTCCCTCTCCAAGTTTAGATTCGAACCAGACTTTACCTTGATGGGCTTCTATAATCAACCTAGTTATATAGAGTCCCACCCCAATACCCTCGTAGTTATAATTGAGTACGCTAGTCGCTCGATGGAACTTCTGAAAAATATGCTCACTTTCTTCTTTAGAAATTCCAACACCAGTATCTTCTATTGAGAGGATCAAATCTTTGTCTTTTTCTTCTAGTTTGATTATTACCTTCCCCCCGTCTCTATTAAATTTAATTGCGTTATCAATTAAATTTCCCAACGCCTGCTTTATTCTCTCTTTGTCGGCTGCTATTTTGGAAGGCGGGGTTGATGGGAATTCCAAAATATAACTAATTCTTTTTTCACCCACTTCTTTACCAAACTCTTCAGTTATTTCTTCAACTAGCTCCACCAGATCTACGTCCGATATTAAAAGTTCCTTATCTTTATACTCCAAGGAAGCTAAATTAAGCAATGATTCTGCGAGTAGTTGCAGCTCTTTTGTACTAGCTTGCATTTTTTCAAGCCTATTTTTAGCTTTTGCTCCGAGGGATTTATCTCTTTGAAGTAGCCCAATGTAGCCTTTTATAACCGTGATTGGCGTTCTCAAATTATGAGAGGCTAAGAAGACAAATTCGTCCTTTAATTTATCAAGTTCTCGGAGCGATTCAATATTCCTCTTTAGTGTTTGCGCCATTTGGTTTACTGCCGCTGCTAAATCCCCAATTTCATCCTTATTTTTAACCTCAATGTTGTGCGAAAAATCGCCTCCCTGAATTAGACGGGCCCCTTTGATTACTGTTTCCATCGGATTAATAATAGTCCGACCAACGACAATAAAAATTAGAATAATTGCTCCAATAAGAAACCCCGCCGAAAGCAGGGCTGAGGTGGTAATGATAGCTGCCATGTTTTGGGTTACGGAATCATAAGAAATAAAGTAACGGATTGAAAAAGGGTGGGCGCCAAAGTCCTCAAAATAGGGTTGGATTATTTGGGTTGGTTTTGACCCTTCCGTACGGGCTGGTATTTCACTTTCCTCGTTTAATTTAACTTTCTCTATAACCGCTTTGTCTGTCTCGTTTTTGATTTCGGGAGGCTTATCGGCAGAAACTTGGGTGGAATCGAATAAAATTTCGCCGTTTGCCGAAATTATTTGTACTTTGATTATATCAGGGTTTAGAGCTAGTATTTTCCCAATCAGCTCAGTAAATTTTAGGTACCCCGAACCGTAATAAAGTGAGTAGGTATCGCCAATTGGTTGAGAGGACAATTCAGAAAAAGCTCGGGCTTGTGTAATTAGTGTCTTATTTTGAGAATTTATAGTACGAATAATTAATACACCGGAAGAAAGCGCAAAAACCAAAAGAAGTAGAATTGCAATTATTACACCAAACCTTACCCTTATTGATTTAAATAATGTTTGTGGCAGAAGTTTCATTCAACTAGCTTAAGTGTAACACAAAAATCTGGGGCTAGGAAAATAAATTTGTGAGCTGTTATTTGGTAGTTACTTCACGACCGGAAATTTCATTAGAAGAAATAACCCCAAGCGCTGTGGGCGTCCAATCAAAGTTATTTCTAATAACCCAGAAAGTCTTTTGTTGAAATAGAGGTATGAGCGGTAGTTCTTCCATGGCCTTTACCATCGCTTCTTGCAACTTCGGTAACCTTTTCTTTGGTTCGAAGATTGAAGATGCCTCCTCTGCTAGCTTGTCTATTTCGCTATTACTGTAGCTAAAAAAGTTGCTACTACCAAAGTTACTTGTGGGTGTATGCAAAAGATCAGCAAAGACATCACCCGAATCAAGTATGTCCGCTGTATAGCTCAACATAAAAGCAGAACTATCCCCGCTCGTAACTTTTCCAAATCCTGTATCTTTTGTTATAGGATTGACTTTAACATTAATATTTATCTCTTTAAGATTCTTGGCTATCGCATTGGCGGTTTTCACTACTCCTTCTGGTGTATCCAAAGTCATACTAAATCCACCAGTCATTCCTGCTTGCTCCATTAAATTCCTTGCTTCCTCGAGACTTTTCTTTGGTCTTTTTATGTTTGGATTGTAGCCAAAGACCCCTTCTGTAACTAACTGTGAGGGTGGTTCGGTAGAAATTCCCTGTTCTTTAATTATTTCATTTGTATCTATCGCCTTATAAATAGCTTGTCTTACCAGTTTGTTTTTTAGTGGGTTTGGAACTTTGTCTACATACGGACTTTTTTCTCTGGCCGCATCCAACCACAAAATCCTTATCTCAAGGCCAGTCGACGATTTTACTTGGAAATCGTTTTTAAGGGAGTTGACTACCTTTTCCTCCTGAAGAACAATTAGATCAACCTCGTCCCTGCGTAGCGCCTGAGCCATTTGTTCATCGGTTGTGTCTACGGGGTAGAATTTATAGACAACTTTCTTTACTTTTGGGGTACCTAAATACCAGCTTTCATTAGCTTCCAAAACCCCCTCCTTATCATCAAGGCTTACAAATTTATATGGCCCTGTGCCGACTGCTTGCTCGTCTGCCTTTTTACTTTTGTATTGTTTTTCGGAAACAATAGGAACATTGGCTAACCTGGCAAGCAGAACCGGGTCGGGGCTAGCTGTTTTAATGTCTACTGTAAAGTTGTCCACGATTTCAACCGATTTTATTGTTATTAAATACGAGGTATCCGGCCACTCTTTTGCTATAGCCTGATCAATGCTAAATTTTAAATCGGCGGCAGTAAAGGGATCGCCGTTGTGAAACTTGACTCCTTTTCGCAAAGTAAAGCGCCAGGTGGTTTTATCTGGGTTGGTCCAACTGGTCGCTAGAGCCCCCTTTACCTCGCCATTTATAACTCGGGTCAGTCCATCAAAAATATTGTTATTAAAATCAATATCCCGAGTTTCAGCAGCAGACTCCGGAAATACTCCTAAAACAATAACACTACTGCCAATTGTTATTTTATCTCTGGTTAGACCAGTGAGAACTTTTTCTTTAGGTTCTTTATTGGCATTTTTAATGAGGTAAATCCCAACTAAAGCTAGGGAGGCTAGAAGTAAAACTACAAGAAGAATTAATATTGATGGTTTAAACCAATTTCGAGCAGGAGCAGTCTGTGTTTCCATCTACAAATTAATCTTATCAACCAAGAATTCGTTTGTCAAATTTCGACGCTTACAGTCAGCTTCTAGGCAGATAAAACCAGCATGAAATCAGACACGTTGGATTCCAAAGGGCCTGTCTCGATACCGTCTTCTACAACTCGGTAAAAATTAAATGAGTCAAAGTTATCCAAGTATTTTTCTATTGAAATCTTTTTCCCGATCGCTTTTTTAACAGTCTCTTTATCACCAATTGCACCGGCAAACCGGCTGTGATCAACCCCGTCGCTGTCGGCCGAAATAATAACTTGATCTTCTTTAAGATGCTTCAGGGCCGATAAAACAAGGTGTTGATTACGCCCCCCGATTCCATCTCCTTTTATTGAAACTGTAGTTTCGCCGGCTGCCAAAACTGCTGTCTTATCCTCAGCGCTAGCCAAAAGTTTCTGGCCGGCATCCGAAGCTTCTCCTTGTACTTGTGTGCTAAAAATACTAACTTTGTAATTTAACTCTGCCGCCTTCTTAGCCATGGCATCTACGGCGCGTTTACTGTTAACAACAATAATATTTGCAACCTTTTCAAAGTAAATAGGATTCTTTGGGGTTTCCGTAAACTCAACCTTGCTAAGTTTGGCCTCTTTTAAAACATTGTATTTTTCAATTAGTGCTTGCGCATCCGCCGTTGTTGAACTATCTAAAACAGTCGGCCCAGAACCAATTGTGTCTAAATCATCACCCGGCACGTCGGAGAAAATCAGTGAGATGATGGTGGCTGGGTAGGTCAGCTTCGCAAGATCGCCGCCGTTTATTTCGGAAAGATGTTTCCTCACTATATTGATTTCCTCAATAGTTGCACCCGTACCTGTCATAACTTCGAAAATTTCAGCGATTTTTTCGTACGAGATTTTATGTGGGGCGCACAAAAGAGCGCTACTTCCGCCAGAAATAACTGCCAAAATTAGATCCTCTCTCCCTGCTTTTTTCAGAAGTGAAATTATTTCTTTAGTAGCTAAAACATTTTTTTGGGAAGCCAAGGGGTGTGTACCAATTAAGCTTTTTAATTTTTTTAATTTTCCACCTTGAACATCTAAAACTATCCCATCGGTTATATAATTACCCAACATTTTTTCTAAAGCTTTCCCAGCCGCAAAAGCGACTTTCCCAACCCCAATTAGGTAAATATGCTCAAATTTTTTCAGGTCAAATTGCCTATCTTTAATCTGGAGAGTTCCATTTGTTAATTTCACTGATTCTTTGATGACCGTTTCCGTATCAATTGCCTCGAAACCTGCTTCTGTAATTTGCAAGGCGTGGTTTCTCAAAGAGTTTATTGAAAGCTGATCGAAGTTTTTTATAATCATATATCAATTTAATTGTAGCAAATAAAAGGGCCTTGGTGGAAAGTTTTCGTTAATTTTTGTAAAGAAGTAAGCAAGGGTAATTTGATTCAAAGTCAGAGATAAATTTGAATATATAATTATTATGGGATATTAACTACGGTGAGCGGGCTCGGTTTGTGGAAGCGAGCCCGCTACTAGTGACTACCGATTATTTGTCTTGGGACTTCGGGGCCGTACACCTGCTCCACAAAGCCTATTAGTCCCCGAAGCCTATCTGTCTCTCCATGCAAGGCGGCTAGGTAAATTGCTGCCCGCAGCTGCTTTCTCTTCCTCTTGGGAAGTATTATCCTTCCGTTGTTGATAGCGACCCCTGGAAGACGCAGGATCGAGTGCCCGCTTTGGCGCATCAACCTCGTTTTGGCATCGTTAACTCTGAAACCACTCCCATCTACTATCTTCCGAATTATATGCTCCTCCTTGGGGGTCAGTTGTCTAGGAACGGAGAAAGCAAGGTTGTCCGCATAGCGTGTGTAAACCCCACCGATTCTCCATACGAAGTGGTCCAGTCTTCCATCCAACGGACGGCAAGCAAGATTAAAGAGCGCTGGTGAGGTTGGTGCTCCCTGAGGAAGGTGCCGAAACCCGTACCGTTCTCCAATATCCCCGCTGTATACTGTACAGAGCTGTGTTATCAAGGAGGCGACCAGAAATCCAAGCCTCCTCTCGCCAACCCTCTCTCCCCAGAGCTCTCTAAAGATTCGACTAGACAGGCCTTGATCAAATGCACTTTCCAGATCGAGGACAAGCATGTGCGTTGATCCGACATGGACTTGGGCATTGGTAATTATCGATCTACCAGTAACAAAGCCGTGGCAGGAGCTCTTGGGCTCTAGTTGGCTTAGAACCTTGCGAAGAATCCTTCTCTGAATACCCATTAAGGGATCTAGGGGTACTTGAAGAACCCTCACCCCACCACCCTTTTTCGGTATCCTAACTTCGGTGTAGAAGTTGTCGGCACCGATTTTTATTACGTAATCGATCCACCTTGTTGGTATACCTATTAGGAACCCGAGGTAGACTAGGGGGTTGAATCCGAACCTATTATAGTCAACCTCCAAACCCTCCGCTGGGAATCGTCCTTCTCCGCTGGAGAATATAACTGGCTCTATTGATCTCATTATCGCTCTCCATTTTCTAGGGGCTGCCGCGCTATTAGCTAGTACGGCAGCCCCATCCTCACTTGGGCTACTCAAGTTCGGGCTGGTAAACGCGCGCCGGGAACGAGGCGCCAGCCTTCCCGTTTACACCAGTCAGCCATCTGACGGTGCGGGCCAATTTGGGGCCACTTAAGCTCTAGCCCAAGTTAGTGTCTTTATATCATTTAGGGCTTTTTCGGTCAAGGTTTAGACACTCACGTGGGAAAGACGGAGAAGAAAATCTACTTTTTCTTGCGCAGTTTCGCCTTCTATCGCTAGGTTTTGTCTGGCTGCTGTAGCTAGACCATCAATTAAATCACGGGCAAAGAGAGCGTCGTTTCGTTTAAGACGGTCGATAAGAATCTCAATATCGTGCCTTGGTATAGAGACATGAAGATGGCCAAAGAGAGGGCCGGTGGAAGCTTCGACTCTATTTATATCGGAGGGTAAAAGAGTAATTACCTCGCACATTCGTGGGCCAAAACGATGAATCCAAATCACTCTTTTTTCCTCGACTATCAACTCGTCTGGAAAAAGTTGGAAAGGAAAAACGGCCTTAAAGCGGGCCAGCTCAAGTGATCCCACCTGGGGTTCAACATGTGGATGATCGTTTTCCTCGTGGTTAAATCTTTTAACTGCTTCTTTTTCAAATTGTCTTACTTGTTCTGGTGTCAAAGCCTCAAATTTCCCCATAGCAATAACATTTTAGATAAATATGGTTTTATCTGCAACTTTCAACTTCGCTTATTAATAAGGTACTTTTTAGCTAAAAGCCGCTTGACAGCTACAAAAAAAGTTTTAATATATTTAACAGTTGGAGTGGAGATTGTAGTTAAGGAGAGTTCAAATCCAAGGAGGGAACGTCATGCCGCCCGCCAAATTAACGTTTCACCTGGTTACATCAAGTGGCGCACACCTACTGATCATGCCCGATGAAGATCTTGAGCTTCGCTATAGGCTATGGCTACTGGGGGAGTCGGATGTCTGGGAACTTGTTCAGAGTCTTGGTCAAGCCCCGACATGGATGGAACGTCTTTACTATCAGAGATGTCTAAGAGCGCGCCTTCCAACCCGGTTTTGCCGAGTTTCACCCTCTGGTAGATTCGGCTTTCCCAATCCTGACAACGGAGCGACGTTTGGAACTTTCAAGCAGGGTTCGGAAATCCTGTTTGGAAGAGAGGTACTACCTTTTGGGGCAGTGGAAGGAATGGAAACCTGGCCAGAGAAGCGGCCCTTTATCGGCTGTCTCCATTTGGACGATCTGCCCCCAATCCGCCAGCCGCCGCTAGTTGGGACCGGCCCGCTCACCCGCGCTCCGGTACCAGACCTGATGGAAGTGGTGAAAATCGACAGTGAGGGGAGGGTATATACGAAGCACTGGGGTGTCTTTACCTGGCAACAGCACTCGGCCACGGATCCTAAGCGACTAACCATACCTTGGGGCTTAGCACCAGAGGCGACTTATTTGGTCCGCTGCCTCAATAGAGAGGACCATTTCGTCGCATTCTTCTTCCTCAAGAGAGTACTGCTAGTCTGCCCAGTAAAGCACCATGCAGCTTTCTACAGGGAGGGTGAGAAAATAAACCCCGAGGAGCTTCCGTTGTTGCTTCCAGACAAACCTACGGCCCTACGTCTCGGATTCGGCCGTCTCCTACAATTCGGGACAGAGTGGCCAACAAGAATGGTTGAGGTCATAACACAAGGCCGGCCTTCCTCCTGGAGACCGCACGGCAAGCTAGTCAAGAAAAGCTAGTTCACGCACTCGTCAGGGGAACTTCCAAACCGAGGTTCCCCTGACTGTCCTAGTTTTCACATTTTTTCTCAAGTTAAAAATTTATGGGAAGATCAAAATTATCCGAAACGAGTGGAGAACTACAGGCTTTGAGGTTCCTAAGGCCTACTTCTAACGCTTACTGCTGTCTGCTTTCTGATATCTGCCTAATATTCGCCCATTCCACCTGGAGGCATTCCCGGTCCGCCGGCCGGCTGATTCTTTTCTTCTGGAATATCTGTCACAAGGGCTTCTGTTGTCAAGATCATTACTGCAACGGAAACTGCATTTTGCAGAGCTGTTCTTGTAACTTTAACTGGGTCAATTACTCCTGCAGCTACTAAATCCTCAAACTGCCCCGTTAACGCGTTAAACCCAAAGTTTTTAATATCTATATCTGGGCGCTCAATCTCCGCTAAAACACGTCCTGGGTCTTCGCCGGCGTTTTGAACCAGTTTTCTCAGAGGCTCATACAACGCCTCCCTAAGTATCTTGACACCAACTTGTTCCTCACCAACAAGATCCAATGACTCTAGTGACTTAGATGCGTGTAGAAGTGCAATTTCGCCCCCAACGACAAAACCCTCTTCAATTGCCGCTTTTGTGGCCTGGACTGCGTCGTTTACTCTTTCTTTCTTTTCCTTCATTTCAATTTCAGTTGCCGCTCCCACATTTACCACCGCCACCCCACCGGAAAGTTTTGCTAAACGCTCTTCCAGCTTTTCTTTGTCGAAGTCGCTTGTCGTTTTCGCAATTTGGCTTTTAATTTGGGTGATTCGCGCCTCAATCTTGTTCTTTGCTCCTTTTCCACCAACAATTACTGTATTGTCCTTATCGGCTGTCACTCTATCTGCTTGTCCAAGCATATCTGGTGTTACTGACTCAAACTTAATTCCCGTATCTTCTGAAAGCATTACCCCACCGGTTAATACAGCGATGTCTTCAAGCATTTCTTTTCTACGGTCTCCAAACCCAGGGGATTTGATTCCTAAAACATTAATTGTCCCTCTAAGTTTATTTACAACCAGCGTCGCGAGGGCTTCTCCTTCGATATCATCAGCAATAATTACTAAATCTTTGGTTGTTTGGACGAGCTTTTCTAAAAGAGGAAGAAGATCCCCCATTGCAGAAATCTTTTTATCCGTGATCAAAATCTTTGGGTTTTCGATCGAAGCTTCCATCTTCGCTGCGTCTGTCACAAAATAAGCAGAGACAAAACCGCGATCAAATTCCATGCCTTCTTTGTACTCAACATTTGTCTCCAACCCCTTTGATTCTTCAACGGTTACAACACCATCCTTCCCAACTTTAGCTAATGCCTCTGCTATGAGTTTTCCTATTGTAGGGTCGGCTGCCGAAATCGTTGCTACTTGCTCTGTTTCTTCCTTGGTTGATACCTTTTTGGCAAGCTTTTTTAGATCATCAACTACAACGTCAGAACCTTTTTCAAGCCCGCGCTTTAGGATCATTGGATTTGCTCCGGCTGTAATGTTTTTGATTCCTTCATTAACTATGGATGCTGCTAAGATTGTTGCCGTAGTAGTCCCATCACCGCAGACGTCGTTAGTTTTGGAGGCCGCTTCTTTAATTAGCTGAGCACCCATATTCTCAAATGAATCCTTTAAGTCAATTTCCTTAGCAACGGTAACACCATCATGAACGACTGTCGGTGCTCCCCATTTTTTGTCTAAAGCAATATTACGCCCCTTCGGCCCGAGAGTTGTGGCAACAACTTTTGTCAGTTTATTAACCCCCTCAAGGAGCTTTTGCCTAGCTTCCTCTGAATACGAAATTTCTTTAGCCATTTTGTTAATCCTTTCTTTATTCAATGACGGCCATCACGTCTTCAAATTTTACTAGTTTGTATTCTTTCCCACCTATCTTAATTTCGTCTCCACCCCATTTTTTATACAAAACTCTGTCTCCGACTTTAAATTCTGCTTTCACTTCATGTTCGGGGTGCTTAATTGGAGCCCCAACAGCAAGAACAGTGCCTTGTGCAGGACGCTCCTTTGCAGTATCTGGTAAAACAATTCCAGAAGCTGTTACTTCTTCAGCCTCTTCCGGCTCTATAAGAGCGAATCCAGATAGTGGTTTTATGTTTAGTTGTTTTTTCATAATTCTTTATTAGCTTTTATTAAAGGTGGTACAGATAACAGAGCACTTGGGCAAGACAAGATTTTAAAAGGTAGCCGTTTATTTGTCAAGTCTGATCAAAAAGCCCTAGCTTTTTCTTTTATATATTCTTTTATTTCATTCCCAAATTCAGGGTGATCGATGGAGAAATCAATTATCGTCTTTAGGTAGCCAAGTTTGTCCCCAGTATCGTAATACCTACCGTTTTTAATTTCTACAGCGTATACCGACTCTTTTTTTAGCAGTGCCTCGATCGCTTCCGATAGCCACAGCTCCCCACCCTTCCCAGGTTTCAAGTCAGATAGGTAACCGAGCATACTAGGGGTAAAAATATAAGCCCCGTGAGTCGCTAAATTTGAAGGGGCCTCTTCCAGCGTCGGTTTCTCGACGATGTCTAATATCTTATACACATTATCCTCGACTGATTCTATTTTTGATATCCCATATTTTGAAAGGTCTTTTTTATCGACTCTCACTCCGCTAATTGCCGATTTTTGATATTTTTCAAAAACATCAATCAGCTGCTTTAAGCGTGGGGGGTCCGCATAAATAAATTCGTCTCCCCAAATAACAGCAAATGGTTCGTCCTTCGCTATAAGGTGGCTTGCACTAAGAACTGGCCCAGCATTTCCATATGGCCCCCTCTGACTTACAAAAACAAAATTTGCCATATTGGCAATCTTACGAATTTCCTCTAATTTATCTCCTTTTCCTGACTGAGAAAGAAAAAATTCCAAATCATAGGCCCGATCAAAATGGTCCTCGATTGCTCTTTTGGATGACCCGGTAACGATAATAATGTCGAAAATCCCAGAGGCTACTACCTCTTCAACGACATATTGAATAACCGGCTTATCAACCACGGGGAGCATTTCTTTGGGCATTGCCTTTGTTTGTGGCAAAAAGCGAGTTCCGAAACCAGCCGCGGGGATTATTGCTTTTGTAACTTTTTTCATAGATCCTCGCTAAAAACTGCTCTAAATGTTATCATAACAGCATCAGTTCTTCAATTATTACTGGTCGAAGGGTGGTGAATTGAAATGAAAAACATTTCGCAAAGAGTTGGGGTTTTTGTAGATGTTCAAAATATGTATTATTCGGCCAAAAATCTTTATGGATCTAAAGTAAATTTTGGAAAAATACTAGAAGACGCTGTTGGTGGCCGACAACTAATTAGAGCGATCGCTTATGTTGTCCGTGCTGAGGAACCCCTAGAACAATCTTTTTTTGATGCTCTACAAAAAGCCGGCTTCGAAGTAAAGGTAAAGGATATTCAGGTTTTTCCCGGTGGGCAAAAGAAAGCGGATTGGGATGTCGGGGTCGTGATTGATATGATTCGCCTCTCTTCTAAATTGGATGTAATGGTTCTTGTTTCCGGAGATGGTGATTATAAAGACGCTGTGGAATTTTTAAGGAATCAGGGCCACAGGGTTGAAGTTATGGCCTTTAAACCTAGCGCTTCCAACAAATTAATTGCTGAAGCGGATGAATTTACTGATCTGGACGCAGACGCGGCCCAATATTTATTGTCACCTAGAAGAAAGCGGTCCCCAAAACCGCCAGTTCATTATGGGCAGTAACCAAGCTTATGAAAATTTTGGGGATTGAAATCCTTCGACAGGCTCAGGACAGGCAAGCAATATGAAAATCCTAGGTGTAGAAACTTCCTGTGACGAAACGGCTGTTGCCATTGTCGAAAACGGCACTAAAGTTATCTCCAGCAGCCTTGCTTCTTCCCTACCTTTGCACGCTAAGTCTGGCGGAATAATACCAGAGATCGCGGCGCGCGAGCAAACCAAAACAATAATTCCAGTTGTTACTGAGGTATTAGGAGAGCCTCCCTCAAAGCAAATCGATGCAATCGCAGTTACCTTCGGTCCCGGTCTACATGGCTCACTAATTGTTGGTGTTGAAGTTGCCAAAACACTTTCCTATGTATGGAAAAAACCACTAATCCCAGTGAGTCATCTAATTTCTCATATTTATGCTACCTGGATTGAAAACACAACCCCACCAAAATTTCCCCTCATTGCTCTTATAGTCTCCGGCGGGCATACGGAATTAGTTTATATGCAGGGGCATGGAAATTATAAATCTCTCGGGGGTACCAGGGACGATGCTGCAGGAGAGTCTCTTGATAAAATAGCCCGTCTTCTACGCCTAGGCTATCCTGGCGGCCCTGCGATAGAAAAGGCAGCAATACAAGGTGATTCTCAAAAATTTAATCTTCCAAGGCCTCTACTCAACTCCCCTGATTATGATTTTTCATTCAGCGGTCTTAAAACGGCTGTTACTAGTTTGGTTAGTAATATTGGTGAGGAGAATCTCAGCGATAATATCAATAATATTGCTGCCAGTGTTCAAGCAGCAGTTGTAGAAGTTTTAATTACAAAAGCTAAAAAAGCTTCCGCCAGTCTGCCCGCGGAAAGTATTGTTTTTGGGGGAGGGGTGGCCGCAAACAAACTACTTAGAGAAGAGGCTGGTAAAAGCCTTTCCATTCCAGTCTTCTTTCCGCCGATTAATCTTTCGGTTGATAATGGGGTTATGGTCGCGGCAGCTGCCTACTTCAACTATAAAATTGTTCCGTGGAGCAAACTGGAACCCGACCCATCAATACTGCTCTGACTGCTTGAACCGTTCTTCCAATACTGGGTAAAGTTGGAGGGGGGCTTCTTCGTTTTGCCCGTCGTAATCTATGTGTTGCTCATTAGGAGCGGGAAGGTGTGTAGAAGCTACTTCAAATTCGAAAAAATCCCTATCAACTATAAAACCTTTTGCCTCGCCTCTACTTATTTCAAAGTTTTGCTTTTGGCTTCGCTCGTAACATTCTTCCTTTGGGTAATTTACCAAAACTAACAGGTAGTTGCCTCCTGCAAATTCAACTGCTTTTTTAATTAAATCCCGCTGTTCCCTTGTTTTAATATTTGCGTCATAAATACACGACTTACCTTTTTTTAATAAGTGTTCGATGGTTTTTAGGGCTAATTTGAAAACCTCAACTGCGCCACGCTTAAATATTGTTGCTCGGGGGGACAAAAAACTAGTCATATCTTCCTCAGAAAGAACAGTAAATGGAAATTTTTGTTTTAATCTTTCTACCAAATGGGTTTTTCCTGCCCCTGGATAGCCCACCAAAATTACGCATAGCGGTTTCTTAAAGTTCTCATTTGGTACTGCTAATATTCTAATATTATCCTCAGCTAAGACATCGAAATTTAGATTTTCATCCATTAATATAAGTTTACCAAAACGAGCGGACATTTTCCTACTTGGTTTTTAATATATCCCTTGCTTTCGGTTTTATTTAAACCGGTCGCTAGATTGCAAGCGTCTTTAACTTACTATATACTTTGTCACAATGGACAAAGTTTATGACCATAAACAATCCGAAGCGAGCTGGTACTCTTTTTGGGAGAAAAAAGGTCTTTTCAAAGCGGCCCCGAACTCTCCAAAAAAACCTTATTCGCTGCTAATACCACCACCTAATTTAACCGGTGGGCTTCATCTCGGCCATGCAATGCAGCATACGATCTTGGATGCTATTGCCCGATTCAAGCGGCTTCAGGGGTTTGATGTTTTGCTTTTGCCGGGTGTTGATCATGCAGGGATTTTGTTTGAAGCAACTTTCAACAGGGAGCTAAAAAAACAAGGGCTTTCCAAGGAAAAGCTAGGCCGTGAAGAGTGGTTAAAAAGGGCATGGGAATTTAAAGACAAGGTATACAAGGGAGTTTCTTCAACATGGCGATTTATGGGGCTTTCGGCCGACTGGTCCAGGGAAGTTTTTTCACTAGACCCAGGTCCAGCTAAGGCGGTTTTTGAAGAGTTTAAAACTTATTGGGACAGAGGGCTACTCTACAAAGGGCCTTATATAGTGCAGTGGTGTCCGAGATGTAACACGGCAATAGAGGATGCTGAATTAGAATATGAGGAGAGAAAAGAGAAGCTTTACTTTCTTAAATACGGGCCACTAACACTCGCAACTGTTCGCCCGGAAACAAAGTTTGGCGATACTGCAATGGCTGTAAACCCTGGCGATAAAAGATATACAGACTTCGTTGGAAAGGAATTTGAAATCCAAACTCTCGCCGGACCGAAGAAAATGAAGGTGATTGCGGATCCGGCAGTGGATCCAAACTTTGGGACGGGTGTTGTAAAAGTTACCCCAGCCCATGATTTTGAAGATTATGAAATTGGGAAAAGGCACAACCTTCCAATAATTCGGGTGATAGATAAAAATGGTAGATTAACAGAGGTCGCTGGGAAATTTGCTGGAATGAAGGTTGAAGAGGCCCGAGCAGCAATGATTCCAGAACTTAAAGAAAAGGGAATTCTGGTTAAGGAAGAGGATTATGTTCACAATGTTGCTGTTTGTGATCGCTGTAAAAGCACTGTCGAACCTCTGGTATCGGAGGAGTGGTTTGTTAAAGTTAATAATCTAGCTAAGGGGGCAATCAAAGCGATAAGTGGTAACGAAATAAATTTTTTACCTAAGGGGTATTCCAAAATTCTCAATGATTGGTTATCAAATATCCACGATTGGTGTATTTCAAGGTCTCTTTGGTGGGGTCACCGCATCCCGGTTTGGTATTGTGGTTTAGGAAAGGGGTTAGCTAGACCCTTGGGTTTTTATGAAGGCGTTGTGCCTCAACTTTACACCGGGAAAACCAAAACCTACCGCCTAAAGAACCACTGGTATAAAGTCGGAGACAGAGCTGCCTTTCATCAAAGCGGGACTAATAAAATCATCGGTTTTGGCACTATCACTGCTGTTAGCGAGACCGCCGTCGGCAAATTGCCACTACATGACCCTGCTTATGGGGCGGTTTATCAAAAACGCGAAGAATTGATTGCGGCTCTACAAAAACATAACAAGAATTTTGATGTAAACGAGAACACGCTAGCTTTTATATACAGTTATAAATTTGAGCCCGTAAATAGGAAAGTCACGGGGTGTGGGGAAGTAATTGTATCTTCCGATCCACCAGAAACGTGTCCTCGATGCGGCGGTTCAAAGCTAACCCAAGACGAGCAGGTTTTAGATACCTGGTTTTCCTCAGGGCTTTGGCCTCTCTCCACTTTAGGATGGCCTGAAAAAACTAGAGCGCTTGAACGTTATTTCCCCTGGGATTTTGAGATAACTGCGCCTGAGATTAAATTTCTTTGGATTGCCAGAATGATTATGCTTGGAAAATACTTTATGAAGGAGATTCCTTTTAAACAGATGTTTTTTCATGGGATGTTGAGAGATTTACAAGGTCGTAAATTTTCAAAGTCATTGGGAAACGGTATCGAACCAAGCTATTTAATCGAGCGGTGGGGAACCGATGCAACAAGAATGGCGCTTTATACCTATGCTGTTCCGGGTAGGGATGGCAGGGTTTCAAGGGAAAGTCTAGATACTAGAGGAAAAAACTTCAGGAATTTTGGAACGAAGCTCAGAAACATCGCAAGATACATCTTGGAGTTAAAGCCGAAAGATCCTGTAGGTAACCTAAGATTCGCTCACAAAGATGATAAGTGGATAAAAACCGAGTTGGATAAAACAAGTGGGAAGGTTACTAAGAATTTACAAGGTCTCCAGCTCCACCTTGCTTCTGATGAGATCTACGATTTTGTCTGGCACAAATTTGCAGACATTTATATAGAAAAAAGTAAATTGCGGAGAAAGGAAAGTCAGCCAGTGTTGGAATACGTACTTGAAAATTCTCTAATATTATTGCACCCATTCATGCCTTTTATAACTGAGGAACTTTGGCAAAAACTATCAAACACCGGTGGGAAAAGTGTAATGCTCGCACAGTGGCCACGTAATTAGGTCTTTTGTTCTGAGGATTGTTCTTTCTCCTTCTCTTTTTCTTCCGTCTTTTCCCCCTCTTCACCCTCAAGAGTTTCTTCACCCTTTTCCTCAATCGCTTCTACCTCTTCGGGGGTTGGGGCTTCTTCAACAACCTCCTCCTTCATTTCTGCTGTCTGAACTGAAACAACGACTTCTTCAGGGTCATTTTTAACTTCTATTTTGTCCTTTTCAATCTTTAGATCTTTTACATGAATCGTCTGACCTATTTCAGAAAGATTTGAAATATCAACAGTAATTTCGTGTGGGATATCCGTTGGGAGACTTTCAATCTCTAGTTCGTCCAGGGTTTGCAAAATAAGCCCAATTCCTGTTTTTTCTGCAGGGGATTCTCCCTCAAGCTTAATGGGCACATTAGCAGTAATTTTCTCCTTTAAATTAACCCTGTGAAAATTGGCGTGAATTGCTTCGCCTGTTACGGGATCGTATTGAACATCGTGTATCAAGGCTGAATAGGCTTCGTCCTTTAACTTTACTTCAACTATTCCGGTTTCGCCTGCCTCTTTATAAGATCTCTTAAAATCCTTACTTGATAGTTGAATTGATTTTGACTTTATGTCTTTTCCAAATAAATTTGCAGGCAAAATACCAACTTTTCTAAGTTTCTTTATTTTTTTACCTAAGATCGTTCTTGGCTCTACTGTTATTTTTATTTTTTCCATGCAAGAATCATTATAAAGGCCTCGTCAATACAACAATTTAGCCCCTTGTCGGTTTCTGTATTGATGTTTTAGCTATTACCTTCCTTCGCCCCAAGGCTCTAATTTGTTTAAAAGTCAATTTGGAAATCTCTGATTTTATATCTAGCGCATCATCGCTCGAAATTGCGGCCATTGGAACTTCCGTTATCTCTTTGTTTAGTTTGTCCCCAGCCGAAACGCCGACAGCAAAAAATTGCTCTCCACCACAAACCTGACAATTATATCTTGCGAGAAGGGAATTATCAGTCTGCGCCATAATTTCTAACCACTCTGACTCAAAGGAACTTCCGCAATTACAGGACCATTCCTCTCCGAAATGCTGCTTAAACTGCTTGAAAACTTCTTTATCCATCGGGGGTTAGTTTAACAAAAGGCTTGTTCTTACGCAAGGAGCCACTAGACTCCTAATTCACTGTGTGCTTTCTAAATTTGAGTTAATTGTTTCAGAAAGGCTTTCCAGTGTCTGCCTTTTTTCCTGAAGCGTTTGATAGTCTTTATTCAAGAAGGCTGGCAGTTTTCTTGCATCAATACTTATTGTGGATGCTACATCAATATTTTTGTCTGCCTCTGTGATGTTTTCTATGGCTTTTTTTAAATCTTCTTTTAGCTTTTCACCGTCTGCGCTAGAGGCATCGTTAATATTGCCTATGCTTTTACTTTCGAAATTTACTGCTCTAGAAAGGGTCTCCGCTAGGAAAAGGTAATTGCTCGTTTGCTGTAAGGTCCCTTTTAAATTGGTCGCGGTTAGAAGCCAAGAGATATTTTGCAAGGATTCCTGACTACGTTTGTAGAAATTTTCAGCTTTTTCGGCGTGAGCTACTGCATTATCGGTTTTATCCTGCTTAAGTTCTTCCAGGGCACTATTGAAATTTTTATTACCTAAATAGTAGCTTGCTGCTGAAGTTATAATTGGAACGGCTGTTGCCCATAAAAACAGCACCAAAATAGCACCTAAAAATAAATTCCTTAAAAAGTTTTTGTCAAATCCTTTTTTCCCAGTTAACTCTACTGGGGGGACTATTGGGTTACTCGGTACATTCTTTTCTTCCTTATTTTCGGTACCCCCCACCTTATAAAAATTAACTGTTTGAACAAGCCCATCGTCCAACGGGACCTTTGGATCCCAATTTAGCTTTCCTTGAGCATCGTCTAAAATCAGGGGAGACTCTGGCAGATCTAATTCTTTCTGCTCTTTATAAACAACTTCTACCCCGCCAAAAAGCTTTTTTAAATGCTCCGCGAGGGCTCGTTCTGTACATCTTTCTCGACTAATTAAATTAAAGATCTCTCCCTTCTCGCCCTTAATCGCCGCCTTTACGATCCCGAAAATTATATCGGTAACAAAGGTAGGATTAGCTACTCTTAAACCATCTCCTATTATCTCAATCTTTCCTTTAATTGCCTGGCTAATAGACTTTGACACTATATTGTCTGAGGACAGATTCATTTTAGGCCCGTAAGGATCTTTAATTCGAACTATAACTACGGGGAGGTCGAATTTATTGAAATACTCGGCGGCTAGGGTTTCGGAAAACCTTTTCGCCTCTCCGAAAGTAAGGTGTGTTGTACCAGCTTCCTTTCCAAAGTAAATTGATAGGTTCTTTTGAGAAAAGGCTCCACGGAAGACTTCCGACGAAGAAACAAAAATAAATTTTGCTTTTTTTTGAACAGCTACGTCCAGCAGATTTTTTGTCCCGATGGAATTAACCAATAAAGTTTCTAGGGAAAGGTTATTTGAGGACAGGTATTCCTCAACGCTTGCAAGGTGAAAAATATGGGTTATTTTGACATTAGGTGAGATTGTAAAACCAGCTCGGTTTATGTCCTCTTCCCAAAAAAAGAAGTTGGGAAAGGAGAGAAGCTTTTCAATATTCTTTTTTGAACTTCGTGCTAAATTATCAACACAAAGTACGTTGAAGCCCTGAGCGATTAAAGCCTCACAGAGATATGATCCTAAAAAGCCTGCACCACCAGCTACTAAGGCCGTCGGCTTGTTTTCAAAATTTTTAAACTCTAGTTTTTGTCCTTCCGTGGCAGTTTCCATTTTTAAATAGAAGCAGTCTCCCTCAAATCTTTCTTTTCATCAATAACCTTATTTACTAGCCGATCTGCTTCCTCGTTTTCTTCTCTTGGAACACGTTTATAATAAACCTTTCCTAGGGAAACTTCCATCGTCCTTATTTCAAATAAAATACTCCTCAAGGCCGCGTTTTTAACTTTAAATAATCCGGATAATTGATTAACGACTAAGTCTGAATCCAAGAAAAAGTTTACATCTACGCGTTTTTTATAGTTTTCTTTTATTACCTTTAGGGCTAGTCTTACCGCCCCGTATTCTGCCTGGTTGTTGGTAGCCCAACTTAAATATTTCCCGCATAAAAAACGCTTTTTCCCCGCAGGATCGGTTATTATACATGCTGCTGCTCCAGGGCCGGGGTTTCCTCGCGCCCCGCCATCACAAAAAACCTTTAAGCTTCTATTATTTTCAGCCATTTTCTTTTCTTATAACTACTCTTCGATCCTCTCCTACCCCAACAGATTCACTTACATACCCTTTTTGTTCAGAAACAAAAATGTGCGCTACTCTCCTTTGGGCGGGGGACATGGGGGGAAGTTCTGCTTTAGAGTCGCCCATTGAAACTTTCTCGGCTGCTCTTTCCACTAAGGCCTTGATGGCTTCCTCCCGCTGTTTACGCCACCCCCCAACATCAATTAGAACCGGTATCCATTTCCCACTGGATACTTTCTTATTAATTGCAATTCCAATTAAAAGTTGGAGACTCTCGAGGTTAGATCCGTGCTGCCCGATCAATAAACCAAGATCCTCCCCCTCTATATCGATGTGTATTGCTCCTTCTTCTTTTGTTATCTTTGGAGTTAAATCAAACCCAAGTAAGGAAAGCGTCTTTAAACAAATTTCCTTGGCTTCCTTTTCTATTTTTTTATCGGTAGACTTGCTAGCCATAATTTTAGTCCTCCTAAGCCACTTGCCTGATACTGCTGAATTATACCGTAAAGAGTGCTAATAGCCCAGTACAAAACAAGCCCAGCAGGAAATCGGAGTCCAATTAACAAAATTATAATTGGGAATATAAACATCGTTTGTTGTTGCCAAGCCATTAAATCGTCTGAGATATCCCCCTTTTCCCCCTTCTTAGGCGGGGCCTTCTTAGTCTCTGGCGTAAGCATTTGTGATTGGATAAGAGTTCCGAATGCTGAAAGTATTACTAACAGCCCTGGTATAGGAATCGGCACGCCTTGAATATGATAAACGTCTGGGTTGGCTAAATTCCATAAAAGGAAGCTCGTCTGAACCCCGGAGGAAATTACTTTTATTAAAGCTTGGTACAAAATAATAAAAACGACTATCTGAGTTATGGTACTCAAACAGCTTATTGCACCGGCCGCGGGATGTACCCCAGACGCTCGAAAAAGCTTGGACTGCTCCTCCGAAACCTTTCTAATATCTTTACCGTACTTTTTCTTTATGCTATCTAATTGTGGTTTTAAATCGCGAAGAGCTTTGTTGTATCTTAGACTGGAAATTATAAATGGGTGGAAGACTGCTCTGGATAAAATACCAACAACGATAATAGTCAATCCAAGATTGTTGAAAAGGAGCCTATTTAAACCAAGTAGTATATCAACAAAAAAATTAATCATGGTATGGGATCAAACCCCCCGACCGAAAAGGGGTTGCATTTAACAATCCGTTTAAGGCCAAGGCCAACTCCTCTTAATGGCCCGAATTTTTCAATTGCCCTCTTTGTGTATTCCGAACAGGTTGGCCTATAACGACATCTTCCTGCAGGGAAGCCTAGTTTAAGAAATAGGCTAATAAATTCTTGGTAAAATTTTATCGACCCAGTCAACAATTTTTTCATACGTAATTTCTTCCTTTGGTATTGAAACTATAAATACCGCTTCCGTTCCTTTTGGGAATCTTTCGATGCTGTCTTTAACCACTTCGGATAGCCATCTACGAATTTTATTTCGCTTTGTGGCTTTTCCAATTTTTCCAGTGACAACGAAACCAATTTTTGTATCAGACCGGCTTACCTTTTTTCTATAAATCAATTTAAAAAGTGGCGTGTAGACTTCTTTTTTTCCAACCCAATTACGATAATTACTCTGGCCTATCTTTAATCTAAATTTTTCCGGTAGCATAATTAGATCGCGAGCCGTCTACGCCCCTTTAAGCGGCGTTTACTTATAACTGACCTACCACTTTTATTTGCCATCTTTGATAGGAAACCGTGTTTCTTTTTTCTTTTTAATTTCTTTGGCTGATATGTTCGTTTAGGCATTTGTCCTCAATTTTTCTGTTAGAGTATATGGCCCCAAACTCGGTTTGTCAATTCGAAAATAGTTTTTAGCCTCATAAAAAGTGGGCGATCTAGTTTGCTATATTTTTAGTATCTTGACCGCTCCTTAAACCCGCTTGCTATTATAGTAGGGCCCCTAATCTCGAGGGCTAGCTTTTCCTGATGTCTCCTGCCTAATTTAATGCGCACTTATGGATGAAAAATCCCTTTGGGAATCGGTTTTAACTGAATTACAATTAACATTGTCCGCCGCCAACTTTCAAACTTGGTTTAAGGGCAAGACTGGAGTATTGTCTCTCAAGGACGGTGTTGTGGAAATTGGTTGCTCTAGCCCATACAATAAAACATGGATTGAAGAACGATACTTAGGGCAAATAAAGGAAATTGTTGAGCGTATCTCCGGGGCATCTGCGACCTTAGTCTTCACGGTTTCCGCAAAAGGGCTTGAGGCGCCAAAAGTGAAGGAGCCGAAAAATCCGGAGCTGGCCATACCTTTGTTTGAGGACGCTGCTTCCTCAACAATCAAGGAGTCCTTGGTTGTTTCCAATATAAATCCAAAATATTCGTTCGCAGATTTTATCGTCGGCCAATCTAATCAACTTGCTTACGCTGTTGCCAAAGCCGTTGTCGACTCCCCCTTTGAGCGTTACAATCCGCTTTTAATCTACGGTGGGGTTGGGGTGGGAAAGACCCACCTCCTGCAGGCGATTGGCCAGGGAGTAATTCTTCGCCGAAACCCTAGCCGGGTAATTTATTCCTCAAGCGAGACTTTTACCAACGATATGATTGAAGCTATTCAAAAACGGCAAACTGTAGATTTTCGGGCCAAATATCGGGCCGTGGATCTCTTGCTTATTGATGATATTCAGTTTATAGCTGGGAGAGAAAGCACTCAAGAAGAATTTTTTCACACTTTTAATCATCTGCACGGTCGTGGTAAACAGATTATTCTTTGTTGCGATCGTGATCCAGCACAACTTTCAAATCTACATGAGCGGTTGAGAAACAGGTTTTCTGGTGGTATGGTAGTCAAGATAGAAACCCCCGACCTGGAACTAAGAGAGGCAATTCTGCTGGCAAAGGCGCATTCGGAAGGGGCTTCAATAGATTTTCCCACAATTCGCTTTATGGCGGAGCGTTTAGGCCCAAGCGTTCGGTCTTTGGAGGGTGGATTACTACGGTTGCTTGCTATTGCAAAGCTTACTGGACGAGCTATAAATGAGGAGCTCGTAAAAAACTCAATTAATTTGGATCCCCCAAAGAAGCCCTCCGCGGAAGAAATATTGGCCGAAATAGCTAGGTTTTTCTCTCTTAGTTTATCGGACTTACGGGGCGTAAAAAGGGGCAAAGAGTGTGTTTTTCCCCGGCAAGTAGCAATGTACTTACTACGCACTGAGGTGGGGCTTTCTTTTAACGAGATCGCCTCTCTTTTAGGGGGTAGGGACCACACCACGGTAATTTATTCTGTCAGCAAGGTGGAAAACCTAGTGGAAAAGGATGGGGAAATTGGTAGAATAGTTGCAGAGGTCAAGGATAAGGCCCTTGGTGGTTAATAACTTTTGCGTTTTTCCACAAACCTTTCCCCTGCTTGTTGTAGTATAAAATTTACTTTTTTCTGCCTCTATTACTACGACTATTATTAATATTAAGTAATAAAAATGAAGTTAGTCACTAACAGAGAAACACTTTTAAAGGCAGCGTCTCTTGTTTCACAAGCAATAACAACACGTTTAAGTTTACCCGTATTGGGAAATCTTTTACTGGAAGCAAACTCCGGCATGCTTAAAATAACCGGAACCAATTTAGAAACAACAATCATAAAACAAATGAGTGTAAAAATTGAGGAAAATGGAGAAACTACCGTTCCTGCCAGACTTTTGGTTGACTTTTGTCAGGCCGCCACAAACGAGCAGCTCACCATTAAAACTGTAAAGGATAGCGTATTACTAGAGTCGGGCGACTCCAAAGCAACCCTTTCCACAATAAACCCAAGCGAGTTTCCGAAAGTTACTACATTTGAATCCGCGTCCACCTTAGAATTGGAGAGGCAAACCTTTTTAAATACCGTATCCTCGGTTATTTTCTGTGCGGCGGCTGAGGAAGGCCGCCCTGTGCTAACAGGGATACTTATAAAAGGGTCTGCTAGTAAATTGGTTTTTGTCGCTACGGACGGTTACAGGCTAGGCAAAAATGAAATAACAGGCTCTGGTGATTTCGAGGTATTAATCCCATCAAGAGCCCTTCAGGAAACCGTCAAAGCCGTTGCCGACCAAGAAGACGAGACGGTGCAACTATCTGTTGACAAAGAAAAAAACCAGGCAAAAATTGAGACTAGAAACCTAATTATTATAAGCAGACTCCTAGAAGGAGCCTATCCAAGTTTTGAACAAATAATACCAACAGCCTTTTGCTCCACAGTGACTGTTAGCACGAAAGCGCTGGTAAATGCTGTAAAATTGGGGGCCTTGTTTGCCCGAGATGTTGGTAATGTAGTTAAGATTGAGCTTGGCGCAGGAAAGCTTAAATTAACAGGAGCCACCAGCCAAGTGGGAGATGCCGAGACAGAGATGCACGCTAATATTGATGGCGAAAAAATGACCCTGGCTTTCAATTCGCGGTTTCTGCTCGAGAGCCTCTCCGCTATTAAGGACGAGCAGATGACGATGTCCCTTAGTGGAAGTACAAGTGCTGCCATCTTCCGCGGCAGGGACAAAAAGAATCTTAGTTTTGTAATCATGCCTGTCCGCCCGCAAAGTTAAATGTTGAAAACCCTTTCCATAAGAAACTTCCGAAATCTAGATATTTCCGACCTACAATTGGGTAGCGGAGTAACAATTGTTGTTGGAGGCAATGGTCAGGGGAAAACAAACCTCATCGAGGCTGTTTATTTGCTCTCTTATGGCAAACCGTTTCATGGAACAAGAAGCGAGGCGATCAATTGGAACGAGAGTAACGCTGAGATATTCGGTGAGACTAGTAAGGGTAGTATTCGTATATTCCTTTACCGAGAGGGAGAAACCAAGATAATAATCAATAATAAAACAAAGCCAGCTACTTATCTTTTGGGCAGGCTAGCAACAGTCCTTTTTCACCCAGGAGAAATAGAACTAATTGGAGGGCCACCAGCCGCTAGAAGGGTTTGGCTGGACAAATTAATCGCAACAATAAATCGAGGTTACCTTTTCAATTTGATTAATTACAATAAAACCCTGATTAATCGGAACAAGCTTCTCAAAATCTCCGGTGGAAATGCGACTGAGGAACAACTTGAAACATGGGATAGGCTTCTTGCCAAGTACGGCATAAAACTTTGGCAGGAGCGCGAAAAAGAAATAAGCAGTTTAAATAGAATTCTAAATAAAATCTCAAAAGGAACGATAGGAAAAAATGCTCGTATTGAATACACGGTCCCAATTAATCTAGAGAGTGAGGGACTAAGTAAGAAAGAGTTCTTACGAGCCCTTAAAAATAAACGAGGTGTAGAACGGCGGTTAATAATGACTACTTTTGGCCCACACAGAGACGACCTCAAACTAGTTGTAGAGGAAGAGTTAGGACAATCAATTTTGGAGAAAGATTTAGGCCCCTTTGGTTCCAGAGCAGAAAAACGCCAAGCCATAATTTTATTGAACCTTGCCCAAGCCCAGCTTTTTTCGCGAATTTTCGGCGAGCCTCCGGTAATACTTCTCGACGATGTTACGAGCGAACTTGACGAAAAGAACAGGGGGCTGCTCCTTACTCACATTAGCGCACGCCAGATATTAATTACGACCACGAGCCTCGATCTTCTAACAGCGGAATTTAAAAAGCGGGCCCGTGTATTAAATATGGTTGATGGAAAAATTATTGAGCCTTAGGCGGCTCTTCCGTGGGTTTGGGAGTTTGCTGCCCGCGTGTTAAAAGCATGTGTTCATCAGGCGACGCCTGGATCCTAATTGCTACATGATTGGGGCCTACAAAGAACAGCCCCTCACCAATATCTGACGAAAGTAAAAGATTTTTTTCACCAGCCGATAAATAAAATACTTCAACAATTTTATCAATTGCAGCCGGGCTCTGCTTAAGCAAAACTTGGATGGAAGAGTTCGTAACAATTGCTTTACCGTAGTCACTGTTCAAAAAATCCTCAACATCCTGCGTGATAGTTGTTACCCCCAAGTTGTATTTACGAGCCCTCTTTGCCATAGAATACATAAATGAAGCAGAATCTTGGTATTTCATTAAATACCAAGCCTCGTCCACTACAAGAAGTCTCTTTTTTCTATCCCTCTTAATCTTAGTCCAGATATGATCAAGGACAATGAACATAGCAATAGGACGCAGCTCGTCTTCGAGCTCTCTAATGGAGAAAACTGTGAATGAGTTGGACAAGTTAACTGTACTAGGCTGGTCAAAAATACCAGAGAGCGAGCCTTTTATGAATTTTTCCAGCCTTTGCGCCATTTCCCTTGCTGAAGACTCCGCCATATTCTGCAGCACATTGTATAAATCGGCCAAAATTGGAGGTTCTTTAGTTTGTGTTGCAGGATCTGGAGTAACCCCCTTGAGTTTATAAGTAGTTATTAAGGCCCGATCAAGAATGGCATCTTCGGTAGGAGTAAGTTCCCCTAACATTATTCGAAAAAGAGCGTGAAGGGATAAGATCTTTAATCCAAGCTCATTCTCCCCTTCTTCATAGATTCCGGAAAGGTCAAATGGGTTAATTTTTGCCGGCTGATTTTGGGCGAATTTTATATATTCACCGCCGATGGTCACCGCTAGATCTTTGTACTCATCTTCAGGGTCGATGATGATTATTTCGGTACCAAACATTAAAGAGCGCAAAGCCTCCAACTTAACTAGATAGCTTTTTCCTGCTCCCGATTTTGCAAAAACAACACTGTTAGCATTTTCTAGCGAGAAACGGTCAAAAATAACTAGGGATCCATTATGCTCATTTATTCCGTAGAGGACACCCTCGTCTGCCGTTAATTCGGAACTTGTAAAGGGGAAGGTTGTGGCAAGACTTATTGTATCCATGTTTCTAATTGAGAATAATTTGTCGGAAAAGTAAGGTAAGGTATTTTGAAATCCCTGCTCTTGTTGCAAGCTTGCGTGTTTAGTTATTATCAACAAGGATCCAGCAACAGCTTCCACCTCCCGCGTTATTTTATTTAATTCCTCCAAACTATTTGCGGGTATTTTGATATAAAAGGAAAACTGAAAAAACCTTTCAATTCCAGTAGCCAGCTGCTCCTGCAACTCTTGGGCATCTTCAAGGGAGGCCCTAATGGCTGGATCAAGGACCCTACCAGATTCCAAATCAGATTCGATTGTTGCTTCCATTTCTGCTATTTTACGTCTCAGATCGCTTAAAATACCCCTGGTTTCTACAGGGTAGTAGAAAAAGGAAAGATCAAGAGTGTGATCAAAGTTGATTAAAGGGGCAAGCCAGTTAGCTCCTATAAATCTGGGGTAACCAGCAACTAAAAGGGTTCTAAAATATGTTTCGCCGATTTTTACATGATCAAACTCGACCTGTATTGCTGCTGGTGCAATAACATCCTTTACATCAACCATTCCAGTACCAAGGAATCTCGCGGTTTTGTCTCGGGTACTTTGTAGATTGGGATTTTCTGGTTGTGTTTTTTGTTTTTTTCCAAAAATATTAAATGTCATGGATTACTGTTTGACCCCTTCCTCTGCTGGCGGAGTTGCTACGGGTGTAATTTTTGGCTCAACTATTGGTGTCGTATATTCTTTGGTTCCAAGCGCCGCTTTCTCCTCGCGCGCGATATCAGCATTGTAAAGATCATAATAAAGTTCAACTAGCTCCTCGGTTGTTAAACGGATAGTTTTTACCCCAAGCCGCGAAAATTGCTTTATGAGGTGCTCCACTTTTGGTTCCAAATTTACCTTCGCTTTTTCCAAAGTGGCCCATTTATGCTCTTTGACGGCCTTTGGGTGGAAAATTGATCCCAGACCCCCAGTTAATTGAGAAAGCTCAATATTAAAATAAGGGATTATTACATAAAATCTCTTGTCAAGAACCTGGTTTTTTGATACGAGATCCTTAATAAAGTTTTCGTATTTTTCAATTTGGGAGACCAAGCTTTGATTATGGGTTTTCCTCTTTGCCTCGGCGATCCTTAATATGTAATTGGAAATATCAACTCTTTTACTGCGTATCAACACTTGAATGGGGTAGGTTATAGAATTTAGTAAGCCCGCAAATGCAAAAATGACTGAATCTTGCTCCTGTTCGCTCAGTAAATCAAAATTAATAGCAGTTGTTTGGAGAACCGCAGCCGCGGTCCCACTTTTTAGAATAACAACATCATCTCGAATATCTTCGATATCCAAATGCTCTTGAGTTAGTGGTATTCTTTTTGGTTTAGCCATTTAGGTAGCCTTTATCTCTATTGGTGGCAATACCTCGCCTTTGAGTTCCACCTGAATATTATTAAAATTATTAGTTGTCGATTCTAGCTCCATAATATATGTGCCATTTGGTAGGGGCGTCGAAATTGCAAACTGACCAATCTTATTCGTCTTCAAGGCCCTTACCGGGTCGCCCGTACTATCCTTTACGACTATAATTACATTTGAAAGAAGCAATCCCCCCTTGTCCCGAACGATGCCATTTATTACATTGGGGGCGCTTGTCAACGAAGGAGCCATTTTCCCAACTGCAAGGTCGGGTTTAACAACTTTAACTACACCCTGCTTAGATAAAGTTTCTACACTCTTAGCTTTTTCCGGTTCAACTAGATCGACTTTTCCTTGCGGTATTTGCTTTGCCCCAGCAATTAAATCTTCTAGTTGGTTTATTTTTTCTTCGTCTACCTTTTTCGCTTGCTCAGCCACTAAAAGGCGGGAGCGTAGATTTTCTATTTCCTTAGGGAGGCCCTCCGTTGAAGTAGGGACCTGCTGGTTTTTCACTAAGTCTGCTTTAATAGCCTCGCTTTGCCCTAAAATATCGGCCTTTTCCTTCTCCAAGGTGCTGGTTTTTTTCCGAAATGAGTCTGCATCCTCTTGCGCAGTCTGTTTTTGGGTTTTCTCGTCCTGAAGCTTGCTGCTAAGATCATTAATTTGCTTAAGTAGCTCCGACCTCTCAGTAACTAGCCTCCTAATCTGTTCATCTTGAGCAGATTTTTGAGCCGGAGGGGTAGTTACAGGGGTAGGTTGGGGAGGAGTAGGAGCAACAACAATATTGGGAACAGGCATAGAAACAGGAATAGAAGAGGGGGTTGTAGGGGCGCCGACTTGCGCGGTTCCCTCGCCTTTTCCCCCCAACTTTTGTTCCGAAACTTCCTTTTGTAAATTAGCTAGCTCAGTTTGCAATTTTTCCGCCTCCGAAAAAAGCTTACTTGTCGCCGATTCGCCTGGTGGTGGAGTTGTCTGCAAGGGGGCGGTTTGAGTTGTAGGAGGCCCAATTTTGGCCGCTTCTGTTGGTGGCGATACAATCTGTTCTGGTTGAGGCGGCTCCACCCGTTTGTGGATCTCAGTTTCATCCTGCTTGGGCGCTGTTGGCGTAGGTATAGATATAATGCTTGGCGCGCTTGGCTGTTGCTCCGCTGGGATCGTTGCTGTTTGTGGGGATTGTATTTGCGGCGACGAAGCTGAAGGAACAGCCACTGGGGCAGTAGCTGCTGGCGTCCCAGACGGGATCGGTGTCAAGGTTTGATCTTTGCCGCCCTTTTTTAGCAGCTCGTTGCGAACCGCCTCTTTAATGTTCTCTAGCTCCGTCTTAGCTTGCTCAGTTGTTTCCCCCGTTCCTACAGGAGGAGGCCCTTGTGGGGGGAGTAGAGGTTTTACCTGCTCCACGGGTGGAGACTCGTATTGGGATAAAAGTTTTTCGATACGTGCTTCAACAGGCTTTCTGATTGCGTCCTCGATTTCAAAAACCCTCTCGCCCTGAATAGGTAAGGAAACCACTCCTCGGCTACCAACTGGGTTCAAGCCACGGCTAGGCTGAACATTATTAAGCGGCGCGACGTAAATATTTTTCTCCGGATAATTTATCGAAGCGACTGGTTTAAAAGGCGTTGCGGATGCTAGTTTCAAGTCTCCTGTTTTTTGCTCCTCGACTAATCTCTTTGGAGACCTTCCCGCGAGGGCTTCCCCTGGGTAGGGTGGTGCTTTTTCCGGTAGATCAGAAGTAAGGTTACCGACCCTTGTTAGAGGGACAGTTATATCAGTCATCTAAGGGGCCACTCCTTCCTGGTCCGGTATAGGTGTTTGGGGAGTCTCTCGGGCAGCAAAATTTAACTTTGAGAGCCGGCTTTTTTCAAAAACGTCCAACTGATCCTCTGGCTTTTGTTCCTGAAGTTGGCTAACAAAGAGTTTAAGACGATCTTTGCTTGGTGCTTGAGTGGGTTGTGCCGCTTCTACTCCTCGGCGTAAATAGTAGGAAAATTCTGGGGCTAGAAAGCTAATAACCTTAGGTGTTTTTCTCCAAACTCTTATCTGGGGGTTGCTTATCAATCGGATAAAGGCAATGATCCATTTGTCGAAAGACATACCGTTTAGGGACAGAAAGGCAAAAGCACTTCCCGCCGCCATAACTGGTAAGATAATCATCCAACGCAAAAGGCCGGGCAATATAAAATAGCAAGCAAAAGAGAGGATAGAAGCCCCCGCCAAATAAGCAAACTGCTTTATAGTCAGAAAGCCAATCAGTTTAAACTCAAAGCCAGTTATGTTTTGCGGTACAGGATGCTGCTGCACAGTCAGTTAGCAGTTAGCAGTTGAACAGTTAGCACCCGTTAGTTAGCAGATAACAATTAGCGTTTGCTTTCTGCTTTCCAATTAGGCTTACCGATTACTGCTTACTGATTTTACCTCCTTCATAAATTTCCAAAGAACCTTGCCGACCTCGTCAGCTAAAGATTCTAATTTAATAAAATTTTGTTTCGAAATATAACCAACCTCTGCAGAAAACTTTAATAAATACTTAATTTCAACTAGCGACGCGTAAGCCGTATCTAAAAATGTTCCAAAGACCTTATTATTTTGTCTTGCGTAACCTTCTGCTATGTTGGTGGGGACGGATATTGCAGCACGTTGTAACTGAGATGTTAGACCGAAAGCCTCTTCCCGCGGAAACGACTTGGTAACTTTGTAAACCTCCAAGGCTAATAGATGACCTTTTTGCCAAGCCTTTATTTTTTCGAAACTCGAACTGTTGGGCATCTGCTTTCTGCTCTCTGCCGAGGCACTTTGTAGAAAACTTGTAGCAGCTAGCAAAGTTGATTTTTAGTTCCAACCCGCTTACTGCTTACTGCTTTCTGCTTACTGTAATATCGTCCCTCTTCTTCGCCCACTATTATTGACTATTTGGTTGGTAAAAGCAACCAGTTCAAAATAGATCAAAAATAAAGTAAAGGAGACGGATTATTATATCCTGCAAGGAAACAATACGCAGAATGCCCGCCTGCCAAAGCTTTAGCGTCGGGCAGGTAATACTTGCGTATTATATCTCGCAGAGAAACAGGCGCGAGATGTAGTCGAGTGACTATAGGTTTGACAAACTCAACGATTTGTGCTAGAATAAGCACGAGGAAATTTAAAATGAAATTTAGCTTCAAATTAATCATTGAGAAAAGCCCAGAGCAGATCTCGCCGTAATGGCGAGACATCAGCCGGTGGCTGGTGGTGAAGCGGGCTCTGGGAAATACCTAGAGCCCGCTTATCTTTTTGTAGAACTTTAAAAAGTAAATATTCGAAAATAAAGAAGGAGAAATTCTGCATTCTGAATTATAAATTCTTAATTCGGTATAGCTTCTTGGTGAAAAACACCAAGGGATGCTTGCCCGCCGGCCGGCGGGTAGACACCCCTTGGTGTGAGCTGCTTTTTGCGCTTCACCAAGTGGGTTTGATTCAATTCCCTTCCGCAGACGCATCGCGTCAAGCGGAGTTTGAATACAACCACTTAAAGAAGCTGCGAAAGCGGCATTAAAACACACCAAGGAGAACGACAAATGACAATGATGAACGACACGGACTTTCAAGAAGAGGAAGAGGAACAAGCTGCCACAAGCGGTGTTCGGGTAACCGACAGGACTTGGTTGCAGGACGAAGACTATGCGGGAGGCAGAAGGTTTCCCTTCAGCTCTGAGTGGGCACTACTTCAAGCCATAACGACAAGGATAATCGACAGGCTACTGGAGTTCTTCTCACAGAAGGGGATCCGAATCTACGTGCCGGTATGGATGTGGAGGACCACGAAGCCACAGGATCTGGAAAGTTTGTACAAAAGGCTGGACCTTGAGTGGTCGCCTAAGAAGGGAAAAAAAGCCCACGTCCTTCTGGATGATAAAGGCAACATCTACCGTATGGTGAAGGGCGAGCCGATGTTCTTGGGCCACTTGCCAGAGGGAATGAGGGGGGCCTTCGCTACCCATCAGGAGAGATGGGGGGAGCACTACGAAAAACGTCTCCAGAGTGGAGAGGAGGGCAGTAGGGAGAGAAAGGCATATAGAAAATTCCACACGTTCTCTCTCGGAGACGAAACCTACAAATTCCTAGGTGAAATTCAGCGAGTTCGCTACTGGGTCCTGACCCCGATTATAGAAGAGGCCTACTCCCAAAGCCCTCGCCAACCGTTCCACATGGTGCCAAAGGCCCGGTTGGAAAAGCGGTACAACGAGGAGTTGGAGAGGAGGTGGAAGCTAATCGAGGACTACCGCAGAGACCCTGCTAGCGTGGAAAGGCGGCCTAAGGAGAAGACGTATGTCCCCTACTGCTACAGAGGCTACGCCAATCCAGTCACAGGGGACTCTTTGGATTTCGACCTCCTCAGAGCTCTTCGGGACCCCTCTCTAATCAAAGAGCGGTACGATCCAGAGACTGAGGATGTTCCACCGCCCCTGCCATTTATGAAAATAGGGGGCAAGCTTTGCGTACCCGGCTGGCTGGAAACCGAGGGGGCGCTTTACTACCGCGTTCACCTTGAGGTGGCATTGGAGTTTGTTACTGCTCGGCAGGTCTACGAAGGCCTGCAGAAGATAAAGGAACAGGAACGAACAAAGTTCCAAGAGAGTGGGGCGGGCCCAGAAGCAGACTTCGATGCCCTAGAGGTTGATCCGGTCAGGGCTGCCCTAAGTTGTCTTCCTGTTCAGGGCGGCTTCGAGAATCTTCTCAATGAGGAATACGACTGGATGAACCTAACGGAGCTAAACCAGCTCAGGAAGATCTGGCAATCAGTCTGGAACATACAAGCCGTTACCTGGGAGCAAAAGGCCGACAAGCTATGGACACTGGTTGGCTTTTACTTCCACCTGATTGAGCCTCCGGTCCTTACCCCGGATGGGTTGAATTGGGAGGCAATGAAGATGTTCGCCGCGCCTTTCGAGGTCTTGCGCGACATCGTCCGAATCATTAGAGCCTGGCAGATGGCGAGGAGCATGCGTACAAAGCGTGGTCAGGGAGGCCTTACTGAAGCAGTGAACGCCCAAGCGTGCGACAATGACGCTGGAGGGCCACGGCCGCCACTTGAGTGGAAGTACAACGATCGTTTCATGCGGCTCTACAAGCTCGCCGAAGAGGTGAGCGGAAGGAGCCAAGAGGAGCGGTTAGAGTATCTCGGTCCGCGCTGGTTAGCGGGGTGGAAAGAAGGCCACGACAACAGAGCGCCGACGGAGGAAGAGACGATCCAGGCTGTGAGAGAAAGGATCCTCGGTCCCTACTGGATGATGAAGGATCCCTTTGAGGAAAGAGACCACGGAAACTCCCTAGCTAGGGAGATCTTTGATGCTCACTTGGCTTTTCAGTCGGGTTTGGAGATGATCTGGAGCTATTGCGGCCAAGCGATTTGGGGGGTTCTTCCACCCCGAGGTGCAACTGGGGTGGACAGAGATTTGGCGAAGGTAATGAACTACCCCAACGAGTTCCTCTGGGCCCTCCAGAAAATAGACCTGGCTACGGACGATCCCAAATGGCTGTGGGAAACCTACGATGGGATTGTATTCATGTCCCTCGTGGATAAAACGAACCAGAGATTCCGCTCGCCCATGGCTTTTGGGTCGGAAGAAAATGTCCGGTTTAGTCGCTGGACCAGCAACGACCCAGCTAGACCCAGCTACACCCAATTTGGGAATATGCTGTTACTCATGTGGAATAGACAGCCACTCGCTCCTAAGCAAGCCCTGATAGATAGGCAAGCCCAAGAAAATGAGGACATGGGGGAAACCGATCTCCGTAAAGGATACCGAGCGGATTTGGCAGGACAGCCATGGCTTGAGGGAGATGGTCGGCCGGACTGGCGCAACTTCGCTGCAAAAAGGCTTGAGGTAGCCGACGATTTCGCAGATGCTGTGCTGATAGAGTTGGCCAATGGCAATGATGGCGAGCTTAAGCAAGCCAGCCTTCCAATGGCGCTTCGTTTGCTGGAAGGGGCATATCGTCGGGGGCTAAGCATCCACGATCCAAAGGTACAGCAAGCAAAGAGATTCCATGTGATCAGGCTCCCTAAACAATCGGCTAGTTTCCTAGCTCAGAGCCGCTTGGCCAAGGTCCTTGGCTTCAACTACTACCAGCAGAGCCCGGAAAAGGCACAGGGTTTGATCGCAGGGAAGATCATGGACGGTACGTTTGAAGAGTGGGAGGATATACAGACGGTTGCGAAGGAAGTTGTCCAGCCGTTGCTTGGAGCCGCAGCTCTCAATTTTGGGAGAACGAGTCCCGAGAAGGTTCTCTTAGACATTGAGGGTAGATGGACCAACGAGGAGATAAAGATAGTTGGGGGAACAATTCCCTATCTCTTGGAGCAAGGGCAGTATTATGGCAGGAAGTGGGTGCCTAGGGGAAACGGTAGCCCACTTGTAGTGCCAGCAGTGTAAAGGAGGTGATCACACATGGGGTTGCTTTAAGCAGTAATGCGAGAAGTGACCCCATTTTGCTATGTATTTTGATTTTGATCCTCCTGGCTTGTCCCACCTCCCGCTGGCTTTGCAGGGTATTGAGGCCCAGGATTGATAAGTGAGACTCCTTGTTCTCCCTGCTCTCCTTGTTCTCCCTGCTCTCCCTTTTCTCCTTTAATATAACCCTGTTGTTTTAAAAGTTCCGTTCCTCGATCTCTTCTTTGTTGCTCATCATAACTCGCCTTTGCCAGCTTAAGAGCTCTGTCATCTCTAGCCCTTTCTGCTCTTCGGTCGAAGTAACCACCTGTGAGCTTATTTGCGCCAGCCCGAAGGGGTGCAGCGGCGGCACCAGCCGCCTTTCCAAGCGGTCCGCCGGCAAGTCGCGATCCAACACCCTTTATGAGTTCTTTATTTCTAGTTGCTGTGGTTAGACCACCCATAAGTGTAGCGCCAGTCAACCCTGCGTTAGCTCCGGGCGCTTTCTTTAGACCAAGTAAATCATCGACTATTTCCGGAGCACGTGTCGCGGCAAACAAGATACCAAACGCGACTAAAAATGGAGTAAAGCTATCGGCTAGATTAAAAGGGTTACCACGATACAGGGGGTTAGGGATACCGGTATTAATTACAACAAGAGCTAGGGCGACCATGAAAAGTATGGCCGGTGTGGCGAGAATATTGGAGAGCTGACGCTTGAACCAATTTGTAGCAGCGCTTGTTTGTCCGGGAACAGCGGCATATAAGAAAACCATTGGCGCGAATATAGAGAGAACGACGAATTGGGCAAACCGAGAAATCATTTTGAAATAAAGATACAGAAGGACCGCCCCAACGATTATGACGCCGATTACCGCTCCAAGAATAAATCCCGGCAGGCCAAACCCCATGATAGCTCCAATTGATGCGCTACCAAAAACAATTACCCCGATAAGCTTCAACAAGGCTCCGCCCCAACTAATACCAACTTGGCCATATACCCAATGAACCGATTGGACCGCTAGCCTGCCAAAGTCAAGAAACAGGCCGGCGATCGCAAAACTAAACGTAATTAAAATAAGGGCAATAATTATCCTTGGGATTGCACTCTGCGCCGTAACCACTGTGCGTGGATCAAGCGGCACCCGAAGCATGATCATAAAGCCAATGACTACAAGGACAAGTACAGACAGGGCATAGGCAGAGTTTCTCAAGACTACCCAAAGGCGCAATAATCCGGTCGATCTTTGAAGTTCATCAAAACCAGTGTCAGCAGCCTGCGCCTGTTTAAAAGGGTTAATCGAGGCGAAATAGGTACCGGTATCTATTGGTATTGGCATAGTCATAAGCTGGTCCCCACCGGAAGCTAAAACATGAAGAAAACCCGGATTGCTCATTTTTTCAATCGGCGTTCCATTCATAACCTCCTGAACTTGTTCCTGCTGGCAACCCTTGTCGGAGGATAAGCACCCAGTTGCACCCTTAATTAAAAAGTGGTCTAATGCCGTATCTAGAGCTTGACCCATGAGTTTCGTCGCGGTACTCATCATACCCCCCGCGACATCTCCAAAAAAATCACCAACAGCACTCTGCCAACCCATAACTTGCCCGCCTCCTACAGAGGTAGTTGCACTAGGGGTTGTAGAAGTGATTGATTGCTCAAGCGCAAAAACAGGCGCGCCAAACAAAAAAAAGGCAGAAATCGCGGCTACCAATGTAAGTACAAATTTTTTGGGCAGGAACATAGTTCTAGATAAATTTTAATTCATTTAAAGTTACTAAGTCAAGAAAGGGTGGTGGTTGCGTGTTAGAGTTTAAAAAATTACAATAGAAGTAAAGGACCTATCAATGCCACAAGAAGAAGAAGAACAAAAACAAGGCCCATCCCTAAGTGATCTTACTAACATAGCTCAGCAGGCCCGGGGTAGTGCTGCTCAGGAGCAGTTAATAAAACAAGTTGGAACTAGAGCCGCCATCGCAATAGCTGGGGCGGGGATAGGAAGTTTTCTAGGGGGTTTAGTGTTAATCGCTTCAGTAGTAATAATGGCGGTGATTATTGTGGTTGTTTTGTTTGGAGGTGGGGCTGGGGGAGCCGTGGGAAGCGCAGAAGCAGCCGTACCAATAACCGGCGGCAACAATTTAGTTCCGGGGTACTGTAAACTGGCGTTGGGAGAAGAACCACCAGAGGAAGGGGAAGAAGATACCTGCTCAGCAAAACTAAAAAGTCTTTTCGAAGCAGCTGGTGCTTGGGCTAAAGTGCCGGCGGGGGTTCTTGTTGGGATCGCTGTGATTGAAGGTCCCCACATCTTTGGCTATTCGGATGAAGAGATCGATGATTATAGCAAAGACGTCTATACCGGTAGCCCAAATGGTATAAACGGTGAAGGGATAGATCCTGAAAATAGAGAGCCTAATGGATGTTCGGCCATTGGGCCAATGCAAATGTCAGTAGACTATATGGAGGACTATGGTTTTCGACCAAGCGATCTAGATTGTGGAGATGTTACTGACCCTCCTTGCGCGTGGTGCACATATAAGACAGCTGTAGTTGAAGCAGGGGTAACTACTTATTCGCCCAACCCAGATGTCCGTAATATCCGCAACGCGATTTATGGCGCGGCTTGGAAGTTAAAATGTGATAGTGGAGCGCCTTCTGACGAGTGCGATCGGGCCCAATTTACAAAATACGATTATAATGATAGCGACGATGCCTGGGAAAAGGAGGATGAGATAGAAAAGGCAGGGACAGCTTATTATGGAGATTGTGACAAGCCAATAGAGAGGTTTGGGAGCATGACTTATTGCGACAAAATCTGGGAGGTTTATTTAGCGGTATCAGATACAGGCACAGGCACACCTGGTGGTATAGGAGGTAATTGGCCAACTAGTGGGCAAATTACTCAAGGGCCGTATAATCCATCAGGTACTCATTACGGTGATCAGGCTTCGGCAGTAGATATAAACAACGATGAAGGTACCCCAATATTTTCAACTAATGGGGGGCTTCTATTAAAGGATACTGATGAATATGGCGGAATTTATGTAGCAATAACAGGAAGCAGCTACATTACTTACTATGTGCATCTTAAATCCTATTCCTCCTGCATTCAATCGGCAGAGAACTATACTTTTGTCCCAGAGGGAGAATTTCTAGGATTGATGGGAGCAACTGGAGATACACACGGCGTAAACCACCTTCATTATATGATAAGGGATGAGGAGAACGAAGTGCTGCCCGAGCAAGAATTTAGAAATTTATTGCCAAACCCCAGTTTTAACGTAGGAGATGAGGTTTCAACAAGTTATAAAGGAGTAAATTGCCACCCATGAAACTGGAAAAACTAAATGAGTTATTAAAAGATAAAAAATTTTGGCTTTTTGTCTTTTCGATAGCAGCGATAGCTTTCCTACTCATTACAACTCTTACACCCCCCAAAAAAGAAACCGAAAAAACCAATGCACTTGATGTAGGGGATCTGAAGGCAGCTAAAGCGTCTTTGCTAGTGTCGAGAGTGGAGCCTTTGCCAAAACAGGAAGGTGTTTCAACAGCACCAACAATAAACATCTTTTTTGATCGACCAGTCAAGGATATGGATGTGAAAGTTGGAACAAAGCCAGACTTTAAATTTCGGTCGGAACTTTCTCCTGGAACGACTGTTGCAGTCGTTACACCGGAAGAAACTCTTCTTCAAGGAACAAAATATACGATTAGTGTAAAGCTCGACAACAAGCTTATTTATGAGTGGTATTTTACGACTGGTAGCAGTAAGACCCCAACGGGAGTGGTTCAAAAGATAAAAGAAAAGTTGCCATACACAGGAAATCATTTTAAAATTACTTATTGGCCATCAACAGACAAATTTTTTATAACTATAGACAACAAACCAATGGACGTTTACAGAGACGCGGCCCTGAATTGGCTCCGGTCGTACGGTTTGACAGACCCGGAAAAACAAATACACATAGTCTACCTGCCTGTGGGAAAAGCCGTAGAAGAGCCGTAGAATGTTTAATTGATCGGGTATATTAGGAGCAAAAAATTAAAGATTCCTTGGAAAAATCAATAGGAAGGTTAGTTAATAACTACTCAAGATTGAAATTTAACCGGAAGATTGTTACATTTACCCCTGTGAAGTTAGCTATAAACTGAAGAACAAGCCACGCGATTATAATAAAAGCGACCCCAGCAATTGCCCAAAGTAGAGACGAGCGAGCAGACATAAGAGCCTTTGGATCTCCTTGAGCGGCGATAAATTTAAAGCCCGAAACAATAATCATTACAAAAGAAGCAAGGCCCCCAAGTATTATTACCGCAGAAAGTGCGTTTTCGAAAATTTTTACGAGGTCGGTTACTGGGGAAGGGTTGAGGTCAAGGTCCTCATTTCCAGCATAAGCTACCCCTAGCTTTAAAATAAAGCAATAAAGAAATAACAGAATAGGAAATTTAAAGAGTAATTTTTTAAATTGGCTTAACACTTTTATTTCGTGATAGCCTACTTGAATACACTGTCTCCGCCAGGAAGTTTAATTCCCTCCGGTGCAAAGATATTAATATGCAGAGCAGATGTGATAAGTACTGTAATCGCAAAAGCGGCTACAACGATAACAAGACCAATTACTGCAGCTGTGATTCGGTCTCTTGCCGAGGCTGCGGCTTGCTTATCTCCACCGGCAGTTATCCACTGGATACCGCCGATAACAATGAAGACAAAAGCCAAGAGAGCGGCGAAGAAAAATAGCAACACCAGTATATTGGATAGCATCTCCCCTAAACTTGGTATGTTTGCAGGGGCTGTAAATTTAAACTCTGTTTGCGCCAACGCCGGCGAAGCCGCAATAGCTAAGAGGGCGGCAGAAAGACCTGCTGATCCGAGTAATTTTTTCATAGGAACCAAAATTTCACCTCCTTTTAAAATTATAAAGCATAGAAAGCCTTTTATGCAACCGGGTGCTTTATTTTCCGATAATTATAGTTTCACCGGAAAAGATATTTATATGTAAAGCGCTTAAGATAATATAAATGACCCCAAAGGCAGCGACGACAATTAATAAACCAATAACCGCATTAGTCAAGCGCGAACGGGCCTGATCGAGGGCTTTTTGATCCCCACCAGCAGCTATCCAGGAAAAGCCACCGATAATAAATTGGATGAGGAAAAAAAGAGCCGCAAGGAAAAAAGCGATTTTTAGCGCGCTGGCTACCAAGCCCCCAAGATCAGGCAGTTTTATGCCAATTTTACCAAGCCACCCCGATGCGTCTGCGCTAGAAGATGCTGCCAGCGCGGGTTTAAAAATATCCATCTTAGAAAATACTTGCTACTCCTGCAAAATTAGTAATTACTTCGATTATTGCTAAAGAGAGTGCAACAATCAAGACTCCAATAACAGCGGTACTTAATACTCCCCTGGCGGCATCAACTTCGTCTTTGTTTCCGCCGGCGTTTATAAAGCGAAAGCCGCCCCAGATAGTCATAGCGAGAAAAATAAAAGCCGCCGTAAATAAGGCCGCTTTAACTACAGTTGTAAAAAGAGAGCCAACATTCGGGAAAGCATCTTTGATACAAACACCGCCGGCCATTTTCACCGCGCAGCCAATATCCACTGTGTCGGCTGCATAGGCAGCTGGCACGAGACTGCCAAAAAGATCGATTTTGAAAATAGTAGCGATAATTCCCGCAATAACACCAACCAAAAGAATAATCAAAAGGCCAATTATAGCGCTTGTTATTGTGCCGCGCGCGGCAGTTAATTGTTTTTCATCCCCCCTGGAAGTTAAATAGCGAATTCCTCCCCACACCAGAAAAAGTAAGGCGACCATTGCGGCCAGCGCGTAGATAAAGGGAAGAAGGGCAGTTAGAAGTTCCCCCAAACTACCAAACCGACCCCTCAGGGGATCGACTATACAGCCACTTCCAGCGCTTCCTGTTGCCTCTGGTGCGTCGCAAAAAATAGCCATAAATTAACCAATTGGTAAACCCAAGACCCCAATCCCAAATAATCTAAGAATAAAAACAGAGAAGAGGATTACAAGCAACCCGACGACTGCGGCTGTAATTACCTCTCTTCCTTGCTGGACTGCCATTGGGTTGCCGGCGGAAAAAATTAGTCTGTAAGAGCCAAAGACCATGAGCAGAAAAGCAATGCCACCACCTGCACCCAAAGCTAAACTGAGAATCGCCTGGGCTATCCCGGCCGCGCTAACAGGTATTTTTCCAAATGGAGTATTAATATAACCTTCACCCTCAAAATAACCCATCGCGCTATCGGCTTTTACTGGAGTGAATGTAAAAATCGCCTTTACACTATTTTCTGCTTTCAACGGGCCGTAAACATCACAAGTATCTACATCGACCAATCTTGCTATAGTTTCTTCGTCTTCTCCCACTGCGTAGGTTGGTAACCCATCAGTACTATCATCACAAGCATCATAATCTTTAGAACTCAGATCTCTCCCATCAGAAGGCATGTCAGCTATGTCTCCCTTACCATCATCTGCAATCTTTTCAGTACCTTTAATCGGCGGAACCAAGACACCGTATATTGCGAATTTATACGCTACATTTTCGTTAAAGGCATCATCGCAACTGCTTCTGATCCCCTGCATATTTTCGCAAATACCTTTGATTTCCAACAGTTTAGGACCAATATTGGCGTCTGGGCTCTCTTCTTGTAATTTCTCCAACATCTCGTTAGGTAAACGCGGCCTTAGAAAATCATTCTTACCCCAATGATCGGCATCTGCACATTTATAAAGTTTATTTAACAGTTGTTCTTGTTCTTTTTTCTCCTCTTCAGTCTTTTTTTTGTTGATAAGATCCCAAGCATCAAGATCCGCCTTATATGCTTGGTGGGGATTACTATCGCAGATATCCCCATCCCCATCGTCCAAGGCATACAGCGAACCGCCCGACTGTGAGATGAAACTACCTGTAAAGCCAGGCTCCTGGCTTCCATTTTCCCCGTCCCCGTAGACCTTGACCATAAAGGCTTTAAAATTCTCATGTTTTTCTAAGAATTCATGCCACCTAGTAAGATCACATTTTGAACCATCCGGGCATTTATTTGGGACCATTGCATACAGTTTTTCAACCCCAGCTATAAATATTGAAATTCGTGTGTCGTCGTTTTTTGGTGGGTCGTGGGGAGTGATAAGCCAAGCCAAACCACTTTTCTTACCGTTATATTCGTGCTCTCTAAACATATAAAAAGTTTTGTCGTTTGGGGAGACGCCGTTTGGGCAATCAGGAAAGATAGAATATTTATCGTAGTTGGTAGTGTAAGTGCCAAAATACCTTTCCGGATTCCCTTCCCATTCACCATTCCCGTCTCCATCGCCATCCGTAGATATAGGTAGTCTGATCTTACTCTTGGCGTTGTAGGGGTCGCCTTCCCTTCTAAATTCCATAACATCACCCGGGTTCTTAAACCCATTTAACTTTGGTTTAGCTCCCGTTAGCTGTATTCTCAGCGTGCCACCTGGTAAAACATAAGGAACCCCATCTATCTCCCCATCTCCCGTTAATTTAAGAGAGCAGAGTTTTGCTGGGTCGTCACCATAAGTTTTGGTTACTAAAGCGTTCTTATTAGAAGGAGAAATAAGAAAAATTAAGGAAAATAAACTTAGGGAAAATAAAATTAATCTTTTTTTCACTTTTGGCAAGTCCTTAATTATAGCTTAAAGCTTGAGGGCTAGGTTTGTCAACCAAATCAGAGCCGTTGCCACCCTTGCCTTTCAAGGCTAAATAGGCTATAGTAAAATAACTAGCTTTTTAGTTTCTATGTTTAAAAAAACTGCTCACTTCCTGCTACCTTTAATTATTCTTTTAGCCATCTCTATTTCGAGTGTCCGCGCGGACGACCTTCTTGACATTCAGAATCAAATTGACCAAAAAAACTCTCTCTATTGGCAGACCCAACAAAGCTTAGATCAAATAAAAAAGGACATAGCCTATCTCTCCTCCTCGATTTACTCAACAGCGGCAGAGGCAGAGGAAGCGAATAAAAAAGTTGCTGAAATTAGTAGTGAGCTATCGAAAGTTGAGGACGACTTAAACAGCAAGAAGAACGAGCTTAGAAGCATTGTTGAAATCCGCGATAGGCAGATCAGACAATTTTACAAACACCCAGGAGACAACCCACTAGAGCTATTTATTAATGCCGGGGGATTTTCTGATTTTACACAGGGCATGGCTTTTCAAAAGAGAGTTTTAGGGACGAGCAAGGGGATAATCGAGAGCGTGAATAAGGAAGTTATACAAGTTGAAAAAACTCGCAAGGAAATAGTAAAAGCAAAAGCAGAATTGGAGGCCCTTGCCAACGATATTAATAGCCAACTGGCTTCTTTGCGCAGCAACTACTATTACAGTACCTACCAGCAAAGCAGCCTTTCGAATAAATTGACTGGTCTCCAAAACGAGTTGCAAAACTTAACTAGCAAGCAACAAGAATTGCTCGCCGCCAAGTTTGCCGCTTCCGGTAACAACCAGACTGTTGGAGACAGTGCGCCACCCTCAGAACCATTGCCAAACCCAGGCTTTTCTCCAGCCTATGTCTTTTTAACCTATGGCTACCCCCACAGGGTAGGTATGAGCCAGTATGGCGCTTATGGTAGGGCTAAAGCAGGACAAAGTTACGGGACAATTCTTCACGCTTACTACAACAATGTGTCGGTTGGCGGTTACACAACACCAACCCGTATTAATGTAGCGGGTGTCGGCATTATTCCCTTTGAAGATAATTATTTGAAAGGTATAGCCGAAATGCCCTCATATTGGTCTATGGAGGCTCTGAAAGCCCAAGCAGTGGCAGCTCGTACGTACGCTTTGGCCTATACTAGTTGGGCAAGTTATATTGGCAACGAAGGGGCGTACCTTTCACAAAGATCTATTTGTACGAGTACCGCCTGCCAAGTTTATAACGCTGGTAAGGTAACCGACCCGGCCGCGGCCAGATGGCGCCAGGCGGTAGACGCGACACGAGGAGTAGTTATTACTTATGGAGGGGTTCCAATAACCTCTTATTATGCATCTACAGCTGGTGGTTACACTATGCTGCCAACCGAAATTGGTTGGAGCTACAACCCGCCATATTTGAAAAAAATTCGAGATTTCGGTCCCTCCGGTGCTTATGAGGGACCAGCCTATGGTAATTCACCTTGGTATCACACTTTTTGGAATGGGAAATACTGTGGCGGCACCTTCCCCTGGTTAAATAAAACAGAAGTTAGCGACCTTTTTAATGCTGCACTGCTCTCTCAAGCAAACAGCAGTTACAACCAATACCTATCGCCGACTGATGGCTGTCTCGGGCCAGCTGGGTGGAGCGGGACGCAGATTATTAACAAACTAAACCAAATTGGTATAGCTCCGGTCGGCACATTAGTAAATGGGGGGATCTTAATTGGATTCGATGGCGCAGGGAGCACATCTTCGATCACATTTGTTAGTAATAATTATCCGGGCGGGAAAACTTTTTCCGGGAGCTTCTTCAGATCAGTTTTTAATCTGAGAGCGCTGGGAAGATTAGTAATTTTGACATCTCTTTACGATGTACTGATACGCTGATACAATGTTGGTATGGCAGGAAGCTTGCAAGAACCCGCTCGATTCGAAGGTGAGCTAAAAGAAGAAAAAGTTCTTTTTTTACTTAGACCACATATAATTACAAATTTGAAGTGGGTTTTAATTGCTGCCTTTTTAGCTGCTCTGCCGATTATTATCCCATTTTTGCCAAATATTTTGGGTTTCAACTTACAGATTTCAGCGAGCACTTCCCTGCTAGCATTTCTTACCTGGGAGCTAATTGTGCTTGGGGCGTCTTTTCAGTATTTTTTGTTTTGGTATTTTAATATCTACATTTTAACCAACAAGAGGATCGTGGATATAAATTTTTACAGCATCTTTTATCATAAAGTTTCCCAAATGGCCTTGCAAAATGTTCAAGATGTTACATACTCAAAGGGAGGCATAGCCCAGAATTTTTTTGATTATGGGGATGTTCACATTCAGACAGCAGGAACTTTGTTAAACTTCGATTTTTTAGGAATTCCAGATCCGGAAGGCAATGTAAAAAAGATTTTGGATCTTGTTTCCGATAATAAAAAAGCGGAAGGGAGATATGAAAATAGAACTATTCAACCTAACTAAAATTAATTTGGAGAACTTAAACTTCGATTTTTTGACTGTGCTATTTTTATCCTTTGTACTAGGAATGTATTTAATATTTTCATTTCTGGTCTATAAGCAGGTAAGAGTGTTAAATAAAAATATACAGACTAACACGGGAATAGTATTGGACGCCCTAAGCCTGGCCAACTTATTGGGAGCAGTAGTAATTTTTATTTTTGCCGTCTCATTGTTAATTAGGTAATTTATGGAAAAAACCTTGTTTGCCCAAGTAGGCGAAATCCACGGAAAAAACCAAGAAGGAGTTTTTTCTTCGACTTTTCAATACACCCCGACAGATGAACATTTAAAGCAACTACGAGGAATGACCCTTGCTTTGGTCGAAGTAAAAAGTGAATCGGAAGATAAAGGACTGGTAGCTGGCCGAGGGATCCTCGATTTATTTAAAAATACCTTTTACAAAGCTAGCGGAAGTAATTTAAAAGCAATGGAAGAAGCAATAGAAACTGTAAAAGCCTCTATTGCGAAAGAACAAATGCCAGCTCAAATGGTTGTTGCTTGCCTTTGGGGGTCAGTACTTTATGTCGGTAAAAGCGGCGATTGTGGCCTCTTTCTTGCAAGGGGTGGGAATACAAAGAAAATTAATTTTTCTAAAGTAGCTTCCGGCTCACTTTTTGATAAAGATGGAATTTTTCTAGCAGACTCTACCTTCTCAAAAAATGTAAATAAAGAAGCCCTAGGCAAATTTTGTCAGAAAGACGATTTCAAAGAAAGCCTGGAGGCAATTCAAACCGAAATAAAAGAGGTAGGGGAGGCTTTATATGTGCGACTTTCAGTGCAAGAGCCTGTAGAAAAACCGTATCCGGTTTTGATTGCCGATTTAGATAAAAAAGAAATAGGAGAAGAAGAGAGGGGGCAAAAGTTTCAAGAAGCATTCAAAAACTCGATAGATAAAATACCAAAACCAAAATTAAAAGTTGAATTTTTTAATAATTTTTTGTTTCGGGTAAAGCTTGAGGCAAGGCGTGCCCTTTCTTTCTCCAAACCGTATGTCAGAAAGGCCCTCTTTATTATTTTATCTCCCTGGCTCCCCCGCCTCCCGGGAGCATTGGAGGATGAAGCGAGTCGGAAAAAGAAACGCATTGCCGAAATAGCCCTTGTTTTAGCTGCCATTTTCCTGATAAGTATCTCGGTTGGGTTTTTTAATCACTCAAGAAAAGAATCAAAAGAGAGGTTTGATGCTACTGTGGCAAGTGTGGAAAGTAAGCTATCAGAAGCGGAAAATTTGGAAAAAATAAATCCAGCAAAAGCAGCTAGCCTTGTTACTGAAGCAGAAAGCGAGTTATCTAAAATTTCCTCATCAAAAAACCCCAAGGTAAAGAATTTGAAAGAGAAGTTGGCAGGGCTGCTTACAAAAATCAACCGAATTTACAATGTGGAAACGAAGCTTTTTAGCGATCTTAGCCTACTCAAAGGAAAAATTGATGTTAAGGAAATTAAGATGGGAGCATCAGACCTCTATGCATTTGATGTAAATTCTGGTTCTGTGTACAAAATCCCACTTGAGGGAGCCGAACCTAAGATTTTTGTTTCCGAGAAAGAGGGATCAAAAAATATAGCCGCTGACGAAAATTATCTCTATCTCCAAACCAAAGACGAGATATTAAAAGTAGATCAAAATGAACAAGAGAAAAGAGCCGCATTTAGCTCTCCTTCCTGGAAAAACCCAATTGAGGCCGAAACCTTTAGGGATAAATTTTATCTTCTAGATTCTGGGGCAAAACAGGTTTGGCGTTATTTTTCTGCTGGATCCTCACTTTCAGGACCACAGAAATATTTAACCGAAAATTTTAATGGGGAAGCTACCTCCTTTGCAATAGACGGGGCAGTTTGGATAGCTACGGGGGACTCCGTCAGCAAATTTTTTGATGGTAAGAGGCAAGACTTTTCCATAAAGAATCAACCGCGGGAGATTTCTGAAATCGCAGATATTTATACGAAGGAAGGTTTCGTAAACCTTTATATTTTAGATAAGGGAGCAGGCGGCGTATTTGTGATTGAAAAACAAAGCGGGAATTACGTCGCCCTATACCAATCCGATAACTTGAGAGGAGCGAAGGCTATCATTGTTGACGAATCTAAAAAAGTAGTTTATTTTCTCGCCCAAAATACAGTTTACTCGTTCAAACTCCAATGAAACCAATCTTCAATAAGAAAGCAACCTTCAACTACACCCTGAACGAAAAATTAGAGGCCGGCATTAGTTTAACTGGAGAGGAGATAAAGGCAGTTAGAGAAAACAAGGTGGATTTAACCGACTCTTATGCTTTAATCCGTAGCAGAGAAGCCGTACTCGTTAATGCCTACATTGGTCCATATGAAAAGGGAGCCACTACTAGTAGTGGCCGTAAGGACAGAAAACTCCTTCTGCATAAAAAAGAAATAAACTACTTGGCCGGAAAACTTGCTGGAGCAAATTTGGTAGTGGTCCCTACGCGCTTGTATTTTAAACGTAATTATGCTAAAATTGAGATCGCTCTGGCCTCTCCAAAGAAAAAGTACGATAAACGTGAGGCTTTAAAGAGAAAAGCCCTCCAAAGGGAAGCTGAAAGCACTTTGCGGGAAGAAAAACTGAAGCATCAGAAAGAAGCACTTTAACAACCAGTTTTAATTTGACTTTTGAATTTTGAGTTTTGACTTATCATGGGGATGTATATATTCGACGGGAAGACTCTAGCTAAAGAGCAAGCCGGTGTCGATCGGGACCACCGTTAAAATTCCGATCAACCTAATAAATGCCAACAAAGCATTTTCCGCTCAATACGCAGTAGCGTAATGAGCCGTCTTGTCGTTTCTCTATCTTAGCGGAGATGGCAAGGCGCAACCCTTGCTAAGAGGCTTTTTGTAGAACCGGTTCTTCTATGGAAAGTTAGACTTGCGACCTAGGTTTAGGCTGGCTCGTCAACTAGTAGGCCTAAACTGAAATTAAATGTTGACTAAGCTTGTAGTTTCTCTAGTAAGTTATCTTTTCGGACCCCGGGGAAGAGCCGGGCATCTCCACCATCCTTCGGTACCACCCTAAAGGTGGTGCTCAGGATCTTGAGTTTATCGAAAGATGACACCCCGCACCTAAAAGGTGCGGGGTTGTGTTTTAGCGGTTAAAATTATAAATAAATGGGCTTACTTGACCTTATCTTTCCCAAAAGATGTGTCGTTTGCAGCAGCCTCGGCACATATCTTTGTGAAAACGATAGATTGAAAATAAAGCCAACAGAGCAATTTTGTCCCGTCTGCCTAAAGGCTGCCATTGGAGGAACAACACACCCAAAATGCAAAACAAGATATAGTCTAGATGGTTTAGTTTGTCTATTTCAATACTCAAGCCCAATTAAAGATTTGATTGGACAATTGAAATACAGATTTACCACTGATTTAGAAACAACAATCATTGAGGAAACTAAAAAATCTAAAAACCTAGCAAACCACAATTTTAAACAGTATTTTCTAGTTCCCATTCCAGTTTCCTCAAATAAAAAAAGGTGGAGGGGATTTAATCAAACTGAAATTTTGGGTCGTAAAATCGCCTCCCTACTAGGAATAGATTTTGATCCCAACATCTTAATTAAGACAAAACAAACAAAACCTCAGGCAACACTTCCCAAGAAGGAGAGACTAATCGAGGTTACTAATTCTTTTGATATTACAAAAGAAGCCGAAGTTCGCAGCAAAAACTATTTGGTTTTTGATGATGTCTGGACGACAGGAGCGACCGTTAGAGAAGTTACAAAAGTACTAAAGAGAAAAGGTGCTGGTAATATCTGGGCTTTGATACTAGCAAGCTCCCATAAAAATTACCTGTCGCGTTGAAAGAGTAGTGTTTTTTTGTTAAAATTTGCCTGCTCCATTAGTTCTCGGGCTTGGAGGAGTCGCATAGTTGGTCCAGTGCACAGGTTTGCTAAACCTGCGAGCCGAGAGGCTCACGTGGGTTCGAATCCCACCTCCTCCGCCAGGACGTAAAATCTTGCGTTGCAAAATTAACGTCCTAGGCACGTTAATCGCGAAGCGATTTTACGTGCCACGTACGAGCTAGAGACGTTTAATTTCTTTGAAATTATTACGTCTCGCCAATATGATCTACTACGTATACGTTTTAAAAAGCGGTTGGGGTAGAAGAAGTCTAGGTAATTTGATTGGAAATAGTTTAAAATAGAAGTGGAGAGGTTTTAGGGTATCTCTCCTACTGGAGAGGTGGCCGAGCGGTTTAAGGCGCTGGTCTTGAAAACCGGTATAGCAGCAATGTTATCGTGGGTTCGAATCCCACCCTCTCCGCCACGTACGAAATCAAAGATTTCTACGTGGCTAGAGACGTAATAATTTCAAAGAAAAATGTACGTCTCGCCACAGTTTGAGGGAAAAAATGCCGGATAGAGAGAAAACATTAGGAAAATTAAAATCAGAGTTAGCTTCCTTACAAGGAAAGATTTCTGAACTTGAGAATGGCTCACAATCCGATAAAAGGAAGACAGTCAAAACCCTGTTCCGATGGCAATCTTTTTCCCGAACCTATACTAGGCGTAGTGCGAAGTGGTACATCTACACCTTTTTGTTGCTCGCGACAATAATACTGATTCTCCTTTTCGTAAGAGAGTTTTTTATTATTATTCCTGTATTAGCTTTGGTTTTCGTCGCCTACAGTCTAGCTACCGTTCCACCAGAAATAGTCAACAATTCAATTACTAGTCAAGGTATAAATAACGGTAATTATAGCTATATTTGGCAGGAACTTGATGATTTTTGGTTTACGGAAAAAAATGGTTTCACTATCCTACATATCGATACCTTTCTAAATTGGCCTCGTCGCCTTTTCATTTTAGTTAATAAGGACGATAAGGAAAAAATCCAACAAATGCTGGCCCGCTATATTCCGTATCGCGAAATACCCAAAACTACCTGGATTGATACTTTTGGCGAAGTCTTGTTAAACGGATTGCATAAACTTACTAGTTAAAAATGTGCCTCGCTACTCCAGTTAGGGTTCTAAAATTAAATAAAACTACTGCTACCGTTGATGCGCTTGGCGAAGAAAAGGATATAGATACTAGCTTGCTACCAAATATAAAAGTTGGCGATTATTTATATTTTAGTCACGGAATGGCGATAAAAAAGGTAGGAAAGGCAGATGCCGAGAAGGTTTTGAAAATTGTCAAGGCCTGGAATGGTTAATCAAAGAACGGGATTAATTTTAGTCTTTTCAACAGCCGTAATCAGTGGCTTTTCCGTTTTTATAAATCAGTTCGGTGTAGCTGAATTTAATCCATATTTGTTCACTTTTCTGAAAAATACACTTGTCGCCGTCTTCCTTTTGGCGCTGGTTTTAGGATTTAGAGAAATTAATCAGGTTAAAAAATTAAAAAAGAAAGACTGGTTATGGCTTTTAGCAATTGGGCTTTTCGGTGGGGCGATCCCCTTCCTGCTTTTTTTCAAAGGACTCTCACTTACTACTGCTGCGAACGGCTCGTTCGTTCAGAAGACAATGTTTGTTTACGTCGCTTTCTTTGCAGCAACAATTCTGCGTGAAAAAATTAGTCTCAAGCTCTATTTATTAGGTGCAGTTTTATTGCTCGGTAATTTATTGCTTTTGAAATCGCTACCCGCTAGTTTGAATGCCGGCGATTATTTAATCTTAGCCGCAACTCTCTTCTGGGCGTTTGAATATACGATTTCAAAGGCCGCCCTAAAAACAATATCTCCACGGCTTGTTGCACTTGGCAGAATGGGAATAGGTTCGCTGTTTATTCTAATTTTCCTTGTTTTTACAGGTAATATTAATTCCGTTGCGAAACTTTCAATGGCACAAATTCCTTGGATTTTAATTGCATCAAGCCTGCTAGCCAGCTACGTTTTAACTTGGTACACAGGATTAAAAAGCGTCAAGGTTACAACAGCAACGGTTATTTTACTTTTAGGCTCTCCAATTACAACCGCGCTAACATTGCTTAGTGGCAGAAGTTTAACTGCAAATCAATTTGCGGGGCTGGCAGTTGTCGCATTTGGTTTAATATTTGCCTTTTGGTCGGGTAAATTTATTTCTGCCCAAAGGGGGACAGTTGTCAGGTCTTAAAACAGCCGCGGTTTACTCCTTACCATCCTACTCACTTGGATATTGTGGTCCGCAGGACGCAAAAAGCCGGAAAGCTTTGATTGACTACACTACTGGAAAAAATGTTTCAGAAAAAGCCGTGAGAGGTATTTTCGAGAAATTTGAGGCGGCCTACAAATATTACCAATTAATTGCCAAGAAAAATAATATTACCGACCCCCTTGATGAGAAAGTAGTAAAAGCTTTTTGGGTTGGAAATAGTTTGTTGGGCAAGGTTGACGAAAAGGATTTGAAAAACCTAATCTTGACTGGTTTTACGCAGCCGGGACTTTTAACTGAAGAAGTAGCAAGCCAAAGAGCCGACCAAGTTCCAAAAGGAGCCGTTCCTCATCACAGTTTCCATGTACTAATACTTGGAGCAGTTACTGGAAGGATAAAATTGCAAGGGGAAATGCTCGATCTTTGCCGGATAGGATGGGGACGAATACTTGAAGTAAAAAGAAAAAAGTTAAAAGTAAAATATAAACCATTGTTAGTAGGAAAGACGTATGGGTTTGGAAAGGAAGTTGAAAAGGAAATTGAGTGGAATCCGAAAATAGCGCCGGATGTGAAAGTGGGGGATATTGCTTCCTTCCACTGGGCTCAAGTCTGTGAAGTTTTAACCCCGCAAGAGGTCATAAATTTAGAAAACTACACCCAAAATACAATTGATTTGGTTAATTTGAAGAACGATTAATGCTGGTGTCTTATACCTCGGCGCACTAGGTAGAGATTAACCGGAAAGGCAGCAGCAAAACCAACGAGTAGCGCAGCCGTTAATCCAACCCAAAAAAGTATGTCCACTAAAGCGGCATTCATCATTCCAGGAAAGAAAAATTCGGTTAAAACCTCGCCTGTTTCCATTACAGCGATACTGGCTGTTTCCGTAGCAACTACTATTTTTGTCGCACTCTTCAAGGACATTTTTGCCCTGAGAAGCGGCAGCAATCCTAAAAGGTAGCCAAATATAAAACCCGCCACTATTCCCAGAGCAATACTAACAATGAAAGTTAAACCAAATATTGTTCCAACTATTACCCCGGAAACTTCTCCCAAACCACAGCCGACAAGGCAGTGAGTAGTAGCAGAAAAAGCTAATTTAAAGTTGGAGGTCGGTGTATGTTTATGGTTCATTAACCAATTTTACTCTACAAAAATAAGCAGTGCCATTACTGCTATTCCAAGAAGAAGAGAGAAAAGTTGGATTAAGGATTTTGATATCGCTGTCTGTTTATGAAGTTCCGGTAAAAGATCAGAACCAGCGATGTAAAGAAAACCACCAGCCGCAAAGGGAACCAGATAAGAGGAGATATTTTCAATTCTAGAGCTTATTATTAAAGCTACTAAGGCTCCTAAAACAGCAGTGAGCGCCGTAAGAAAGTTAAAAAACAAGGCCTTTCTTTTTGAATAGCCTGCGTAAATTAAGATACCGAAGTCTCCTATTTCTTGAGGTATCTCGTGGAAAATAACCGCTAAAGTGGTTGCAAGGCCTAAGGGGATACTAGCTAGGTAACTCCCAGCGATTACCAGACCATCGGTAAAATTATGAACCGAATCACCAAGAAGGTTCATTATTCCAAGGGGATGAGGGTGCTCGCTGCTTGTCGGTTCGTGGCAGTGGCGCCAGCGGATTAATTTTTCGAAGATAAAGAAAACGATAATACCCGCCAAAATGTAAATCGAAATTTGCAGATTCCAACCCTCTTCAGCTACTTCGGGAAGAAGATGGAAAAAAATTCCCCCAAACAATGCGCCGGTAGCAAAGCTGACAAAAACCAACAAAAGTTTTTTAAGAAGTGTTTTCTGCAAAAGTAAAGTAATTACCCCGACTAAGGAAATTATGCTAACTACTAGGACGCTGACTATCGTATAGATCCAAATTTGGCCCATGAATAGAAATTATATCAGGCTAGCAATCGGTAAAGCAAGAGTAATACAGCTAGCTATTAGCTGCGTAGGTAAGGGAAAGCAGCAAAACCAAAAAATAATACAATATGTATAAATTAGAATAATTACTCTGGTATTAGTAAGGTTAGTCCCAGATAAACAAAAGCGCTGAGAATTACACCTAAAATAAATAGAGGAATTTTTTTGTACGTCGCCGCCATTGGCAATAATTCGTGTATTGCTACAAAAATCATCGCACCGGCTGCGAAAGACATAAACAGCGGATTTAAAGCAGCCATAAAATGAACCGCAAAAAGCCCTACAATAGCTCCGGCTGGCTCTGCCAATCCGGAAAAGAAAGCGGCTTTGAACAGAAAGCTTTTCTCCTTCACTAAAACAATTGGAGTAGCCATTGCAAATTCTTCTGGTATATTATGAATTGCGATGCTAATAGCGATTAGTAATCCTAAAGAAGGCGAAAAAATGTAAGAATTTGCCATCGCAAAACCTTCAGGAAAATCATGCAAAACAAGACCAATAGCAACTAAATAAGCTGTCTTATACAAATGGCTATCTAAATGCCCTTTTTCCCTAACCAGGTGGGTGTGCGGTATTAGGAAATTTAAAGCGGCGAATAGTAGGATACCCAGCGATAGAGCAATTAAGGAACGTTGTATTCCTACTGCACCTAAGGACTCTGGTATAAGTTCGAAAAAAGAAATCAGAAGCATTATGCCAGCGGCAAAACCTAGTCCTATAATCATCCCCTTTTTACACTCTCCGAACTTGATAGCAAGTGCGACTCCGATCAAGGTTGTCAGACCGGAAAGAAAAGCTAAAAAAAGTACAGCAAGATAAGTGATTGGTAGCATAACAGGTTAGTTTATCATCGCAAAGCTTGAACAAGCAACCGTTCTTGCAGCCAAACTTTAAGGCGAATTAAGCTTCATCCGCCGCCGCTTGATAGTTGACAAATAATTCCCGAGACCCTATTATGAATATGTATTCAATATATAAAACTAGAAAGGTGGTGAAATTTTATGCCAGGATTTGATAGAAGCGGTCCCCAAGGATTAGGACCAATGACTGGTCGAGGCTTTGGCCCCTGCGGTTTAGGTTTTGGTCGGCGTGGCCGATTTGGAGCCGGCCGAGGTTTAGGCAGATATTTTGGTTGGAGCGGTCCGGCTGGTCCGAAAGAAGCACGCCAAGCCTTAACCGACTACAAACAAGCTTTGAAGGAAGAGCTTGAGGATGTCGAAAAAGAAGAAAAAGAACTTGAAGCGAAGAAGTAAATCGGCTACGCTATTGAAGAGTTATGACAAGGCCAAAAAAACCAAGGTTTCTACAATTTCAACCAGGTGTGTATTACTTCAAACCTCGCGGTATTCCCTTGCGTATGCTTGAAGAGGTAAACCTCTTCCCAGAAGAATTGGAAGCGTTGAAACTGACAGAGGTTGATGGGTTAGAACAAATACAATCTGCAGAAAAGATGAAGATTTCCCAACCCACCTTTGCTCGTATTCTTTTTTCTGCTCGCAAAAAAATTGCAGAAGCAGTCATTAGGGGAAAAGCAATTAGGATAGAAAAAAATAGAAATTAACTTCAATTAATTTGAAGACATTCTATGCATAAATTAATTTTCAAAATTATACCACCCCTCTTTTTAGTAGCCTATTTACTCCTTTTGCCGAAAAATGTTAATGCATCAGTTGATAACGAAAAGATTTACTATTTTTGGGGCCAAGGCTGCCCGCATTGCGCGCAGGTAAACGAGTTTTTTGAAGAAAAGGGCTTTTATGACAAATACCCCATTGAAAAGAAAGAGATTTACTTTAATCGCGAAAACGCGAATCTCTTAAATGAATATTATGATCAATACGACGTACCACTTGGGGATAGAGGCGTTCCAGCCGTTTTTATCGGTGAGCACTATTTAATTGGCGGTTTTGATATTCCAAACAAGTTCGAAGCTTTAGCAGATGAATTTATAAAAGACCGCTCTTCCGAGCCAGCCCCTCAAAATAAAGATGGTATTAAACCCCAAGCAACAGGGGAAGCTAAATCAGCAACTACTTCAGAAGCAACCTCAAGCACAAGTATGAAAATAAATTTTCTGCTACCGGCGGTTATTGCCGGAGCGCTAGCGGATAGTGTCAATCCTTGTGAATTTGCTGTTTTGGTCCTGCTTTTAACAGCCATACTGTCCTCGGGTTCACCAAGAAGGGCTCTGCACGCGGGTCTTTTATTTTCATTATCGATCTTTATATCCTACCTTCTCATGGGTCTGGGCCTCTACAAAGCCCTAACCTGGGGAAACTTACCGAGAGTCTTCTTAACTTTTATAGGGGTATTGGCAGTTATATTAGGATTATTTTTGGTACGGTAGGGGCGGATTTCTAATGGAGGTGCCAGCCTCTTGGCGCCCCCGCTTAAAGAGTCTGATTTCGAGGGTAACAAGTCCAGTGGGCGCCTTCTTTATCGGTTTTTTAGTTAGTTTGTTTCTGCTTCCTTGCACAAGTGGTCCATATATTATTATTCTCGGGATGCTTTCCCAGAAAACTCTCTTTACTCAAGCCTTGGCTTATCTAGTTTTATACAACCTAATTTTTATCCTGCCAATGATTTTAATTACGCTCGCCGTTTATAAAGGCTTTAGCCTGCAGCAGGCGGAAGAGTTTAGATTGAAAAGACTAAGGATAATGCATCTAATAATTGGCCTGCTCCTAATTGGTATGGGTGGGGTAGTTTTGGCTGGCTGGGTTTAATGTACCGAGCAAGTAATGCAGGGGTCGTAGGCTCTAATTAACATTTCAAGAAGCTCTTCAACACTATCCTTACCCACATTTTTTTGTTGAGAAATAACTGCTTTAGCTGATTCTTCCATTGACGGAAGGTTTTGAACTGTTGGAGTAATGATATTGCAATCTGTAATTAGCCCTTCTGCATCAATTCCAATTTCGTAGTAAAGTCCGCCTCTTGGAGCTTCCAGGGCGCCAATACCCCGAACTTTTCTGCTGGGTTTTATATCTTCACTGAAAACTATTGTTTTCTCTTCGTCAATTCCTTCTTTAGTAAGCTGATTTAGCAATTCAATTACCTTTTGGATAAAAGCATAGATTTCAACAGACTGGGCTAAGTTGTTGTGATACGGATTTTGAAAATCAACTCCAGCAGATTTGTAAAGTTCTTTAGCCTTTCCGGAGAGCAAATTTCCCGACAGATTTAACCGGGACAGAGCACCAACTGTGACGATCTTTCCCGAATATTTACCAAATTTCGCCGTTGAGTAGGCACGAATCTCCTCAGTTATTAGTTTTTTGTAATCCGAAATCTTACCAAGAGCCCCCCTGCTAGAGGAAATATGCTTTACATCGTAAACATCATAGTCGATGCTACTAGTTTGTGCCAGAAAAACAAGATCGGTTTTAACTTCCGGGTATTTAAGCGATGAAAAAAGTTTTGCTGTTTTTTCGGCCGGTTCCAACAATCTTTCGACCTCTTTTTTCAAACCAATCAACTGGTTTTTCGAAGGAACTTTTTTAAAACCACCAATCGCGGTTGCTGTTGGATGAATTCCACGACCCCCAACACTTTCTGCAAGTAAGTCTGATACTTGTTTTAGTTTTAAAGCGTTTTTAAAATGCTCAGGATGTGTTTTCGCTAAGTTTATCCCGGAATCTATCCCCAAGTAATCTGGCAGAGCTAAAAAGTAGAGATGGAGCGTGTGACTCTGTAAAATCTGCGCTGCGAGCAGCAGCCTGCGCAGAAGTAGGCTTGAGCCCGACAGCTTAACACCAAAAGCCCCTTCTAAAGCCTTGAGGGCCGCTAGGTTGTGAGCTATAGGGCACACCCCACATATCCTAGAGGTAATCCAGGGAAGATCCTTTGCGGGACGTCCTACAACCATAGCCTCAAATAGCCGCTCGCCTTCATCAACTTCCAGCCAGACTTTATTTTTGTCCCAGTCTAAATGCAGGTTTCCATGCCCCTCGATTTTTGCTATAAAGCTATGGCTTTCCATTTCGCTCCTTTTTATTGTCGAAAAGCTTTTTATATTCAGGTGTTTTTTTCAGAAACATTGAAAAGTAATTTTCAATTTTCGCGGGGTCTGAAAATTTCCTCAGCGTCATTACAAGATTGTCTACTTGTGCGTCTTGCCGGATGCCAAAACAGCCATAACAAGGGGAGCCCCCCTTTATACAAATTGCTCCGCAACCACCAGCTGTTATTGGCCCCAAACAAGGTTTTTTATCCAAAAGCCGGCAAGGGTTTCCGGCCAGTTTGCATTCAAAACAAACTGAGTAACCCGGATTTTTAGGCGTTTTCCCAGCCAAAAGTTCTTGAATTACCCGTAGTAGTTCGCTCTTATCAACAGGGCAACCGTGAATCGAATAGTCAACAAGGACGTAAGCCGAAAGGGGGAGGGCATCAATTCCTCTTGGTTTATAATCTTTGCCGTAAATTTTTTCGTACCAGCCGCTACGAGCCTCTTTATCGATGATTCCTGGGATTCCAGCAAGTGTTGCACAAGAACCCAGGCCAACCAAAATCTTTGTTTGACCCCGCAGAAATTTTAGTGTATCTATTTCCGTTTGAGTAATTGGTGTGCCTTCGATTAAGACAATGTCATAGGGACCATCGTCTGCTTTCTTTTGGGCAAGGCGCCAGTTTACAATTTCGGTTTCAGTGGCAATTTCAACTAGTTTTTCACGCAGTGAAACCAAAGCTACTTCGCAGCCCTCACAGTCTGTAAAATCAAAAATCGCAATTTTTGGCTTGTTTTTCATTTAATCCCAGACTCCTTCCACTTGGTCATAAGAAAAAACTGGCCCGTCAAGACAGACATATGTATCCCCGCAGGTACAGTGTTGGCACCGCCCAATCCCACAACTCATTCGTCGTTCCTCGGAGACAAAAAACTGACGTTTGGAAATTCCCATCCCACCAAGTGTTTTAGCTAAAGCAGCTGTCATCGGTCCTGGCCCACAGGCAGCGACGAGCGTATTGTCCGGATCTACCTTTACTTTGCCTAAATGAGCGTTAACAAAGCCAGTACAGCCTTTCCAGTCTGGGGATGGTTTATCAACAGTCAAAATAATTTCAATTGCCTTTTGCCATCGCAGGTAACTATTCCTGAATAACAAATTATCCGGAGCTGCGGCTCCATATATTAAGTAGATTTTTCCAAAACTCTTCCTGTTTTTAATTAGATATTCAATCAGGGACGCAATTGGCGGAATTCCACAGCCGCCAGTTACCATTACAATATCCTTCCCTTGCATCGAATTTAGCGGGTAGCCGTTTCCGTAAGGGCCGCGTAAGGTCACGGTGTCACCAACCTCAAGTTCGTGCAGGTGTTTTGTTACAACGCCAACATTCCTCACGCCAAAATCAATAAAGCCTGCTTCATACGGAGAAGAGGAAGGACCGAATGGGGATTCTCCATATCCCCAGACACCAAGAAGCATAAACTGACCGGGGTTAAAAGTTAAGCCAGAGTCGTTTGTTGGAAAAGAACTATTTGAAAGTTTGACTCGTAACAATTTTACGTCAGGAGAAAGATCTTCAATTTTTACTAATTTTGCTTTTTTTGGGAGCAGTGCATTTTCCATCTACGTTTTCTTTGTGTGTGCCTTTTTATAGTCTTCAACAAGCCTTGTCAAAATCTTTTCAATGTCAATTCCCGCCGGGCAATATTTCTGACAACGACCACAAGCAACACATTGAGCTTGACCAAATTCTTTGTAAGCACGGACAAATTTATGATAAAACCAGTTGTAATAGCGATCCTTTTGTGTTGGTCGGAAATTATGACCGCCGGCTACTTGGGCAAATCGAGGTAGGGTACAGGCGTCCCATTTTCTGCAGCGAGTGCATTCCGAGCCATCAATAGAAGTTTTGTCTTCGGTGCTCGTACAGAAACACAAAGGGCAAACATAAGTGCAAATACCACAAGAAAGGCAGATTTTTCCCAAAGCTTCCCAAGTGCTGGGCGAGTTTTCCCTTGACCACTCTACTGCTTGGGCTAAAAGACCGCTATCAAGTAGTAGTTCATCAAAATGATTTGGCAGAGGTTCTTGGGCACTTTTTTCCGGGATGGGTGCTTCTTTGAAAAGGCTTGATTTTAATATTTTATTACCCTTTTCCGTAAAAGAGTGGGCTAAATAAGTTGAATTGTTTCTTTTTTCTAAAGTCAAGTCACTACCGTTGTGGCTGCCAACTGCACTTTCGGTTGTGGCAACTAAAGTGGAAACACTTCTTCGCTGCAGATAAAAAGTGTCGGCTGGTTCTTTTTGCATTATTTTGTCCAAGTAATTCACGGCTTTTAAATCCTTCAAATTGAGAAAAACAATGAAGGGTTTTATTCCACCAGCTTTTTGTAACTCATCGTCGACAACCTTGAATAACTCTTCATTAGCAGGCAAAAAGTACATTTTTGGGGGAAGGGGGGTTTGGGAATAATTTAAGGCAATCTCTGCAGAATCGTTAATTTCGGAAAAAACAGTTTCGTCGCCCTTTATGACGGGAGCATAGACCGTGTGAGTTTTTGTTAGTTCAGAAGCGAGCGAAGGAATTTCTTTTTCGGGGATAATTTTCGCCATCAATTTATTATATATCGACAGATAAACAAGCGCGAGATGTAATCTTGCGATTATATCATCTGAAAGCTGGAATTTAAGTAGATTTTTTAGTAGAATATGCACGCTTACTTATGCGCTCGTAGTTCAGTTGGTAGCCCACGAAGTGGTCGCAGCACGCGGAGTATTCGGCTCCGTAGGAGGCATAGAATACGAGCGTGCTATAGAACAAAAATAGAATATGCGCTCGTAGTTCAGTTGGATAGAACACTGGGTTGCGGACCCAGAGGTCGAGAGTTCGAGTCTCTCCGAGCGCGCCAGAATGAAAACAACTATTTTAGTTATTGGTATCGTAAGAAACGGTGAGAAGATTTTGCTGAGGAAAAAACCAGATGGGTCTGCACCTTACAAAGAACCGTGGTATTTATTCGGCGCCGAGTTAAGTGAGCAAGATCTAAATCCAGAAGAGGCTCTGAAGGAAACCCTAAAAAAGCAGGCTGGGATAGAAATTAAACCACTTAAGCGTTTAGCCTGGGCCACGGAAACAAAACCAGACCAGAAGGGTGAAGATAGTTTTTACG
>MHCP01000014.1 GCA_001816655.1 Candidatus Woykebacteria bacterium RBG_13_40_15 | reverse complement strand
GTTTCTTCAGATTTTATTGCTGAAAATATTGATGAAGCTATCAATTGGATTAAGAGTTCAAAGAGAGCAAAGATAAAAGACTTTTCGGTATTTGAAGAACAGATAAGTTATTTTGAAAAGAAATTGCCTCAAGTTGTTAAGGAGTATTTGAAACGAGGGTGGTAAATTCTAGAGATAGGATTTGCTCAACAACGATTGATGCTGGTTACCTAAACACTTATCTCCCCGACATAATCAGTAAGTATTTCTTTCTTCAAATCTTCCATTGAGGTAAAGCCTTTGCCTAAAAGCCACATCAGCTTTACCTGGGACATAACATCAGTCATATCTCCTGTGGGAATAGCACCAGCCTCGAGGGCCTTTTTGCCTGGCTCATAAAGGTCTAAAATGGTCTTTCCGCCAACAAACTTGGTTGAGATTAGAACTGGGATACCATCCTTAACCACTTCTTCTATCAGAGGCAAAAACGAATATGGTTCAATGGAAGGAACATTACCAGCCCCTAAAGACTTGAGAAGCAAAGCTTGAATATTTCCAGACTTTATTGTCTTTCTTAATATCCCTGGTTCTAATCCCGGAACTAGGTCAATAGCCAAGATATCACTCTTGAAATGCCCATTTATCTTTAATTCATTGGTTTTATTTTTAGTAGCTTTGAGGGCTAAAGGGCTAAATGAAACTCCAGTTGCCGTTATTTGGGCTAGATAAGGAAAGGCGGGAGAATCAAAAGCCCCGAATTTTGATTCACTAGTTTTGATAGCGCGAACACCCCTCAACACTCTATCCGAAAAAACTATCATTACCTCAGCTATACCTTCTCTAATTGCCTGTAAAACCGTTTTCACTGAATTTTCTAGATTGAAAGGAGCGTCAGTACCTGTTTCAATCATTGGAAGTTGCGAACCAGTAAAGACTACTGGTATTGATAAAGCTTTACCTACAGCTAGTGCAACTGCTCCTGCGGTATAAGCCATTGTATCTGTACCATGGATGACGATAATACCATCGTAATCTTTGTAAACCTGGGCTATTTTATTTGCCAGTTTAGTCCAATGAGTCGGGTTTATATTTGTACTATCTAGATTTTCAAGCTGTACGAGGGTTACATCTGCTAATTCTTTAATCTTATGTACGAAAGAAATAAGTTCATCAACGCCCTTGGCTGGAACTAAAGTACCTTCTTTATTTGGAACCATCGCAATCGTTCCGCCAAATCCTAAAATTGCAATTTTGTTTTTCATGGCTAACATTCTATCATTTTTTGTTGTAAGATAAAAATAATCACATGGACAATATGAAAATAATGCTTCTTGGAAGTTTGCAAAAAGGTGGTGAGGTAAGAAAAATTTTTGCGTAGTAGCCACTCTAAGTGATTTCTGCTAGAATAGCTTCAGGAAAGTAATATGAAGATTCAAAACCTACAATTGAAGAAATTAAATATAACCGCTCTTTTCGACAAAATAGATCAATCTCAAATTACGAGTGATACTATAAGAGATTTATTCGATTTAGAAGCTTCAGAGAGGGTAAATACCCCTTTTATTGAACTGCCTGGAACAAAAGTATTGATTATACCTACTCTTAAGAAAGAAGTCGTTATCGAACCAAATAGATTACGAGTGAGTGATGCTAGTGTAGAAGATCCATCTAAATCGAAGGTTGTAGGCGATTTTGAAAAAGTATATAAAGCCTTTATCGGTAAATCTACGCTTAGGGCTTACGGTTATAACTACGATATATCGTTGCAATTACAGGAAGATATTTCTTATGAAAAACTTTTATCACCTAGCCTTAAAAGTCTTATAAATGGAGGCAAATTATTAGAAGCTGGAGCAAGAGTTGTCTTCAGTAAATTAGGTCGGAAGTTTGATATACAAATAGTTCCTAGCGGGCAAGAAAAACAATTAGAAGCGCATACCAACGTACATTATGAAACAGGAAAAATCGATTTTACAAAATTAGCTAAAGAGCTATTGGTTGATTATAGAGAGATTGAACAAGCGATTAATAAATTTGTGAAAGGATAATATGCCAAGTCTTACATCTGATTTTACATCTGATTTTTCTAAAAACCCAGTACTACTTGATTTACTTGTCAATCCACATAAAGATACGGCAGGTACTCTTAATATAGATGAGCATATAGACACAGCTTGGCCGACAAAATTATTTCCAAAAGACGAAATCGATAAAAAGGCTTATGGCCCCTTGCCTTATATTGAAAGGTTACCCTCGTTAGAAAATCAACAAAAAGAAAATGAGTGGCTTGAGTTAGTTGGTGATAGCTTTTACACATTGTCGGATGAAAAAAGGCAATTTCTCCTTAAAACTGCGGGGGCAATTAGGCTTGAAGAAAAAATTGACATAATAAAAATTTATAATACCTCGATTTATTGAATTTATGGGTTTGCCAGAGAAAATATATCTTGATGCAAACTTTCTAATCGCATATTTTCTGGATGACCACAATGATCATAATGCAAGCAGATTGCTCTTTTTTAATTTACTAAAGCAAAATTGCGTAACCTATATTTCCACCCTGGGATTAGATGAGGCTTGGTACAAGATATATGAAGTTTCACAAAAAGACATACCTAAGGAGAAAAGAAAGCCAATTAAGGAATTTTATTCGGAGATTAAACGAATTTTAGAAGAAATAAGAAAATTACCAGAAAACATAAAAATAATTCAATTTGAAAACGACTTTGAATCAGGTGTGAGACAGGTTATAGAGAACATTGGTAGTTTTAACTTTCGCCCACGCGATGCTTTTCACCTAGCCTATATGCAAGATCTTAACCTTCAAGCTATTGTTACAAAAAATAAAAAGGAATTCGATAAGGTTCCTAATTTGCAGGTAATCAGCTACTAACAAATGCCGTAGTTTTCCGATTGGTTTAAACTTGATTTGTAAATTTAAGCTTAAAATGGTATCATATAAACGCCGCAAAGAGCGGCTTTTTCTTATGAATAAAATTCGAAACGTTGCAATTATCGCCCATGTTGACCACGGCAAGACCACTTTAGTGGACGCCTTGCTTCACCAATCCAAAACTAATTTAGGAAAAGGGTTTACTGAAAGCAGTGAACTTATAATGGACAGTAATGATTTAGAAAAGGAACGGGGAATCACTATTTTTTCCAAAAATGCCTCTGTTGTCTGGAACGGGATCAAGATAAATATAATTGATACCCCGGGACATGCTGATTTTGGTGGAGAAGTAGAAAGAGTTTTAAAAATGGCAGATGGCTGCCTGCTTTTAGTTGATGCTAAAGAAGGGCCAATGCCCCAAACCAGGTTTGTTTTAAAAAGAGCCTTGGAGCTGGGACACAAAATAATTGTCGTAATTAACAAGGTAGATAAGAGCGGCGCCAGAGCCCATCACGTTTTAGATAAAACTCTCGATCTTTTCTTGGAACTGGGAGCAGATGAAGAGACTGCTTATTTTCCAACTGTTTATTGCTCAAGCAAGTATGGTAAGGCTGCAAAAGAGCCGGATCTCGCTAAAATGGTCGATATCTCCCCCATTTTTGAAGCTATCTTGAAATATATTCCAGCTCCCGTAGGCGACATAAACAAACCCCTGCAAATGCTTGTTACCTTTACCATTGGTGATAATTTTAAGGGCAGGATTGCCGTCGGCAGAATTTACAGCGGTAAAATTACGGCTGGTCAAGATGTAATGCATATTAACCGCTCTGGCGAGATGAAAAAAATGCGTCTCACATCTCTAATGACTTTTGAAGGATTGGGGAAAGTGGACACTCCGGAAGCAGTAGCAGGTGATATTGTAGCGGTGTCTGGTATTCCTGAAATTACTTGTGGGGATACGATAGCTGACCCTTCAGCTAGTTTGGGACAAGCCTCCCTGGCTTTGTCGCTGCTTAATATAGAGGAACCGACAGTGCGAATGACTTTTAGCGTTAACGCCTCCCCTTTTGCTGGCAAAGAAGGTGAATTTAAAACAACCAGACAAATTCAGGAAAGATTGTATAGGAAACTGGAAACGGATGTCGCCTTGCGGGTAGACCCTTCAACAAGGACTTCGACTGAGCTCAGCCGAATGTCCTCAGGGCAAGCGACAGCAGGAGGTTGGGTAGTCTTGGGACGAGGAGAACTGCATTTGGCAATTTTAATTGAAAGAATGAGAAGGGAAGGTTATGAGTTCCAAGTTTCCAGACCCGAAGTGATTGAGAAAAGTATCAATGGAGAAACACTGACTCCTTTTGAGAGGGTCTTGATTGAAGTTCCAGAAACTTATTCCGGTGTGGTAATCCAAAAAATGGGTGTGCGCCATGGGGAGTTGCAGAACATGACTACTGAAGAGGGCGTGGTGCGTTTTGAGTTTATTATTTCTACAAAAGAATTTTTTGGTTACAGAAGTGAATTTATTGTCGATACTCGTGGTTTGGGAATAATTAATTCCTCCTTTTTAGAATATCGGAGAAATTCCGGCAATTCATACGCCCGCGATCGAGGATCTCTCGTTGCCCATGAAAATGGTACTACCAAACTTTATGGTTTAATTGCAGCTCAAGGGAGAGGTGATCTATTCATTGGCCCATCTGTTCCGGTTTATGCCGGGCAGGTAATTGGTCAAAATTCCCGGATCGATGATATCCGAATCAATGTTTGCAAAGAAAAGCAGCAAACCAATCACCGTTCCAGCGGGGAAGGAGTATCAGAACATTTTAATGCTCCGAGACAGATGCATTTAGAGGCGGCTTTGGAATATATCAATGATAGTGAAATCGTGGAAGTCACCCCTAAAAACATCCGAATAAGAAAACTTGATTTAAACTCCTATTAACAGATGATTAAGCGTAAATGTTATAGACTTGAGCGTCGCAGCAACAAGGCATTGAAAACGACGATAATTGATGATGCGCTCATTAAAAGTGCTGCCCATTCAGGCCGAAGTAAAATACCAAATGACGGATAAAGTACTCCTGCTGCCGTTGGAATAGCAAAGACGTTATATCCTGTCGCCCAAGCAAGATTTTGCATCATCTTTGTATTAGTCTTTCGGCTCAGCGATATTGCCTTAACCACATCCATAGGATCATTTTTCATTAGCACTATGTCTGCTGCCTCTACCGCTACATCAGTTCCTGCTCCAATTGCAATACCGACATGTGATTGAGTAAGAGATGGGGCATCATTCACACCATCTCCCACCATAGCCACAATATTCCCTTCATTTTGCAGTTGTTTGACCCTATTAACTTTTTCCTCGGGTAGCACTTGGGCAAAAACTGTGTCCATATCAAGTTGTTTTCCTACTTCATTGGCTACATCTTGGGTATCTCCTGTAAGCATCGCTGTCTTTACTCCCATATCATGAAGCCTTTTAACAGCCTCTTTTGATTCTTCTCTGATAATGTCTGCCAAAAGGATTACCCCGGCTAGTTCGCCCTCTATAGCGACATAAACTGGTGTATTAGTCTTATTTTCTGTTTCCCAACCACCATTTTCCATTTCTATTTTCAATTCTTCCATCAAGGTTTTATTGCCAACAACAATTTTTTTATCATCAACTTTCCCAGTTGCTCCTTTTCCTGGATAAGATTTAAATTCTTTTACATTGGTAATTTCCAATTTTTTCTTTTTGGCTTCACTAACGATTCCTCTCGCAATAGAATGCTGTGATTGAACTTCGATAGCCGCGGCCAGCCGCAATAATTTAATTTGGTCTTTAATATCTGATTTTTGGTTTAAAATAATCTCGGTTACCCCAAATTCCCCACGAGTTAATGTTCCTGTTTTATCGAATACCACGTAGTTCAACTTTCTCGCGATTTCTAGGCCTTTCATATCCTTTATTAAAATGCCATTTTTAGCGCCAAGAGTGGAAGTAATTGTAGTAACGGTAGGAATAGCAAGTCCAAGTGCATGAGGACAGGCAACAACAACCGCCGCTACTGCCACAGTCGCTGCAAAAATAGCCCCGTGAGGTAAAATAAGTAACCAAGTGATAAATGAGAGAGCTCCGGCAATAACAGCTATGTAAAATAAAACACCGGCAGCTCTATCAGCCAGGTGCTGAACATTGGGTTTTGTAGATTGAGCTTCCCGGATAAGCTTCATGATTTGAGATATTGCTGTATCAGCCCCTGTTTTGGAAACCTCAATCGTTAATGATCCATCCTGGTTTATAGTGCCACCAATTACGCTCTCCCCTTTTTTCTTGATAATGGGCCTTGATTCTCCGGTAATCATTGATTCATTAACAGAACTTTCTCCATCTATTACTACTCCATCAACCGGGATTTTTTCTCCTGGCTTGACCAAAACCCTATTGCCTATTTTTAGTTCACTTGTTTTAACATCTACAATGTTTCCAGCCTCAACAAGGTGGGCAGATGGGGGAATGAGTTTAGCTAGTTCTGTCAGGGCACCTGTTGCACCCCTCACCGCCCTCATTTCCAACCAATGACCTAATAGGAAAACCGAAATAAGAGTGGCTATTTCCCAATATAAGGATTCTCCCGGAAAAAGAAATGTTGCGGCAACCGAAAAGCTAAAACCTACTGTTATAGCAAAGGCTACTAAGGTCATCATTCCGGGATTTTTATTTAACAATTCTCCCCTTGCCGCTTTGAAAAAAGGTAACCCGCCAAAAAAGAAAATAAAGGCACCTATCGCAAAAAGGAGCCATCCAATACCTTGAAAATTTATACTGAAATGGAGCCATTTTTGGATATTCGGTGAAAGGAGCATGGTGGTAATAACAAAAGGCAGAGTGATAAAGAAACGCTTCTTAAAATCTTTTTCCATCGCAGCGTGGTCCTCGTGACCTTCATGGTCTGAGTTCATCGCTACAAGCTTCATCCCACACTTTGGACAATTTCCACTCTGCCCTTGTATTACATCTGGATCCATTGGACAGGTATAAAAAATTCGTATCCCTCGGTGAGTATTTCTTTCTTGAGAGTGAGTGACGTGTTGCGAAGATTCTACTGTGTTTTGTGGCTGTTGATTTTTTTCAACCAATTTCATCCCGCACTTTGGGCAAGAACCAGGTTGGTAAGAAGTCACCTCCGGGTGCATCGGACAAGTTTTCATAAATATTTTAATATACTAAAGCCCCGCAAAACAGTTTTTAGATCCGCTCGATTATCAACCAGATTAATAATATTATACCCAAAATTGTCATCAGAAACCCTGAAATTAATTTTGCTCTCCCTGCATATTTAGATTGCCAACCTTTAACTTTATTTAAAAGAGTCTTGTTTGTTGCGAAGAGAAATATTATTACCAAGGGAGAAATAAACATTAGGTTGTAAATAAATAGATATAAAGCGCCTTGCCAAAATGTTTCTTTTAGCGAAAGCATAGCAACAGTAGCAAGGTAAATACCTCCAGAACAGGGAAACTCACACAAGCCGATTAATACACCCAGAACAACGGCTGATAAAATTGTCAGTTCTTTGTTCCAGGTAATCATTCGGCAGGTGGAAAGTATCGGTGAAATTATTGGGATCTTAACAAGTGGAAAATAGTAATCCTTTAGTTGAAAAAGTCCGATGAATAAAACTACAGCTGCGGCTACCCAACCAAAAAAGTGGGGAATACCAAAAAAATGGACAACGTGCAAAATCCCCAAACCAATCAAAAAATAAGTAACGAAAGTAGCAAGGATGTAAAAACCGCCGAAAGTTAGCACAAATCGCCTGGAAGAGTTGGTACCAAGAAGAATAGCAATATAAAGTAATAAAACTCCAATTGCGCATGGATTATAAGAATCAATTAGTCCATTAACAATCACTAGAGGAAGCATATTTTAATTTACGTTTGCCTTCATTTGAATTTGTACGTCAGTTTTATCAGGATCATTTGTTTTAAAATATATGGTTCTTTCTACCGCTCCGTGAACCGGCATTTTGTAGGGTTCATAGATAGCTTTCAAAGTCGCCTCCGCATTTGGCTGTAACTCACCTACCCAAGTTGGATTTTCATGCATGCTAAACACTGGTGATTCTTGACCGTTAATTACCAATTGGGCGGATGTACAGTCGCAAGATGTAAAAACATTAGTGATCTGCAGTGGTTTGGAACCAACATTTTTTAATTTTATCACCGAGATTTTTTTATCAGCCACTTTTATACGTCCCAGATCGATATTAGTTTTTTCAATTTGCAACTTGGGTCTCTCTGCGTCGCTTTTTGAATAGGTAACAGTTTTATTTTCTTTTGCGGAACTAAATAGAAAAATTAAGCTACCCAATAGTAAGAGTACGAAAAATCCTATGATGCCTAAGATAACCGGGTCAATTTTGCCCTTACTAAACAGATTTTTCATCTTTCACCTTTTCTCCAAAGCCAACGGATTAAAGCTACTAAAGCGACAATTATTAAGATCCACGTAGCGAACCACAAGAGAATCAAAAACCAAGCAAACGGAGCAAAAGAGCTTCCCATCATATTTTGCATGTGATCCGCTGTCCAACCGTTCATCATCATTCCGTTCACCTCCTTTTGAAAACCTCAACAAGTTCTTTAATTGATTCCTCTGCTTTTGAACCTTTAAACGCCGGTATCACGCAAGTGTGTAGGTGTGAATCTAAAATTATCTCATCGACTTTCTTTAAGGCGGAATTTACTGCACTCGTTTGCTGTAGGACATCCAAACAATACTCATCTTTTTCTACCATCTCTCGGATTTTCCGAACATGGCCTTCAATTATTTTTAATCTTCTGACAGATTCTTTCTTTGCATCTTTTATCATCTTATACCTCCACCCCAGGAGGGGGTATCTGTTATCAGAATAATATTAAAACCCGAGTTTGTCAATAGACATAAATTAATCAGATATGCTACAAATGATGAGCCAGTCCCCACAGGAAAACCACACCCACCACCATTAACCTACAGACCGATATGATTTGACTTTCTGCCTAGCAGTTAGGTATTATATCGGCCAGTGTGTTCGCACCCATACAATAAGCGTAATCCTAACCAAAGGTTGAAAGGATAGAGATATCATGAGCATCATTAAGATGATAGATAATAGGGTCAATAGTCCGTATGCTTTCACATGGCACAACTGGCCGCGCTGGATATTCTTGGTAATACTCCCAAACGTGGTGGTTACAACCAAGCTTGTGAACAACATCCTATACGCTGCCCAAGAATGGCTTCATGATTGCCATCACCAGATAAAGTCCATGTACACAACCTTTGATGGGAAAGCGGTCTACGTCGTTTACCACCTGTTCAAGGGTGAACTGGTCACTGTCGATGTGATCTGCGATACGATAGCACCCAGCTGGCGCCGGATATGGACTCGCGTAGGATGGTGGTTCACAAGCACGTACTATGTCGGTCATGGCGAGTATTTCGACACAGCCTTCAGTCTCATGAGACGGGTTCGTGTTGGAAAAGGAGAAGAGTGGACGCAGGAGCATACAGATCACCTTGTGCTTAACGTCCTGGCCGAAGATGCGGACCGCCGTCACCGCACTTCTCACAGCCTGATAATCGCGCTACTTGCTGAATGGGTTGGGAGAAAACTACGATTAGCACCCACCATTTCCTGCTAGCCCGTGGAGTATCTGTTCAAATTATATTGGGGTTGCATCTACGGAGGAAAGGAGAGCAACCCAATCTCATATAATAAGCCGCTAAATCTGTTATTATTAATTAGTAAACCAATATTTTATTTTCCAAAACTATGAACACGAAATATCAAAACATTATAGTCTCCGGAGATGTTGGCACGGGCACGTCCACTCTAGCCAAAGGCCTTGCGGAAAAGCTCGGATGGCAATTTTTTTCTGCTGGTGATTTTTTTCGAGCGTATCATAAAAACCACAACATCCCTCTCTGGGACAAATCCTCAATTCCTGACGAGGTGGATAAAAAAATCGACCAGGAAATTTTTGAAAAACTACAAACAAAAAAAGAGATCGTGGTTGATAGTCATTATTCTGCTTGGTTTGCCAGAAATTTGCCGAGCAATTTTAGGATTTTACTTGTTTGCGACAAAGAAGTGGCGACAAAAAGAATTTTAGCCCGCCAACACACCCACAAAGAAACCCCTCGCGAAATTGAAGAGCGACGCCACCAGCTTCGAGCAAAATTCAAAAAACTCTATTCAAATGATAACTATGAAAACCCGAAATTTTTTAATCTAGTACTTGATACCGGCAAAAATAACATTCCACAAACAATCGAACTGGCACTAGAAGGGTTGAATAAAAATCGTGCATCAACCGAGTAAGCTGGAATCTAATATGAAAGCACTAGCGCTTAGCCAACCTTGGGCAGAATTGTTAGTCTCAGGTAGAAAAAAGGTTGAAGTGAGAACCAAAAACACTAGCTTTAGAGGATGGTTTTACGTTTATGCAGCGAGAAAAGATACTAAAACAGAGGTAATTGAAAGATTTGGTTTTAGAAACCTACCAACTGGTTTAATAGTAGGAAAGGCTTTTTTGAAGGATGTTAAGCGATATCAAAACGATACTGAGTTCTACAAGGACGTTAAACTGCATCTTGCGAGCAGAGATTTAATAGAGCTAGAAGGATGGAGCTTAAAAAATAAATATGGTTATGTTATTTCAGAGTCGAAAAGAATAACACCTATTCCCTACAGAGGAATGCCTGGTTTTTTCAACGTGAGCCTAAAAGAGAATTGATTAAACCAAAAACGCTACCGAGGAAATTAAAGAAACGGTACGAGTAGAAGTGCCACTATATTGATCACCTTTATAGTATTCTCCATAACTAAATCCATTCGTTAATCACTCAAGTATTTAGGTACTCTCGAATCCTGCGACCACTTCGTGGGCTACATAGGGTTTATCGCTGGCCCAGCTGTATCTTTTAGATAATGGAACGTAATTTTAAACCAACGATTTTAAAATGGAGTGTAGTTATCGCAAAGACACCGCGAAGAGATTAAAGAAACGGAACCAATAGAAGAGCAACAATGTTAATAACTTTTATCATGGGGTTTATAGCAGGTCCCGCGGTGTCTTTATAAGGATCCCCTACTGTATCCCCAGTCACTGCGGCTTTGTGGGCCTCACTCCCTTTACCGCCAAGGTTACCTTCTTCGATATACTTTTTAGCATTATCCCAAGCTGCTCCGCCGGTTGTCATCGAAATAGCAACAAAAAGACCAGTAACAATTGAACCGACCAACATCCCACCGAGCGCTTCTGGTCCAAGCCAAAGACCAACAATGATAGGGACAACAACGGGGAGTAAGGCTGGGACAATCATTTCCCTTTGCGCAGCTGCTGTAACAATCTTAACTGCTCTTGCGTAATCGGGCTTCGCTTTTCCTTCCATTATTCCCTTTATTTCCTTGAATTGCCTTCTAACCTCACTAACAACGGCGCCTGCTGTCTTCCCTACGGCCTCCATCGCCATCGCTCCAAAGTAATAAGGCAGAGCTGCCCCAATAAAAAGTCCTATTAAAACTTTTGGATCTCCTAAGTTGAAGATAACATGGATTTTTCCAGCCGCTACAAGATCTTGGGAAAATGAAGCAAAGAGCACCAATGCTGCAAGAGCGGCGCTTGCAATTGCGTACCCTTTAGTTATCGCTTTTGTCGTGTTTCCAACTGCATCTAACTCGTCGGTTACTTTTCTAACATCATCTGGCAATCCTGCCATTTCAGCAATACCACCGGCATTATCAGTAATAGGCCCAAAGGCATCAATCGCAACAATAATCCCGGTCATCGAAAGCATGCTCATAGCAGCAATAGCAATTCCGTAAAGACTAGCCAGGTTGAACGCTAACATTATTGCGGCGGAAATTAAAATAATTGGAGCCAGAGTAGACTTCATAGAAACTGCCAACCCTGTAATTACATTTGTCCCATGCCCAGTCTGCGAAGCATTAGCTATTGCTTTCACTGAACCAAATCTTTTCGAAGTATAGAACTCGGTAATAATAACCATTCCCAAAGTAACAAAAATTCCGATTAAGGAGCAGTAGAAAAACGGTAGTACCCTATTTGTTTCGACAGCTTGTATCCAATATGGTTGAGTAGAGGACAGGTTTCCTCCCCAAATATACGATGTCAAAAACCAAAAGCCAATACTAGCTAGTATCCCAGAAGCTGCTAAACCTAAATATAAAGCCCCCATGATACTTTTCCCTATAAGCCGGACAAAAAATGTTCCGATTATTGAAGCTACGACAGAAACTGCGCCAATAGCAAGTGGGTAAATTATTGCGCTGCTACTGCCTGGAAAAACTAGACTTCCAAGCAGCATTGCGGCAATTGCGGTAACAGCGTAGGTTTCGAAAAGATCAGCTGCCATCCCAGCGTCATCACCGACATTATCTCCAACATTGTCTGCAATTACTGCCGGGTTTCGGGGATCGTCCTCAGGAATACCAGCCTCCAACTTACCAACCAAATCAGCACCAACATCAGCCCCTTTTGTATAAATCCCTCCTCCAAGTCTCGCAAATACAGAAATCAAGCTTCCACCAAAACCAAGACCAATCAAAGCTTTTACATCCCGTGTGAAAAAATAAAAGAGAGCAACTGACAAAAGTGCCAGACCCACAACTATAAGACCGGTCACTGCTCCACCCCTGAAAGCAACACCCAAGGCGGCTGCTAAGCCTCTTTTAGCTGACTCGGCTGTTCTAACATTTGCTCTAACCGCAACATTCATACCAATGTAGCCCGCAACTGCAGAAGCGACCGCTCCAACTAGAAAACCAACCGCAGTGGTCGGTTGTTTCATAAGGAACCAAATAACAAGAAAAATTACAACCCCAACTATTCCAACAACAAAATACTGGCGATTTAAGTAAGAACCTGCCCCTTCCTGAATTGCCTTGGCAATCTCCTGCATTTTACTATCGCCAGTTGGAAGCCTCAGTAATCTAAGGGTAAGAACTAAAGCGTAAATGATTGCTAATGAAGCTGCACCTATAACCCAATAAAGAACCTGATCGGTACCCATTCTAAGCGAAAATGATACTTGACCGCTTGGCAGCTGTCAAGTTATAATCTTTCCTAATTATTAAGCATCTCGAGCCCCTCCTTCGCGTAAAGCTTCGGAGGGCGGCAACCCTAAAACAGGCAGGGTGCCAAAATTGATGCGCCCGAAAAGGGAACTGTTTAGTGGCACTTCTCTTTGAGGGAAGTGTTTTTTAATTATCAAAATTTAAAGGAGGTTTTGTGTATAAGTACTTTACTTCAGAATCTGTCGCCGCCGGCCATCCAGACAAAATCTGCGACCAGATCTCTGATGCTATTGTTGATGCAGCCATCTCCCAAGACCCCTGCTCCAGAGTAGCTGTGGAAACCTTAGTGACAAAAAATCGAATGGTCATTGCTGGAGAATTAACAACAAAAGCGAGCTTGGATTATAAAAAAATCGCCCAGGGCGTAATTAAACGCCTCGGTTATACGAACAAGAAATTCGAATTTTCTCCAGAAAGCGATATTCAAGTTTACATTCATGAACAATCTCCTGAAATTTCCGCCGACGTTAATACTGGAGGCGCCGGAGACCAAGGTATGATGTTTGGCTATGCGGTAGGTGAAACGCCAGAACTAATGCCCCTTCCAATAAGTATTGCCCACAAACTCGTTGAAAAATTAGATGCCGTTCGAGAGAAAAAAATAATTCCCTATTTGAGGCCAGATGGAAAAAGTGAGGTTACCTTTGAATACAAAAATAATAAACCAAAATCATTAGAAAGGGTGGTTTTAGCTGCTTGCCACGAAGAGAATATTAGTAATTTTCAACTCAAGGAAGATCTTTTGAAATTCGTTGTATTACCTGTATTGGAAACGTTTGGTCTTAAAACCCCTAAAGAAGACCTAATTGTTAATGGCGGGGGTATTTGGATTACCCCAGGACCAGCAACTGACACAGGAGTCACTGGTCGCAAAATAATAGTTGATTCGTACGGCGCCTTCGGGCGAGTTGGTGGTGGAGCGTTTTCTGGAAAAGATCCAACTAAGATGGATCGCTCTGCTGCGTATGCAGCGAGGTTTTTAGCTAAAAACATCGTTGCCGCACAACTAGCCGAAATGGCTGAGGTACAAATAGCTTATGTAATTGGACAAAGAGACCCCCTGGTAAAAGCAGTTAATTGCTTTGGAACAGAGAAAAAGAAGGTCTCGATAATTGAATCCTTCGCCTGGAACCTAATGGATTTATCGGTAAACGGTATATTGGCAGCGTTAGATTTAAGAAAACCCATCTACGAGAAAACCGCTTCCTATGGTCATTTCGGACGAGACTGCTTCCCCTGGGAAAAACTCGCAAGTTAAAATTTGACAATAGAGCAATGTTTAGTTAGACTGATAGTTAATTGATAACTGCCCCCGTGGAAAAGAAAAATAACTTATAATCTACCGACTTTGAAGGGGGGTGAAACAACTTGACTTTTCAAGATTATATTAACCTTTCTCAGGACTCGATCAGAGCTTTCTTCAATAATTTCTTACCCGTGTTTACCAATATTCTTGCCGCAGTTATAGCAATAATTATTGGTCTTATATTGGGTTGGATCTTGAAGAGAATCGTCCAAGAAGTTTCTAAGGTAGTGGGCCTTGAGCGCGTACTTTCATCGGTTCCTGCTTATTCCGGTGTTGTAAAGGCAGACGACGAACTAGAGCTTACAAACATGCTTGGTGAAGTCGTCAGATGGATAGCAATTATTGTCTTCCTAATACCGGCTTTCACAAGTCTGCAGATAGAGGGGGCCGCTACTGCTTTCTCACTCGTGTTCGGTTACATTAGCAAGGTGTTACTCGCCTCATTACTCTTGCTCTTTGGATTCGTCGTCGCCTGGTTTGTTCGCAGAATTGTTATGGCCGTCGGAACAATAGTCGGCAACAACCCAGCAAACCTAATTGCAAATGTGACTTACTTTGCGACTGTTATCTTCGCAGCACTTCAAGCGGCATTGGTGCTTGGAGTAACGATTGATATAATTCGATTGGTTATCATTGCCCTCCTTGCTGCCGGTTTCTTGGCTTTTGGTCTCGCTGGAAGAGAAACAGCTTCCGACTGGCTAAAGAAATTTGCTAGTAGAGTAAATAAATAATAGTTGATTTAAGGTCGTAACCTTAGATGTAGGCGGCTTTTAAAAGCCGCCTACGCGTTGTTATATTGACACAACGAGGCTAACTTAATATACTTTGATTTAACGACAAGGAGGTGAAAAATATGACAGAAGGACTAGGAAATAGTGTAACTTCGGCGCTGAGTGATTCATTGGTAGCTACAGCAGATTTACTTCCAAAGCTTTTAATTGCCATTATTATCTTTATAATTGGCGTCGTGATCGCTGCTATTCTACGCGCTGCCTTGGTAAGGATTTTTAACGCAATAAACTTTGAGAAGCTCTTAGAATCAACAGGTATTCCGCAAGCTCTGAAAAAAGCCGAAACGTCCTTGACCATTACAGGCCTCCTCGGCGAGCTACTTAGATGGTTTGTTATTCTTATATTCTTGATTCCAGCCGTTGATCAACTGGGTCTAGGGGCGGTAAACGATGTCTTGAAATCCTTACTGCTCTACATCCCGAATGTAGCAGTTGCAGTGATAATTGTATCCATCGGAGCAGTTCTTGCAAAAATTGCTCGGGATTTTGTGACGGCAACGATAACGGGACTCGGAACTCAATCATCGCAAGTCATTGGCGAGGTAGCACGCTGGGCAATAATTATCTTTGCTCTTTTAGCTGCTTTAAACCAACTTGGCGTCGCAAGAGATTTGATTCGAATATTATTTACCGGGTTTGTATTGATGGTTGCTTTGGCAGGCGGATTGGCTTTTGGTTTGGGTGGAAAAGAGCCGGCTGAAAGAATCCTAAGCAAATTAGTAAACCGAATCGTAAAGGATTAATTACAACATTATAAATAGTGGATTTTTAAAAGGAGCGTATGTCCAAAGATGTTTTGTGGTTTTCGCAAACACGAAAGGAAGATATTCCACTAGTCGGGGGTAAGGCTGCAAATTTAGGTGAATTAAAAAGCGCAGGCCTTCCAGTACCAGATGGTTTTACTGTTACCGCTTCCGCATTTTTCGATTTTCTCGATGAAGAAAAATTGAAGCCAAAAATAAAATCACTCTTAGAAAAAGTCGATGTAAACAATACTGATCTTTTGACAGAGGCTTCTGATTTAATCACCTCTGTGATAAAAAAGGCGCCTATTCCAGCTAGCTTAGCAACCGAAATTGCCAAAAGCTACAAAAAACTTTTTAATGGGGGGGATGGCTTGGTTGCAGTCCGTTCATCAGCTACAGCAGAGGATCTACCAAATGCCTCATTTGCAGGGCAGCAAGAAACATTTTTAAATGTGCTGGGAGAAAGAGAACTTCTTGAGGCCGTACGAAATTGTTGGGCATCCCTTTACAAGCCGCGAGCGATTTTCTACAGGGAGCAAAATGGTTTTGATCATTTTAAGGTGGGCCTTGCAGCGGTTGTTCAAAAAATGGTCCAATCCGAAGTCTCCGGAGTAATGTTTACGATCGACCCTATTAAAAATGATAAGAGAAAGATTGTAATTGAATCGGTTTGGGGATTAGGTGAACTTATCGTTCAGGGAATTGTTACTCCTGATCATTACGAAGTTGATAAAAATGGGTTCAAACTGATTAGAAAGCAAATGTCTGACCAAGCAAAGCAACTAATAAAGGTTGGAAGGCAAACAAAAGAGATTGATGTCGCTAAACAATACCGAAATATTCAAAAACTTTCAGATGAAAAAATAAGGGAACTCGCAAAAATCGGCAAGAAAATCGAGGATCATTACGGTTTTCCTCAAGATATTGAGTGGACCCTAATGAATGATAAACTCGAAATTGTCCAATCACGACCAGTGACAACTATAAAAGAGGTCGATAAAACAAAGGAGCATATTGAAATAAACCTACCAGTAATTTTAAGGGGTTCACCTGCCTCTCCAGGTATTGCCATCGGCTTTCCAAAAGTAATCTACGGAGTCGGGGAACTTGGAAAAATAAAACAAGGCGATATCTTAGTTGCCCCTATGACCAATCCGGATTATGTACCGGCAATGAAAAGATCGGCTGCAATAGTAACAGACAAAGGTGGGCGAACCAGCCACGCAGCAATTGTTTCAAGAGAACTTGGAATCCCTTGTGTTGTCGGAACCGAAAAAGCAACTAAAATGCTAAGACAGAAACATTCCGTCCTTACTGTAAATGGGGCTAATGGCATTGTATACAAAGGTGCCCTCGCAACCGATAAACTAGCTACTATTGAATATGTCGAAAAACAAAAAGAGGAACAAGTAAAATTAATGAAAACAGCGACAAAGGTATTTGTTAATCTTGGCCAGAAAGAACTTGCAGAGGACGTTGCTAAAAAATATGTCGATGGTATTGGCTTGCTTAGAGCTGAGTTTATGATTGCTGAAATCGGAACACACCCAAGAAAAATAATTGCGGAAAAGAAACAAAAAGTGTTTATTGAAAAGCTAGCCGCTAGCATCGTAGTTTTCGCCGAAGCCTTTGACCCCCGACCAATAATCTACCGCACGACAGACTTCAAAAGTAATGAATATAAAAACCTAAAAGGAGGAGAAAAATACGAAGACACCGAGGAAAATCCTCTAATTGGTTATCGAGGTGCCTATCGCTACCTTGCTGATTCACAAGTTTTCGAGATGGAACTTGAAGCAATAAAACAGGTTCGAAATAAATATGGATTCATAAATCTTTGGTTAATGATCCCTTTTGTAAGAACCCTTTCTGAGATGGAGGCCGTGAAGAAGCTCGTTGTGGCGGCAGGATTGCATAGATCACCAAGTTTCAAGTTACTAATGATGGCTGAAATTCCTTCCAATGTAATTTTGGTAGATAAGTTCCTTGATCTAGGAATTGACGGGGTTTCTATCGGAAGTAACGATCTAACTATGCTCCTACTTGGACTTGATAGAGATAATGCCAAGGTCTCTTCTGAATTCAACGAACTCGATGAAGCTGTTTTGTGGAGCATAGAACATATTATTAAGGAATGCCGCAAAAGAAAACTTTATTCTGGAATTTGCGGGCAGGGACCTTCAGTTTACCCAGAATTAACTGAAAAATTAATCGAGTGGGGTATTTCATCTGTTTCAGTCTCACCTGACGCAATTGATAAAACCAGAGAAATTGTCTACGAAGCCGAGAAGAAACTTGTCTCGAAAAAATAATGAAGAGGGAAATTGAACGAAAGTTCCTGATCAAAAAAAATAAGCTCCCCCACTTACCTAAAGGTAAAACATTAATTACTGGTTATTTCTGTGAAAAACCAGAAATACGTGTAAGAACTGAAGGAAATCGCAGCTTTTTAACATTAAAAACCCCAGGGTTAGTTTCGAGAGACGAATTTGAGTATGAGATTTGCCTTCGCGAGGCCAGAAAAATATTACATCTCTCAAGCGCAAAAATAGAAAAAAATCGATCTTGCTTAAAAATTGATGGGCTTGTCTGGCAAATAGATCTGTACAAAGGTGCAAATAAAGGTTTGGCACTCGCAGAAGTCGAACTTCCTAAAGAAAATCATAAATTTAAAAAACCTCTGTGGGTAGAATTAGAGGTAACAGACGATCTCCGTTTTCGGAATTACAATCTTACTAAACACCCTTTTTCCAGTTGGCCAAAATAATAAATTTTTTGATTTTTTTTTACTTTGGCACCTTACGGTCCTTTCAAGTTGAAGGTGCTTTTATCGGAAAGGGTTGCTGAAACCGACCAACTCAGCCCATCATAAGAAACTACATAATTATATTCTTTATTATTAGCAGGATCAGTCGGAACTTTTGATAAGAAATCAGGCGAAAGTTCCTTTAAACTTTTTGGTATGGATTGGTTCTTCAAAAAGTAAGTTTTAAGTGCTGAATTAATAGAAAAAATATCGTTTTTTCTTTTCTGGTCTTCGGAAGATTGTAAATATGTTTTCTTTGATTGGCTATTACTTGTTGTGTTATTTACTTTTGCCACTTTCCGAACATTCAATTCTTGATCAATTACTAAAAAGGCGTACAAAAGGCCAGCGAGAGCTAGTGATATAACGATCAAAATTGCAAGAAGCTTAAGATCGACTGGCGAAGATGATGATTTTAAAGCAGGATTATCCATCTAAATTAATTATGGGCAACCTAGTAAAAAAAGTCAAAGATTTCTCTAAATTGAAACCTAAGGCTAAATTTGATATCATACTTCTTCAATGTACTTTACCTACGTGCTTTTAAGTTCAAAAGATGGTAAATTTTATATTGGATTTACAAAGGATTTAAAAGCACGGATTAAAGATCACAATAATGGATCGGTAAACTCGACTAGAAAAAGGAGACCGCTCAAACTTGTTTACTATGAGTGCTGCTTAAACGAAACAGACGCAGTCAAACGCGAAAAGTACTTCAAAACAGGATTTGGCAGAAGATACTTAAAGAACAGGATTACTAATTTTTTGAATGATGTGGTGGGTTCTTAAAGGGCCCGCCCGCAACGCCTAGCAAGCTAGACTTGCTTGGCGGGCTGGGGCCCGTAGCTCAATGGTAGAGCGACAGCCTTTTAAGCTGTGCGTTGAGAGTTCGAATCTCTCCGGGCTCACCAGTATTTGACAAACCAATGATTGTGATAGATGAAATTTGTCCTTTTTGCTCGAGAGAAATAAAGAAACGTGCTGTTGAAGAGGGCAGTTACTCCTTTGTGACTTTAAGTGATCCAAGACTTGCACCAGGCCATCTTTTAATTATTCCTAGTAGACATATTCGGATACTTTCGGATCTAAGGAACGAGGAGGTTGTAGAAATTTTTAAATTCCTATCAAAATATCAAAAGAAAATTTTAGATATGCTTTCCAAAGGAGTTGAAATCAGACAGAATTACAAACCTTACTTTAAAAACAGTAGAACTCACGTTAATCATCTCCATTTTCACTTAGTACCGAGAGAAGAAACTGACGAAATAGCAAAGAAGTTGGATACTAAGCGAAAGTCACTCTACAAGGAACTACAACTAGACGAAGCAGAAAGAATACTAGGAATACTAACCAATTAGTTTAAACCAAATGCAATTAATTATTGTTTATTAATGTTTGATAATTCAAACAATGAATCAAATAGACAAAGTAAAATTCGAACACACTCCTGTAATGCCTAAAGAGGTCTTAGAATTGCTTAGCCCAAAACCGGGTGGTGTTTACATGGATGCAACTATTGGTAGTGGTGGCCACGCTAAATTAATCTTAGAAAAAATTGGCGAAAAAGGAAGGTTAATTGGAATGGATCAAGATTCGCAAGCTTTGGAAGCAGCGAAAGAAAACCTGTCTTTTGCAGAAAACCAAGTAACCTTTGTTAAAGGTAACTTTCGTGATCTTGGAAAAATTTTTGATAATTTAAAAATCGAAAAGGTAGATGGGATCTTACTCGACTTAGGAGTTTCTAGTTACCAACTTACGAGTCCTTCCAGAGGTTTTAGTTCTAGCGAGAAAGAGGAAAACCTAAATGCTCGCCTTGATATGAGAATGGATCAAGAAAGCCCCTTTAGTGCCTTTGACGTTGTTAACAACTACCCAGAAGCTAAGTTGCGAGAGATATTTTTCCGATATGGGGAAGAGCCTTTTTCAACGAAAATTGCTCAACAAATAGTTAAGGAGCGTACTATCAAACCAATAGAAACAACAAATGACTTACTTTCAATAATAAGAACAGCAACACCACCAAAGTACCGATTTAGCCAACCGAAAGGGCAGTATGCAAGTAATGTCTTTAGAGCAATCAGAATGGAAGTAAACCAAGAGCTGCAAGCCCTAGAAGAAATGGTACCGCAAGCGATAAATAGATTAAATAGCGGTAGCAGACTAGTAGTAATCACTTTCCATTCCCTAGAGGATCGAATAGTTAAACATGCGTTTAGGGAAGCCACGCAACCAGCCAATTTTCGAGAGCAGCCAACAGTAAAACTTTTGACTAAGAAGCCTCTTTTTCCAACAAACGAAGAAACTTCTAGCAATCCAAGGTCTCAAAGCGCAAAAATACGAGCAATTGAAAAACTCTAATCACTTGGAAATCTTACTCAAAATAAATTTTGCCCTTTTATCTATCGGCATCACCGGAACTTTTATAACTTTATATCCAAACCTAGTGTAGGCCGTGTAAAGAAGTTGATGCAACTTTTTTGCCGTTTTCTCGTCCTCTATTCTTGCATAGTCTTTTTCATAAGGAAGGCTATCCAAAAAGAAAACGCCCTTATATTTCCTTTTAGAAGCATTTACAACTTCGGCTTCGTCCATATTACTAAGTCTATAGTAAGCAAGGCTGTCGGGAATTCCCCTATCGAAAAAGGTGATCTGCCCAGGCGGAATTTTTTCCTCGACGTCTACTTTCATGGCTAAGACTTTTCTTTGAAACCTTTTTTCGTTCCTCCTAACTTCCTCAACCGTTTTCCCTTTACTCATCTCTAGATCAACCAATTTCCTTGCCGCTTCTGAAACAGTCGAATAGCCAAGAAACGCGAGGTATTCTATTGTTTTAGTTTTTCCAGACCCCGGTCCACCAGTTACAACATACCAATTTGTGTCAACTAATTGCATAGGAATCCCTGAATTTAAAGATATTTTCTAATCTCCGAGAGAGCTTGGCGCATATTTGGAACTAAAATCTTAGATTTACTCAACTGCTCTAATTCGTCATAACTATACCAGGCAAAGCTAGGTATTTTTTTAGGCTCTAAGACGGATAGTTTGCCGGAAATTATATCGCAAAAATACATGTGAACTGAGAATTTCCCTTCAGGCGAGTTTGTGTTATAGGCACCAAAAAACTTTACTGGATCAACCTCTACTCCTAACTCTTCACTCACCTCTCTAACAACCGCATCCCTCCAGCCCTCTTCTGCTTTTTTCTTACCGCCAGGAGGTTCTATTCTTAAACCATTATGCTTTGTGTTGTGAACCAGCAACACCTTTTTATTTTTAATAATCAACCCTGCAACCATGTCTTTTTCCATAACAGTAAAACCATTATTTAATACTAGCTTTACAAAGTCAATTTTTAATATCCTTGCCCATAGTTATTATTTATGATACTCTAACTAGCAACCTAGAGAACCATAAGCCGCAGCTCCTGACACTAGGTTGAAGGGAGGTAGGATCAATGCTCTTTAACGTTTTTCTTGATCTTCTAGCAGTTCTGGCTGCGGCTGTAATTATCTTCATAATTGCTCTGGCAGCCTCCCTGCTTTGGACACCGTACCCAATCAAGGATAAAACGGCCGACTTCACGATGGACGAACCTGCCGGATTTTACCCTCACAATTGGATTGTAAGGCAGTTCGGGAAATGGGTGGCAATCGTATGCTTCGGAATACCGAACTGGGTATTCGGCCGTTTGGTGGTTGAGGGGTTGGAAAACCTCTCGGGTCTTGGGAATGGTGTGAGAGTAGTCCTTGCTTCCAACCACACCAGCCGCGCGGACACGGTAATGATCCAGCTATTTCTCTGGTTCAAGGGCTTCCGATCATTTGTAGAAAACCTAATCTACGTGATCGGATCAAAGTACTTCAACAGGGATAAGTTCCTCAGCAGAATGCTGCTATCTGCTGGCAGAATCAATATAGTTCCTCCAGACATGATCGAGGGACGGTCTCCCGAGGAGCAGCGAGTAATAGCCAGAATACTCAAGGAGTGCCTAAAGGCCCTCAAGGCACAGATCAATCAACACGGCTTGATGCTCTTTCCAGAAGGTGCAAGAGCCCTAGATGGCCAAATGAAACGAATCCAATCAGGCGCCGCCGGACTTATTCGGTGCGCCGATACAGTTGTACCAATCGGTATAAGAGCGGCGCAAAAGGGTGTGTGGTCTACATCCAAACCGCCTCGCTGGCCGTTGTTCGGAAGAGACGTAAAAGTGGTGATTGGACCACCACGTCCTGTAAACTGGCTGGACCAGGAGAGCCGAAGACTAGCCAGAGAATATGGCATCACCCCAAGTCAAGCCTTTGTTGATCTTGTAGGGAAGGCAATTGCCGAACTTGTTCCCGAACACGGCGGCATCTACAACCAGCACCTTGAGCAAATCTGGAAGCAAGATAGAGAAAGGAGGAATGAACCACAAGAAGGGTAGAAGTACAAAGCCTAGAATCAACTCAAAGCGAGGAAAGGAGATGTGGCAGTTGTTTCCTACGGAGCAGCTGCCACCTCACCTCTAACCAGTAACATTTTTAATTAATTCTTCCCTCAGGACCTTACCAGAATTATCTAGCTCAATTGCAGCCACATCGATCCGCTCGCTCTCTGGAAGATTTTGATTTTTTAATCTAAAAACTTCACCGACCTTTATAATTGATCTTAACTTACGGAATCCAACTGCCTCTTCAGGTAATCCAAAAACGCGGCCAATTCTTGTCTTTACCTCGACAAAAACAAGAGTTTCGCCATCAATTGCCACGATATCAATCTCGCCTAAACGGGTCTGGAAATTTGTTTGCAGTATTTTGTAACCTTTAGTTTTCAACAGTTCAGCCGCATACTGTTCGCCAACTTTTCCTAATTCCTTTTTCTCTTTACCCATTTTGATTAAATAAGCAACTCCGGAAAAACAGTCGGCACCAAATTAAAAGATTTCCGGTGTACGGGTGAAAATAAAAGTTGCCTTATTGCTTCTTGGTGGTCGGTAGTACCATAACCCTTGTGAGCTGCAAAATTGTACCCTGGATATTTTTGATCAAGTCCCGCCATTAAATTATCTCTGTAAACCTTAGCGATTATTGAGGCGGCAGCAATTGACGCACAAAGACGGTCCCCATGTTTCATGGCCGTTTGATTTGCTTTTTTCCAACCACGAATGTAAAAAGCATCAATCAGATAATGTTGCGGCTCTATATCTAGAGATTTGATAGCTGCCTTGAAAGCTTTTTGAGTTGCTTTCCCAATTCCCAACTTGTTAATCGAATCTAGCCCAATTACTCCAAGCCCAACCGTTGAGACTTCTTTGATTTTCTTAGCTATTTCTTCTCTTTCCGACTGGGTAACCATTTTTGAATCAAAAAGATTAAAGGATGGTTTAAAAAATTTAGGGAAAACTACTGCCGCGGCAACAACCGGCCCGGCCCAAGAACCTCTTCCCACCTCGTCGATGCCGGCTATAGCCTCAATACCTTTTTTCCAAAGCTCTCTTTCTAATTCGAAAGTAGCTTTAATTTTCATAAGGCCTATAAATACTTACCTGTTGCTTCTTTACCCGCAAGTCCTCTAATGTAAAATAACTTTGCTTTTTTCTGCTTCCGGCTTTTAATAACTTTTATTTTACTAATCGTAGGGGAGTTCAATGGCCATATCCGCTCTACACCAATCCCACCGCTTGCAATCTTTCTTACAGTAAAGGTCTTGGAGTCTCCTGTGCCACGAATAGAGATAATAGTGCCTTCAAAGCTTTGTATTCTTTCTTTCCCACCTTCTTTGACTTTGGCATCTACCCGAATCAAATCGCCAGGAGATATTTGTACTTCATCTTTATTTTCCATAAACTGCTCCGAGAGAAGATTCTATTGTTAAAAACCGATTTTGTCAATCGCTTTAAGAAAGAAAGACGGAATATAAAACAACAAAAATAATAGTGGAGACTATCAAATACTCCAAAACGTGACCCAATCTGAGGTTTTTTTCTTCCCAGTGGTGCCAAATCCCAAAAGTTAGGTAAAAGATAGAGAGAAAGCCGACGACCAAAGATTTATATAAAAAATCCTTCAGTTGCAGGAGCAAAAACAAGGAAAACACAAAAACTATAACAACCAAAAGATATTGCAAAAGATGCTCCCTATAGTATTTATGCCAATTAAAGTATAAGTCCTTTTCCATATAATAAGCAGACAACTAGAAGTATTAATAAAACTGACAAATGCGCAAATGAGTGGCTACCCACCCGCATCTGCCTTCTCCTATATAAAATGATCGAATCAATTAATAAAAACACTGAAATTATCAAAAGCAGGGCAAGTGTAACTTTCTGGCTAGAACTCGCGTTTTGAAACACTGATAAAATCGGTTGTCCCCCTTGCTGTGTAGACAAAGGAGTACTTTCACTGCCAACATTTCCTGCAACTGTTCTTGTCGCGCTTTTAGTGGATGAGGGAAACTGTAATTTTGCCTCTAGTTTCGACGGTGTTCCTTGAATTGAAGATTGGGCCGAGGTTCCCTGTTGACTGGGATTTGCAGAGGCTGAGGGCGCAGCAGAAGCTACTGGCCTACCAAAAAGTTGGACAACTAAAGTTGTTTCTCCCCCTTGCAAACTTCCATTTACAACAGCAACACCAATTTCCGTAAAACTTGCGTGTAAAATGTTTGCCCTATGCCCAGGACTTGCCATCCATGCTGTCACCACCCCACCAGAAGTCGAAAAATCACGAGCGAGGTTTTCTCCTGCTGTGGAATACTGGTAACCAACCAAATTGAAAAAGTACCAGGGGCTAGTGCCATCCGGAGCATAATGAGCCCAATAATTTTTAGCAAACATATCTCCGGCTTTAAAAGTCGCTGCTTTATCAAGGGAAGAATTTTCTGAAAGTTGAGGGAACCCCGCTTTACTCCGTTCAATATTTGTTAGACGGATTATTTCCGATCGAGAAATATTAGTAGCGTAGCCAAGTATTTTAACGCTACCTGATTGAAAATTAGCAACGCCTTGCCCAACAAGAAGAACGAGTAAAAAAACAGTTAAGCCACTACTCTGCAGCACATACGGCCTATGGTTATTTTTATGGTGAGGAATAAATATCTTTGTTAGTATTTCTTTTAAATTATTGATTTCTTTGGGCAAGGGAGCCATGTATAAATTATTATACTAAAGGCTGCAATTTGTAGCAAGGAAATTAGCCTTTTTCCCAGCAATCTGAAATATGAATATCTACTTTTACCGGAACCCTTTTGAGAAGCTTTTCGCCAGCTTCGATCATTTTATGTTCTATAATTTTCATAACCTCACTTGTTGAATCATCCCTAGCCTCAACAACAATTTCATCGTGAACGGTATGAATGAGATGCGCGTCAAGATTTCTTTTTTCCAACTCTCTGTGAATATAAACTAGGGCGTGCTTGGTAATATCAGCACTTGTTCCTTGTATTGGTGTATTTTTACCCTGTCTTTCGATTGACGAAATAAGCTTATCATAATCAGGGTGGTTCCTTTCTGGAATTATAAAAACTCTTTTTCGGCCTCCAAGTGTCCGGACCGAACCATAACGAACAGCCTGCCTACCAACTACATCAAGCCATCTTTTAACTTTTTTGTAGCTAGAAAAATAAACGTCTAACAATTTCCTACTTTCTTCAACGGACAGTCCAATTTGATTTGCCAAAGAAGCAGGTCCCCTACCATACATCAGGCCAAAGTTAATTGATTTTGCTTGAAAACGTTTATCTTTATCAACTTTTTCCAATGGGACTCTAAACATCTGGCTGGCAGTCAAGGAGTGAAGGTCTAAATCCTTTTCAAATGCCTCTAGAAAAGCATTATCCTCGGAAACCTCTGCCATGATTCGAAGTTCAATCTGAGAATAATCTGCCGTTATCAATTTGTATCCTTTTTTTGCCACAAAACAGCTTCTAAATCCACTGTCGGCTGGTATTTGCTGAAGATTAGGATTATTACAAGCAAATCTACCCGTATCTGCTCCAATTTGAATAAAATCAGGATGGAGCCTGCCAGTAATTGGATTTATCTTATCCAAAATGGTTTGACCAAAGGCCGTAATCATTTTTTCATAACCACGATATTCAAGAAGTTTTTTTGCAAGTTCGTGAGTTGATTTTTGTAGCGTACTCTCCGCTGTATTTTCTAGATTTTCTCCCAATTTCTTAAAGATTTCCAAGAGTTGGATAGGACTATCAAGGTTTACTGTATCACTGACGTTACCAAAAAGATCTACCTGGGAGTACGGAGATAGGTGCCTAATTTGATCTTGAATTTCCTTATTTATTTGGTCTCTTTTTATCTTCAATTCTTTTATATGTTCTGACCATTTTTCTTTATCTATCAGGGAGCCGTATAGTTCCATTTCTGAAACAACTGGAACTACTGCAAACTCTAGCTTTGCTGTTTCTATTAGCTCATCGTCCTTCAGTTGCTTATACTGTTTGCTAAAAATTTCAAGTAAAACCTGGACATCCCGTGCAGCGTAATCTAACTGTCCCTTCGAAAAATTACCTCTCAATGCAGGGTTGGAAAGATCAGAGAAAGTGTCTCTTATAGTCTTATCTATCTGCATATTTAGGTATTTAGCCGCCAAGGTCTTTAGGGAAATCTCTCGGGAAACTCCACAAGTAAGTATCCTTTCCGCCAGCATAGTATCAAATAAATTTCCCAATTTAATATTCGCTTTTACCCTTAGTAGTTCATAATCGAATTTTGAGTTCTGGGCTATTTTTAGAGGCCGCTCTCCTTCAAGCAAATTTTTTAGCGGCGAGATATCTACCTTCGTACAGTCTATTACATATGTCTTATCTTTTACCGCTATTTGTAACAAAAGAAGCCTAGCTTTGTAGGGATCAAGATCGCTTCCTTCCGTATCGAGAGCAATGATTGGTTCACTCTCTAACTCCGGGATAATTTTTTGAAGATCTCCATCTTTCTGAACAAATGTATATTTAACTTCCACTTTGGTTTCCATAAATTTTCTTCCTCACCAAAGTTTCTGCTGTCTTTGGATTGGCTTGACCTTTGGTCTTACTCATTATTTGTCCAACTAGGAACCCAATTGAAGCTTCTTTTCCGTTTTTAAAATCCTTAACAGCTTTCTGATTTTCCCGAATTATTTCCTCGACCACAGATTCCAAATCCTCACTTTTTGAAAGCTGAGCCAAATTTTCTTCATTTACAATTCGGGATGGCAAATTTCCTGTTTCAAACATACGAACTAAAACCCTCCTAGCCGTAGTTTGATTTATTTCACCCTTATCTAAAATTGTTAAAAGCTCAATTAAACCTGCCGGTTCTATAGGTACCCCATTAATAATTAAATTTTTATCGTGAATGATTCTTAATAATTCTTCGACAACCCAATTGGCAAGAATTTTTGATTTTTCTTTTGAGTACAAAGACAGTGCTTTTTCATACCATTGAGCAACATTACTATCCTCAGTCAAAATACGAACATATTTTTTATCCAGAGAATATTCTTCCTCGAATCTTTTGCTCTTTTCGGCCGGCAATTCGGGTAGGGAGTTTTTTAAAGCTTCAATTTGGGCCTGTTCAAAAACTAAAGGTGGTAAGTCTGGTTCTGGAAAATATCTATAATCGGGGCTGGTTTCCTTTGTTCGCTGAGAAACTGTAACGTTTTTTGACTCCACCCAACCTCTCGTCTCTTGAATAATTTTCCCACCAGACTCTAGAATCTCTACTTGTCGTCCTATTTCATAAGCAAGGGCCTTTTCTAGAAATCTAAAGGAGTTAATGTTCTTTATTTCAACCTTATTCCCAAGTTTGGTAGCACCTCTAGGACGTATAGAAACATTGGCATCAAATCTCATCCCAGCCTTCTCCATGTCTGCATTAGAAACTTCTAAGTATCGTGCAATTTGGTGAATTAATTTTGAAAAGGAACGTGCTTCCTCAGGGCTTTCTATATCTGGCTCAGTAACTATTTCCATTAGTGGGACACCAGAACGGTTAAAATCTATAAGGCTTACTTTTTCCCCATTTACATTTGCGTGTATGAGTTTTCCTGTATCTTCCTCAAGATGAACTCTAGTTATTCCGATTTTTTTACCATCCAACTCTAGCCAGCCTTGTTCTCCAATTGGTAAGTCGAATTGAGATATCTGGTAACCTTTTGGTAAATCGGGATAAAAGTAATTCTTTCGATCAAACTTGCTCTGTTTGTTAATGCGGCAATTCAAAGCTAGTGCAAACCGAGTCACAGACTCAATAGCTTTTTCATTTGCCACAGGGAGTGCTCCAGGCAGTCCTAAACAAACTGGGCAAACATGGCTGTTTGGTTGTGCCCCAAAATACTCAGCGGAATTGGTGCAAAACATTTTTGAAGCAGTTTTTAGTTGTACATGAACCTCTAACCCAATTGTTGTTAAATAGGTTCTCATAAGCCGCCGATTATCTCCAACGCTTTTTTGAAATAATCCAAGATGTTTTTGGCTTCTATACTTGGTAGGTCAAAGCCGACTTTGTGAACCAGCTCATTTCTAATTTTGTGTGCATACCAAAGATTCTCGTAATCTTGCTTATCTGAGATAAAAAGCTCTTTCGCTTGTTTCAATCTTTCAACAGAAACTCCAACCGAAGGATAAATACAACTTAAAGCAAAATCTACCAGTTTATCAGCTTCAATCACCGCTTCCTTGAAGGCTGATGGTTTTCCTGTAATTTTTAATTCCTCTATAACCTTCCATCTGTCTAAAATTTTCTGCCTATCAACCGAATTAACAGCCGACCTATAAGATCTACCCACCGCCGATTTATTAAAATTAAATAATTTACTTAAAAAACTCATAATTTAGGTTTATCATTGAAAGGATAATTTTTTTCGTAAGCAAAGGCTGTATTTAAAATCTTACCTTCCTGCCAATGATCTCCAATTATTTGTAAGCCTACTGGTAACCCGTCAACCAACCCACACGGAATTGAGATTGCTGGCACTCCGGCAAGATTTACAGGGACAGTTAAAATATCGGCTAGATACATTTGCAGTGGGTCGTCAGCTCTTTCACCGATTTTAAAAGGCAAAACAGGAGACGTCGGGCCAGCAATAACATCCACCTTTTCAAAAGCACTCTTAAATTCTTCGCGGATCAAGGTTCTTACTTTTGCTGCCTTTAGATAATAGGCGTCGTAGTAACCTGACGACAGTGCGTATGTACCGAGCATTATTCTTCTTTTTACCTCAGGCCCAAATTCGCCTCGTTCTTTCCCAAAACGAATTCCATCAAACCGCGCCATATTTGCTGAAACTTCACTTGGCATAATCAAATAGTAAACCGCAATTGCTTCCTTCAAGCGGGGTAGTGATAAATCGATTAACTTTGCACCTATTTTTTCTAGTTGGGTAAAGGCTCTTTTGATTGTCTCCTTTACTTTAATATCAACACCCTCGCTTAAAAATTCTTTCGGCACTCCAATTTTTAACCCTTTTAGGTCGTCTTTGAGAAACTTTTCGTAATCTGGTACTTCTTTTTCTACAGAATTGGAATCACGGCTATCATAACCGGAAATTTCTTTAAGGGCTAATGCGGCATCCTCAGCATTCTTTGTAATTACTCCTATTTGATCAAGAGAAGAAGCCATAGCAATTAAACCGTAGCGGCTAATTCTACCGTAGGTTGGTTTTAATCCAACTACACCACACAAACTTGAAGGCTGCCTTACACTACCGCCGGTATCTGCGCCAATTGAATAAATAGCTAGATCGGCGGCAATTGCAGCAGCAGAACCACCGCTACTTCCACCTGGAACGCAAGATAAATCCCAAGGATTCTTTGTAACTTGGTAAGCAGAATTTTCAGTACTAGCTCCCATACCAAACTCATCCAAATTAGTCTTGCCCACTAATACCGCAGACTGTCCTTCAAGCTTTTCGTAAACAGTAGCGGAGTACGGGGGAATGAAATCAGAAAGTATTTTGGAGCCGGCCGTAGTTTTAATATCTTTGGTAACAATAATATCTTTAAGGGCAAAAGGAATACCGGTTAAGTAACTTAAGATTTGATTTTCAGAAATAAGTTTATCAGCTTTTTCTGCTTGTTTAAAAGCGATGCTCTCAGTGACTAAAAGAAATGAGCCAATCTTCGGGTCTATTTTTTTTATTCTGTCTAAAACAGACGTCGTAAGTTCTTTAGAAGAAAATTCTTTAGTTTTTAAACCTTCAGCAGCTTGCTTTAGTGTTAGTTTGAAGAGATCGTTCATGATTAGCTGGGTTCTAGAATGGCCTTTACTTTAAAAAATCCATTATGTTTACTTTTAGCATTTTGCAGAGCTTCGTCAGAGCTTAATCTTTGCTCTGTTTCATCTTTTCGCAGTTTGTTTGAAACTCCTGTTACATGCGCTGTCGGTTCTATTTTTTCCGTATTTACTTTTTCCAAAAGTGACATGTTAAATTCAATCACTTCAGAAACTTGGGAGGTGAATTTTTCTAGCTGACTTTCTGTCAAGGGTATGTTGGCTAATTTTGCAACATATCTTGCGTCTTCCAAACTAATTTTTTTCCTCATGGCATTTCCATTCCTTTCAAAGCAGCTACTCTTTCCTCCACCGGGGGGTGTGTACTAAACAGTTTCACTAGCCAATTTGTTGATTGTTTTCCTTTAAATGGATTTGAAATATAGAGATGTGCAGTCGCCGTATTAGCTCCCTTTAAAGTGTTTGGGTCTGCAGATATCTTCACTAAGGCAGACGCTAATCCTTCAGGATAACGAGTTAGAAGCGCGCCAGAAGAGTCAGCTAAAAATTCCCGCCTTCGGGATACCGCTAATTTTATCAAATTCGCAGCAATTGGAGCAAAAATCGCGGCTACAATTCCTAAAACCAAAAAAATGGCACCCCCGCTGTTTCTATTGTCGGCACTACGCCCCCACCACATAGATCTAAAGAAAAAATCTGCTAAAACAGCTAATAATCCAACTAAAACAACCACAATACTCATAAGTCTTGTATCATAATTTTTTACATGGGAAAGCTCATGGGCAATAACACCTTCAAGCTCAAGTTTTTCCAAGCGATTAAGTAATCCAGTAGTAACCGCTATCACTGAATGTTTCGGATCTCTACCTGTAGCAAACGCATTTGGAGCGGGATCATCAATTATATAAACCTTTGGGGTAGGCAGACCATCGGCAATACAAAGATTCTCAACTGCTCTATAAACCTCCGGATTATCCTTTTTTTGTATTTCCTTTGCGCCTGCTAGCCCTAAAACTAACTTGTCCGACCAATAGTAAGAAGCTAAATTAATTAATCCGGAAACAACTAAAAATATTCCAACAAAACTTAAAGCCCCTACACCTTGATAACCCAAAGCTCTCACTAAAATGTAGGCCACTACTACAATAAAAAAACTAAAACCTACCATTAATAGGAGTGTTCTACGCCGATTAGCGTCTATTTGATTGTAAGTGGTTGCCACCATAATCCTGCCTAAACAATCTTTAAAAAACCACCTTTGACCAAATCTGCTTTAATTTCTCTTTATTCTATTCGAATTTGACATTGACAGGCTTGCGCTCAGCTTCTTCAGCCTCAAAAAACTCAGCCGGTTTAAAGCTCAACATCCCAGCTATCAAGACATTTGGGAACACTTGAATCTTAGTATTATAATCCAAAACGTTTGAATTATAGAATTGTCTTGAAGCAGCTACCTTTGTTTCAGTATCAGATAGTTCCTCTTGTAATTGTTTGAAGTTTTCGCTTGCTCTCAATGTTGGGTAGTTTTCTGCGACTGCGAAGAGAGACTTCAATGCTCCAGTAAGCATATTATCCGCAGAAGCAGCCGCTTTTGCACCAGTAGCTCCCAAAAGAGCGCTTCTCGCCTGTGTCACGTTCTCAAAGACCTCTCGCTCATGTTTAGCGTAACCTTTAACAGTTTCTACAAGATTAGGAATCAGATCTGTTCTTCTTTTTAGCTGTACGTCAATTCCGCTCCAAGATTCGTTAACTCTAAGTCGGCTAGTAATTAAACCGTTATAAAGAGCAAAAATATAGAGCACAATCGCCAAAATAATAACGATTGCTATAATAATTGGCAGACTCAAATGCTGTCACCTCCCCTCAAGGTTTTAATCGAATTTAAGTATATCTCGTAGCTTCTCGAACGGCAAGGTATTAACTACGTCTTTTGGTTCTAACCAACCTCTTCTAGCCACTGAAATTCCATATTCCATCAAATTTAACTGATCCGTATGGTGCGCATCAGTACAAATTGTAAACCGAACCCCAAAACGCTTAGCTTCCCTAACTAACGTGTCTGGAAGGTCCAATCTATTTGGATATGCGTCAATTTCAATCAATGTACCAGTCCTTGCTGCTACCTTGAAAATTTGCTCCCAATCAGCTTCAATACCTTCTCGCTCTAATAAAAGTCTTCCGGTTGGATGAGCGAATATGTCAACGTTAGGGTTCTCCAAAGCCTTAATTATTCTCTTCGTCATCAAGTCCTTTTCCTGCCTAAAGCTAGTGTGTATAGAAACCAAAATTAACTCGTGTCTTTCTAGTATCTCATCTGCTATTTGTAATGTTGCATCAACATTTATATTTACTTCGAGTCCATAAATTACTCTAATTTTATCTTGTGAGTAATTAAATTGTTCTATGTCTTTTATCCTCTGCTCAAACTTAAGGCTCGGGTAACTATGATCTGTTAGGGCAATGTACTCTCTACCCAGTTGCGCTGCAGCCTCTGCCATTTCCGAAATAGTATTTTGCCCATCACTCCAGGAAGAATGGGTATGTAAATCTCCTTTGATGTCTTTTAAGTCGATTAATCTTGGAATTTTATTTTCGAGTGCTGCCTCAATCTCCCCAGTATCTTCGCGGATTTCTGGTATTGGTGTTTCCATGCCTAAAAGCTTGTATATTCCCTCCTCTTTTTCAAATTCGAGGCTCTTTCCACTTTTAATTTCTTTTACACCATACTCTGATATTGAGTAGCCCTTTTCTTTTGCTAAGGAACGGAGATGAATATTGTGGCTTTTCGAGCCTGTAAAGTGTTGCAGAAGAGAACCATAGTGATTTGGTGGTTGTACCATAAGGTCAGCATGGATGCCACTTCCATGCAGAATAGTAGCTGTTGTGTCACCCTTCTCAATTACTTCGTGAATACCTGGGTATTTTACGAAATGGTTTAAGACACCTTTTGGATTTCTTGTAGCAGCAGCAATATCGATGTCGCCAACAGTTGATAATCTCCGCCTAAGACTGCCTAGAGGATCTGCGTAAACAACGTCTTTATTTTGCTTCAAGTAATTAACTACATCTTTTGCTATTTCTCCGGCTATTGGAAGCAAGTAGCGATCGCTTTTTCGATTGAACTCTTCTATTCCTCGCAAAATATTATCAAGGGTTTTTTGACCAAAGTCATGCTTGAGTAACCAACCACTCTTAATTCTTTCCTCGAGATCTTTTATGCTCACAACCCCGCTATTTGCTATTTTAACTGCGGTTTTTGGGCCGACACCTGGGATTTTGAGGAATCGGAACATATCTTCTGGCACTTGTCTGAAAACGGATTCGAAGTGGCGAACTTTACCTGTTGTAAGATACTCATCTAAGTAATTTGCTATGTGAGTACCAATACCCGGAATCTGATCGAGTTTCCCTTGTTCCCATAGAGTCTTGATATCAGAAGCTGTATTTTCTATAGCATCTGAAGCAGTATCGTAGGCACGTATTTGAAAATAGTTGAGTCCTTTAACTTGGTATGCAGCTGAAACATTTCGCAATAACGCTGCTACTTCCTTGTTTGTAAATTTATTTTCCATTTCTAGAAAATTTTACCTGATTTTTTCCCAAACGAAAAGCCCCGCTACTACTGCATCTCTGCAACAGAGCGGGGCTCCTCCCTCGATCTTCCGATTCCTTCACTTGCAAATTGCTTCTGCAATCTTAAGGATCTGGAGTTCGCCGAAGTGCTCACGCACTCTTCTAGCTAGTTCCAGAGTGAAGGCTTTATAGGCAGTAGTGTACTCCTCACCCTTGGTACGCATCCATGGCCATCCATCGAGGAGATTACTGACCTTGTCGTACAGCTTGAGGAGCCAGATCCACTCAGGCTTTCCCCAAACCAATCGCCTCTCCTCCGCGAAGTCTGTGAAGGTCATCTGCTCAACGCCTTCCTTCACAAGCGGACGCACCCAGTCGGGAAGCTCCGCTGTAGTATCTTCCAGAACGTCGTGGAACGCAAGAACATGCGCGCCAAGGATTCTCACTTGAAAGGGCAAGTTTGGCTCTTGGAGGACAGTCATTGCGCCCCAAAGAGGGTGCACGTAGTAAGGCGTTCTGCCGTCGTGCCTCCGCAGTGCTTTGTCCGGTCTCCTAGGAGATTCCGAGTGGGCGGTGATGGCAAAGGACAAAGCCAAAGGCAGTTGCTCGGTAAGGAGCTCAAGCGCCTCTTCGCTCAAAGGCTTCAAGCATCTCCTCCTTGATCCTCCGTGCCCCTGCCGCCGGACCATCAGGGTATTTGCGGATTGGGCTGCCGACGATCAGGATCTTCGATCCACCGAGGACCGCTTCCGCCGGCGTTGCCGACGACTCTTGGTCATTCGCCTTCTTCTCGGACCAATCTGATCTGATGGCAGGGGTCGCTTTGATGGTATCGATGTCCTCGACTGCGGAAAGCGTTGTCGGAGGAAGAATCAATCCGTCGAGGCTTTGAACCATTGCGATCTCGGAGAGAAAGCGGACTGAGTCCGGCAGCGATCGCCGGAACACCAGCTGACAGTAGGCCTCTCCAAAATGGGTTGGGACAGTTAGTCCCAAAAGGCCTGTTTCAGTCCCGACAAGAGCATCAACAGGACCCTTGAGAAGCCTTTCAGCCAGAGCGTAGGCGTTGATGAATGAGGCGCCAAGCTTGGCAGCGGATGTAGCCCTTTCCCCCATGGTTCTTGCGCCCTTGAGCATCTTCATGTCGACCCAAAATGGGAGCCTGAACTGAAGGAAAGGCTCAACACAGGCTCTAAGTCCCGCGTCGTCCACGGAGTCATCGTTGATCTTCAGCATATCGACTTCGCCTGCCGCCTGCTCAGCTAGCTTCAGGTTGCCCTCAAGCGAGCCTTCATCAAGAGCGAGGCAGAGAATAGGTCTACTGAGATCGACGTTGAACCTAACCATGATGCTCCTCCTCTTTTTGCTGAAGTGTCCTGATGATCGCCTCCTGATTCCTCGCCGCCCAATCGTCAGGACTTTCGAGGTAGGAAAGATAATCGTCGATGACGGGGCCTGGCCACTTCCCCACATCCCTTGCGTAAGCCAAAAGCTCGGGAAGTGTTACCAGACTTATCTGTGTCAGATTAATCGCCTCCCTTTGAATCTTCGCCGCCGAGTTGGCGTAATCTAGAATGGTAATCGCATGCGTGCACCTGAAACCTGACGCCCTGAGAGTGAGAGCGGCGTTACAGGTTGTCTGGGCATTGTTGACCAGCTCCTCGACGTCCCCGAAGTTCATGCCCTCCTTTATGAAGGGTGTGTTGTCCACCCCTACCAACATCTCTCGGGAACCGTGCTCTTTTCGCATCTCCCTAGCGTAGAAGTAGTAGACGGGGCCACCGTAGAGATGTGAGAGGTAGAGCTTTAGGACGAATCCTGGAATCATCCCTCCCGAGACATTTCCGCAGATTCCGTCCAACCGCACACGGGCGTCAACCACTCGGAGAGCGAGCTGATTGATCAGGCTGAAGAATGTGTGTTCCTGGCTGACAAGCGCCTTGATGAGAATGTAGCCAGGACCAAAACGGGGAGTCCCTTCAAGGATCGGCCCGTGGGGCCCTGGAACCAGAGTAGCCTTGTTAGCGCTGTACTCAAATGGAAGCTCTCCCGCATTGATGTCGCGAAGAGCCACCTGCCCTGAGTGGAGAATTAGCTCGCACATCTCCCGCGTGCCAAGCCTGTCCCTTGTGAAAGGAAGTGTTAGTTCTGACATCTCTTTTTCCTCCTTGGAATATGAAAATGGTGGGTGCTTTTATGATTCTCTATACTTTCAACCTAGTTGCTTGTCGCTAGTATAAAAAACAAACTATGAGATGTCAACGTAATAACTAAGAATTGAGAATTGGAAAAAGTGGCGGGTCCGACCGGATTCGAACCGGCGATCTCCTCTTCGACAGAGAGGCATGTTAACCGCTACACCACGGACCCATTTAGTCCAAATAGTTTACCAAATAAACTTATCCTGGTCAACGTTCCTGAACCAAAATGAGCTAGAAAGCTTCTGTTTGTACCTGTTGACTAGCCTATTGCCCACTGCTATAGTATTTTTCTAATTGGTGAGAGACGAAACTGCCAAATCAAGAGGGACGAAATTCTTCTCATAATTTATAATTTTGGAGGTAATTTATGGCTCGAAGAGGTAGAAAACCTAAGGTTAACTTTTGGCAGTCTTCCCGTTCAACTATAATTTCGGGAATTATCGCGATTGTTGTCATAATCGGTCTTTTTGTTATTTTCAACGCCCTACCAGCTACGCAGCCGGCAAAGCAGACTGAAAGTACGAAGACAGAACAATCAAACGATCAGTCAACCGAAAAATCAACCGCCAAAGAAACGCCAAAGCAGGATACGTCAAAACAAACAACAACCAAGTTGCCAGCAAAGCACACAGTTGTGGCTGGTGATAGTCTTTGGGATATTTCAACCAAATATTACGAGGATGGGTACAAATGGGTTTTGATAGCAACTGAAAATAAAATAGCAAACCCTAACCTTATCAATCCAAACCAGGTATTGAATATTCCAAAAGCAGATACAAAGGTGCGAGAATACACTGTTGCGTCTGGCGATTGTCTTTGGAGCATTGCGGAAAAGTTCTACGGAAACGGATTTGATTGGACTAAGATACGTGATATGAATCCCGGAAAAATTGGTATATTATCGAACGGTGAACCACTTATAACTCCAGGGCAAACCTTAGTCGTCCCGTGACAAAAACCCGCTAATAAAGTATAATTTTTAGGCTCATGTTTCTTGGGTAGAATTCACGCGGCGGTAGTTCAGCGGTAGAATGTCTCCTTCCCAAGGAGAAGGTCGCCGGTTCAAATCCGGTCCGCCGCTCCAAAATGGAAGGGTTCGTAGCCCACGAAGTGGTCGCAGAACGCTTTAGCGTTCTAATCCCTTCACCTGCTCCATTTAATAGCCAGGCTTGTGGTAAGCGAAGTCGAACCATCAACCGCTCCAGCTTTTTTGACTTATAAAAATTTTGTGTTATTCTAAATTTATGGACGGTGAAATCCCTTCAATGGGTGAATCAGAAGCCCAGGAAATAGAATCTCAAGAAGAGGCTGAAGCTAGGGAAAGCGAAGTAAAACCAATGACATTAGATATTCCGCGCGTGGAAGAATCTGCTTCTCGAGAAAAAGGCCCATACCAAATGGATGTTGTAGAGAAAGAGCCAGGAGTTTTTCGAGTTCTTAGAGAAACGCTGACCAACGAAGAACAGCCAGATTTTGCCTTCAGTAAGTGGGATGATGATGTAGAAGATCTGGACGCTAAAGCAGGTGATTTTAGAAGCGATATATCACAACTTTCTGGGATGTCTAATCATTTGAGAATGGGGGAGGTAGATCTCACTCCTCGGGAATATCATGCTCCATCGATTGACTTGTTAAAAGAAGCCTTAACACACGTGGAGTTTGGAACTTTCGACCCCGGAGACATTTAATCCTTTTCACCCAAACTGTCCCTATTTTATTTTGAAAAATTATGTATAATACAGGTGTCGAAAATTGTATTTGAACTCTCGATCTATCAACCTGCTAATGTAGCTCAGTGGTAGAGCGCCTCTTTCGCCCGCCTGCCTTGACGGGCCCATGTAGCTCAACGGAAGAGCAGGCGCTTCGTAAGCGCCAGGTTGTCGGTTCAAATCCGACCATGGGCTCCAAGGATGTCGGGCAGGTAAAGAGTGGGTCGTCGGTTCAAATCCGACCATCGGCTCCAAGGAAATGAAAAGAAAAATCCGTGCGGGAGTGCCAGCTTACACTTACCGTCAATTCAATCAGGAAAATAAACAGATCTACCGCCGATTAGCAATAATTATTGGTATAACGGCCGTTTTAATTTTGGTAATTTGGTTTTGGGGAATTACTTTTGTCCAAATAATAGGCGGCTTAAACAGTAAAGACGCTGAAGAGTCCACCGATCTTAATATTCCTTTAACCAAACCTACTTTTTCTTCCCTACCTGAATTCACCAACAAAGAAAAGATTACAATCTCAGGTTCAACTACCGCCGGGGTAAATGTATTACTTTATTTGAACGGAACTGAAACTGGAAAAACAGTTACGGACAACGCTGGAAAATTCGCCTTTACTGACGTCTCTCTTAACGAGGGCCTTAATTTTATAAAAATAGCTGCCTCCGACAAATCTGGAGAGACCCAAGAGGAAAGAGCAACTATAACCTTAGACAAAACAGAACCAGCTTTAACAGTTTCAGAACCAGTAAATGGGCAAGTATTTGGAAAAGAAACCAAAAATGTAACGATAAAAGGAACAACTGAACCCGATACAACAGTTTTCATAAACTCAATTCAAACCCCAATTTATCAAAACAACAGTTTTTCTTATGTCTTGTCTGTTTCAGCTGGAGAAACAAAAATTGAAGTTAGAGCTAAAGATAAAGCGGGAAATACAAAGACTACCAATTTAACAGTGGTTGTCAAAAGCTAGCCCTTATAAACATTATCAAACCAACCCACCATCGCTAGAAATACCCAAAACTGTACACTTAAATCGTTTTTAAAGTACGGAACATCCACTAAACCGTGAATGAATATATAGACAATCACCGAAAATAAACCAAAAGCTAAGAAGCTGCGGGGGACTTTACTTATCACCTCAACGTATTTAAATGTAATCCAAAGGAAAGCAGCCAACCCAAAAAGCCCAAGTTCGGCCCAGAAATTCAAAAAGATATTATGAGGATACTGATAATGAAATGGCTCGCAGGTAGCATAACGTGGGTAAACCGCCGGGAAACCAGAAAGGCCAATTCCAGTAATTGCCTTCTCGCTTACTATTCTCTTAGTTCCTTGCCACATACACAAACGTGAAATATAGCTATTCCTCACCTCTTGACTACTCTCAGCAACAATTTTATCTATATTGATAAAATAAAAAAAACAGCCTGCCAAAAAAGCCACTATCCCAAGAAAAAAAGTTATTTTAAGTAGGTTCTTAATCTTTTTTGTTACTTTTGAATAAACAGCCAAAGAGAAGAAAAATAAAACCGAAAAAAGTAAGCCCCAAAGTGCTCCTCTACTACCGCTCAAATATATAGTCAGCAAAAACGAGATTAGACATGCGCTAAGAAAAGAAATTAAAACAACCTTCTGAAGACCATATTTTCTGCTTTTAAATGTTCCGGCTAAAAATCCGCTAGTCAATAAAAAAAGCGGGCCTAGGTATAAACCAAGGCTATTTGGCGTGTTATAAACGCTTGTAACCCTTTCAATTCTAGTTAAACTCAAACTAAAGTGAGGCACATCCGCTATTACTTGCCATATCGCTATAGCAGAAACCCATAGGCCTGAGAAAATCATAGGTAAAATAAGCCAATTAAGTGATTTTTTACGTGAAGCAAGGTCGGTAATTACAATAAAAAGCAAGGCCGGCTCGATAAAGTAGGCTTTCCAAATACCTGCGGCAGACCTAATATCTGGCGAAATAAACAAGGAAATGGTAGCAAGAATTAAAAATACCACTAGGGGCCAAAAAAATGGTCTTCTAAGGCTTTCATAAAGGCTACAAGAGACTTTTTCCCCTTTTTTAGCTAGATATACCTTCCACACAACCCAGGCGGCAAAAGTAATCAAAATCAAAACCTCCAACAATGTAAATGGTACCGAAGAAGAACACCAGGAAAAATTTTTACAACGAATTACATAAAGCGGAAGGAAAATCAAAGTTACGGCTACCAAAATTTGTAATATTTTCATGTCTTTATCTTCTTAATTTCCAGCCACAAAACCCCAAAACTTAACAGTAGGATCAAACCCTCACTTACAACAGTAATTACAGCCGCGGCATTGTAACCAAACGAAGGTACGAAAAACAAATTCGCAACTAAATTAAGTGCGGCCACAAACCCATAAATAAACATCATCTCCTTTTCCTTATTTATTGAAATTGCTAGCCACAAAGATACAGGGGTAATAAAAAACAAGGGCAATCCGATCAACAGAACCCGAAGTGTTGGAACACTTTGAGAGAACTTTTCGAGACCTGGGATATTAAAAACCCAAGGTGATAACACCCAACCAGAAACCAAACCAAGAAACCCAATTATCAGTAGCAAAATGCCTAATTTTTTTGAAAAGTTAAGTAGCTTTTCTTCCCCTTCTTCTTTTTTTTGAATCATTAGGGGATAGCCTACATTCATAATAAATGTTGGTAAAGCTACACCAAACTCGAAAATTTTGTAGGCCAGCCCGTATATCCCAGCGGCAGTCTGGCCCTCTAATCCTAAACTTGCTTTATAGTGGGCCAAGAAAACTATCTGCTTATCAATTTGTGCATTAAATTGACTAAAAATTGCCAAGGCCCCAATTGGGATGGCTGGAATAATTATTTTTTTCCAGAAAATCCAATCGAATGAAATTTCGAGGTCTCCAATCTGAAACCGAGCTAAGTATAAAGCTACAATAGTACGGACGGCACTTCCCGTAACTAAAGCTAAAATCACTAAAAGAATGTTGCTAAAATTTACAACTGCTATATAAACAAAAACCAAGTTGGCAACCGCCCCAAAAGTATCTGCAATCAAAGCTTGGTCGTAACGGATTTTAGCCTGGAAGACGGCTAAAGCAGTTGCAGCAAGAGACTGCGTAACAATAAGAAGTAGTCCAATTATTATCCCCAGCTTTGCCAACCCCGAGTAATCTGTAAATGACAGCGTAGCGACCGCAATAAAAACAACAAGAACTGAGGTTACAATCCGAAGCCCTAGCAAATTTTTGAAATAACTTTTCTGCTTCTCGGAATCTAACCCAACCTCCCTAACAAATATTGCATTGAATCCAAAATCAGTGAACACATAAAATAGTGAAACAAAGCTCAAAATTGCAGTGTAAATACCATAATTACCAACTGAAAACTTGCTTGCTATTAAATAAGTTATGCCTGCAGCAGAAACTGCTGTTATAAATCTGCCGGCAAACTGAACCGTTGTATTGTAGGCAAGTTTAAAAGGAATATTCATAACAATGGTGGGCCCGGATGGATTTGAACCATCGGCCTTTCGGATGTGAACCGAACGCTCTAACCACTGAGCTACGGGCCCAAAGCAAAACAATTTTACGACAACTTCCAATCGACGTAAAATAACGGCTCCGACGATATTTTAGCAAAACGACTCTTGCGTAGCAATTTATTTTATAGGTATACTTAAACTGCTGGTTTTAAAAACCCAGTTTTTAGTTATGGGAGAAAAAACATCCATTTTGGCTATTTTCATAGATATAATTGAAACCGTAGTTGTCGCTGCCGCAATATTTGTAGTTTTGTACATCTTCCTTATCCAACCCCATGAAGTAAAAGGTGCTAGTATGGAGCCTAATTTTTATGATGGTCAGTATATTCTAACTGATAAAATAACTTACAGATTTAATAAACCCCAGAGAGGTGATGTGATAGTTTTTAAATCGCCAACGAACCCTGATGTTGACTTTATAAAACGGATCATAGGGCTACCCGGAGAAAAAGTCGAAATTAGAAATGATCACATCGTTATTTATAACTCCGAGCATCCAAACGGTTTTACTCTCACAGAACCATATCAAATAACTGAGCCCATATCAGGCGGCTCTTACCTGCGAGACGGGAAAAAAGTTGAAGTTCCAGCGGACAGTTATGTTGTTTTGGGGGATAATAGAACGCACAGCTATGATTCAAGAGAGTGGGGTCCAATCACCAGAAAATCGATTATTGGAAAGGCATGGCTACGTTACTGGCCACCCAATAAGATTTCAATAATTAAAGGAATTACTTATTAGGAGGTTAGTTTCTTATAGATAGCTTGGAGTTGATCGTCTGAAGTGAAAATCAAAAGAAGCCTACCGCTTTTTGCAGAACGCAAAAGCCTTGTCTTGCACCCTGTAGAAGATGCAATTTCATTTTCAATTTTGGTTATATCTTCTGAGTGCTGATACTCTCTCTTTGTCTTGGGCTTTATTTCTGCTTTAGCCTTCATTCTACGAACCATTTCTTCTGTCGCTCTAACGCCAAGATTTTCAGACAAAACTTGTTTGTAACCTGCTATCATTAAGTTGATATCTTCTAGCCCAAGTAAAGCCTTTGCATGGCCTTCGGTAATTGTACTGGAAAGTAATCCATCCTTTAGAGCATCAGGCAGTTCAAGCAGTCTCAAACTATTTGAGATATAGGGACCGCTTTTCCCAACACGCTGGCCAATTTCAGTAGCTGTCAAGGAAAATTCTTCAATTAATTTTCTATATGCTTGGGCCCGCTCTATTGGGTTTAAATCAACTCGTTGAACATTTTCAACTAAGGCCATTTCAAGCATGCCTCGTGGGGAAGTTTCCTTAACCAAGCAGGGTAATTTTGTAAGACCCGCCAACTTCGATGCTCTCCAACGCCTCTCTCCAGCGATTATTTGGTAACCAGCAGGCGTCTTTGCAACAATCAAAGGTTCCAAAATCCCGTGTTCCCGTATAGATTCTGCCAATTCAACCAAAGAATCCGGTAAAATTTGTCCTCGCGGTTGCAGAGGGTTTGGTTGTAAAACATCAATGTCGATTTCGAGTGTCTCAATATCTATCGTTTCCATCATTTTTTAGCCTCGCGAGCAATACCCACAAATTTTTTACCTTTCACGTTTCTAATTGCGACTGTTCCCTCTTTTACGGCAAACATGGTAAAGTCTCTGCCAATTTTTACCCCTTCTCCAGGATGCAAACGCGTTCCTTTTTGTCGAACAATTATTTCTCCTGGTGATACTGCCTGACCAGCATAAATTTTTACGCCTAAACGTTTTCCAGCTGGTTTACTACCTTGTCTTGCCTTTGAACCACCTGATTTTTTATGAGCCATACTGTCTCCGGATTTATAATTTCTAAATACTAACTTCTAATTTTATTATCCGATCTTTTCTATCTGTACCTTTGTCAAGTTTTGACGGTGCCCAATTTTACGATGATAACCCGTCTTTGCTTTATATTTGAAAACATCAATCTTTTCACCTTTAATATGATCGATGACTTTTGCCTTAACCTTTGCTTCAAGAATCGGCTGTCCAATCTTTGCTTTATCGTCTTCCACTAAAAGCAGGACTTGATCGAACTCTATGGGTTTTTCCTTTTCAACATCGACTTTTTCAATAACCAAAGTTTGCCCCTCCATCACTTTATATTGCTTGCCGCCTGTTCTAATAACCGCGTATTTCATAAATTTAAGCTTTCAATAATCTTTTGGTTGCCTAAATAATATAGGCTTAGAGTGTGAACTGTCAACTAGTTAAAACAGCATCAGCTTTTTCTTTCTTTTGATTAATTATCGATTGCACCAAGGCGAGAAACAAAAACATTGAAGCTAAGGAACTACCGCCAAATGAAACAAATGGAAGAGTGATACCAGTAGCCGGTAAAATACCCATATTTACGGCTGTATTTATAAAAAATTGAAGAAAAATCGCAAACGCTGAACCGAAAATAAATATACTTTCTTCAATCTGCGTGGTAGATTGTGCTAGTTTCACAAGCCGGTAAACCAAAAAAACAAAAAGAAGTAATATTATACTGATCCCCAGAAAACCAAGTTCTTCTCCAGTCGAAGCAAAAATAAAGTCGGTTCGCTCTGCTGGCAAAAAATTCAAATGCGATTGTGTCCCCCGACCCAATCCCCTCCCGATTAACTGTCCGCTTCCAAACGCAATAATCGCCTGAACAACGTTGTAACTTGCTCCTTGCGGATCAAAATTGGGATTAAAAAAGGTAGTCACTCTAGCCTTTTGGTAGCTCGCTAATAGGTTCCAAAGCAATGGAAAGGAAACAGCCGAAATTAAAACTAGAGAAACCAAATAAATAATATTTGTTCCTGCAACAAAGACGATAAAAAACCAAATGAGAAATAAAATAAAAAAGTTCCCAAAGTCAGGTTGCCTTAAAATAAGAACAGCCGGAATAACTACTAAAATCGCAGATATTAGGAAGTTTTTTAGCTTCTTGGCAGGATGCTTGGCAAAAAATAACGAAAGTGCTAAAACGACAACCGGTTTCGCAAGCTCAGATGCCTGAAGTTTCACCAAGCCAAAATCCAACCATCTCACAGACCCTTGAACTTCGCTTCCAAAGAAATTTGTAATAATCAACAAAAGGATGATCAAACTATATAAAATAAATGAAAATTGGATAATTGTCTTAAAACTAATTTGTGATACCAATAAAAAAAGTCCTATTGAAAAAATTAGGTAGAAAACTTGTCTGTAAAAGAACGATGGGTCAGATTCGAAAGAGACACTATAAATAATTAAGAGTCCAAAACAACTCAGTAGAATCGCTGGAATAAAAATTAATAGGTCTATCTTTATGAAAAGTTTTGCTATTGGCATTAATCTTTTTCTACTTTTATTTCGTTAGATTGAATAAGCTTCTTTGCCAATGTTTCTTTCTTAACTAAATCCACCAGATCTTTTCTACTTGGTAGCGGGGCATAAACCGTGACTTCATCGCTAAACTCAACACTAGCTTCTTTTCGTTTTTCCTGAACAGCCCGTATTAAGTCTCTTGCTTCTCCTTCTTCTTTTAATTCTTCAGTAATTCTATCATCAAGTCTTACACCCTCTTTTTGTTTAGGATCAAATCTTACTTCTTTCACATTGACCTCAGCGGCGATTACCTTTTCCACTTCTGTATCTAGTTTTTGTTTCGGGTAGGTAAGAAGAGCCAATGGTTGACGTACCTTGATGGCTTTTTCTTTGCGTTTAGAGTGGGCTGCCTCAACAATCTCCCTTGCCAAATTCATCTCTTCCTCTAGTTTTGTGTCTTTAAAAAACTCATCACCTGAAGGCCAATTAACTAGATGGACGGATAATTCTCCGGTTAAATTTGTGTATATCTCCTCCGAAATAAATGGAACCATTGGAGCAAGGGTTTTTGAGTAGCTTTTCAGCACAACCCAAAGAGTTTCATAAGCATCCTTTTTATCTTCTCCATCAGGCACGTTAGGACCCACTCTGTCTCTTATTCTCCTCACATACCAATTTGATAAGTCGTCTACGAAAATTTCGGCGTTTCCAATGGCGTCTGCTGCATCGAACCTTTTCTTCTCCCCAAGACCATTTAAAGCCTCAGTTACGTGCTCAATATTTCCTTTCATTCTGGAAAATACCCATCTATCAAGAACATTCGTGGGCTTAAATTTTTTGTTAGTCGGATTCCATTCATCAATATTTGCGTAAGTAACGAAGAATACGTAAACATTCCAAAGTCTTAACAAGAATAAGCGCTTTATCTCTTCGGCAACGTGATAACCAAAATTAACATTATGTTCAGGTTTGGTTCTAAGATATAACCACCTCATTACATCAACCCCTATTTTATCTGCTGATTCATTGAACTCAATTGCATTTCCTTTACTTTTGTGCATCTCCTCTCCCTTTTCATCCTTCACTTGACCATGACCTAAAAGTGTTTTGAATGGGGTTGTAGCTTCAAGGGCTGTTGACATTGCAATCAGCGAGTAAAACCAATTTTTAAATTGGCCTGGGAAAGCTTCGGTTATAAAATCTGCTGGAAACCACTTTCTCCAATAATCTTTGTCCTCGAAATAATTTAGAGTTGAGAATGGAACAATTCCGGCATCAAGCCACGGGTTTCCAACATCTGGAATCCTAGATACCACTTCCCCACATTTCGAACACTTTATTTTTACTTGATCTATCCAAGGTCTATGAGGAGAGTTGCCTTCAAATTCTTTCCAACCGCTAACTGCTTTTTCATTTAACTCCTCTTTTGAGCCAACAAGCTCAAAATTACCGCACTTATTACACTCCCAAATTGGCAACGCAAGGCCCCAATATCGTTTCTTAGAAATTAGCCAATCGTGCATATTGTTGAGCCAGTCTAACTCTCGCTCGTAGCCCCAAGAGGGAATCCATTTAACATCTTTAATAACTTCTTTCATCATTTCCCGATAAGTCTTTTTCTCAACTTTTGAATTTTGACTTTTTACTTTTGACTTCGATGGTTTATCCATCGCAATATACCACTCATCAACCACTCGCCAAACAAGCTCTGTCTTGCACCGCCAACAAGTTGGATAGCGGTGTTTATAATCCTCGACTTTAAAGAAAAATTTACCATTCTCATATTTTTCGAGATAATCAAGGATTAATTCAGGATGGTCTTTGGCGTTTTTTCCAGAAAATTCACCCAACCCGTTTATATAGTTAGCCCCTTCATCGATCAATTCAATTGTAGGAATATCTTGTTCCCTTCCAAGTTTAAAATCTTCCTCCCCCTGCCCCGGTGCAATATGAACCAAACCGGTACCTTCTTCCGCTGTCACCAAATCTTTGGAAGCGATTACTTTATGGAAATTTCCTTCTTTTTTTGCATTTTTAACTCTTTCAAGATCATCGAAGGGGGTCGCATACTCTAATCCGATTAATTCTTTCCCAGAAAAAGTTCGAATTACTTCTTCCTTGTCCAAATCCTTGAAAATACGTTCTGAGAGGTTATCTGAAACTATGTAGTTACCCATTGGAACCCCGATTGGAGCTCCCACAACCCAATCAATTTCTACATATTTTAGTTCAGGATTAACAGCAGTCGAAACATTACCTGGAAGAGTCCAAGGAGTCGTGGTCCAAACAAGTAAGTAGGTATTCTTTTTACCAATAATAGGATATCGCACGTAAACTGCTTTATGGGTGATTTCTTGATATTCTTCAGTCAAAATCTCGTGTTGAGAAATGGCGGTACCACAGCGCGGGCACCAAGGCACGGTGTCTCTCCCTTTGTAAAGCCAGCCTTTTTCGTGAACTGTTTTTAGATAATTCCAAATTGCGTAATTATTTTGATCGGAACTTGTGTGGTATGAATTTTCCCAATCCATGAAATAACCCAGACGCTTACTCTGTTCTGCTTGAACTGCAGAATACTTTTTAACTCTTTCCTTACAAAGATTGACGAACTTGGCAATTGATTCAAAGGTGTTTCCAGGAACTAGATTTTCAATGTCTTTTTTTGTTTTTAATCCAAGGTCCTTTTCGACTTCAACCTCAACCCAAAGCCCTTGCTCATCGAAACCGTTTTGAAAACGCTGGCGTTTGCCCAACATATTGAAAAAACGTTGCCACAAATCTTTGTAAGTCCTTCCCCAAGCATGATGCACTCCCATTGGATTGTTGGCTGTAATTGGACCGTCGAGAAACTTGAACTTTTCTTTGGAATCTTTATTTCTGGCGAGATATTTTTCTAAAATCTTATTTTTTTGCCAATATTTAAGAGTTTCACGCTCTAGTTGCGGAAAATCAACTTTGGAACTAACCTTTTTAAACATCGTGAAGTAAATTAAACCAAAAAACGGCTAATTAGACAAGCGGCTTTTACTACGGATAATTCCTCCCCCGAAATGATCGGGGGTTAGCTTGACCACTAAGGGCATAATCGCCAAGCTAAAACTCAAACTTCATTTGCTTGTTCGCTCGCATTCTTCCACCTTTCTTACCAATCTCTGAGTAAAACGAGGGGCCATGCTTTTCCTTTACCATCTCGCCACCTTTTTCCCCGATCTTCGAATAAAAGTCTGGGCCGTATGCCTTTTTGGTTGCTTGACCACCTTTTCGGCCGATCTCAGAGTAAAAAGAGGGACCATATTTCTTTTTTACCATCAAGCCTCCTCTCCTCCCAGCTTCTTCGGTACTCATTGTCATAGTCTTGTTATTTTCACCTCCCTTCAAGATTGTTCTAAACTGACTCTTGCATTTAAAACCTGCTTAATACTAAAGTCTTACTATCATAAAACCTTACAACATTACTGTAATAAAAAGTCTAACTATTTGTCAAGGGGTCAATTGGTAAAAAGAAAACCCCGGAAGTTGCCGGGGTTTTCCCTGTTATGTGTTGCCCTCAAAGCCCGTTCCAAAATACGCCCGTCTAAAACATTAAAACGGGCTACACACAACAAATATTTAACTAATTAAAAAATATACCGATCCGCATAAAAATGCAACAGCCAACCTACTACCTAGCCCAAAAATGAAGCTCCGCGGGCTAAAACCTTCGGCTTCCGAAATCGGAAGAAGTTTCTTTTAGCTTCTTCAACCGTTCCGATAAGAAAACGGTTTTCACTACGCTAAAATAACACTTGCATATTGATATTTTATTAGTATATTATATCGTAGTATTTTCCTATGACATCAGCAGATACCAAACCCTTATTCACACTTTCTGTCACGGCCGAAATAATGGGAGTTCACCCCAGGACTCTTATGATTTATGAAAACGAAGGATTAGTTATCCCAGCGCGGACTAAAACAAACCGAAGAAGATTTTCACAAAAGGATATCCGAAAACTGCAATTTATTAGGCACCTAACCAATAAGAAGGGAATAAATCTTGCAGGAGTGGCTTCAATTTTAAAGTTGATCGAGTTGGCTGGAAAAAATGGCGTAGATTTGCAGAAAAAAATTTTCCCCGATTTCGACGAATTCAATATAATCTAAACCGCTTTCTTTATAGATCAAATTAATGCTTGATTGTTGACGCTCCAACGTATTTCTGATAATACTATTGTGCAATTTTGTAAGTTAATCACTTACAAGTATTGTAATAATAAGCTATAATTCATACCTCGAACTCCCTGTGTTGCCCTCCACGGGGAGTTCTTTTATGCTAGACAGCTTTTTTTAATAAAGGCTGAAAATAGTGGGTGAGGCCTGAGTGGTCTAGATTTAAATTCGGGATGAAATTGTGTCCCGACAAAGAAAGGGTGCCCTTTTATCTCAATTATCTCTACAAGACGGCCATTCAAACTTGTACCTGAAACAATAAAGCCTGACTTTTCTAGTTTATCTCTAAATTGACTATTAAATTCATATCGATGACGGTGCCTCTCATAAATTTCATTGCGACCATACGCTTTCTGTGCAGTAGTCCCATTAACTAGTTTACAAGGAAAGGCTCCTAGCCGCATAGTACCACCATACTCCTTACCAATTAATAACTTTTCTTGTTCCGGCATTACATGAATTACTTTGTTGTACGCGTCACTATTTATTTCGGTAGTATTAGCGTCTTTCAACTCTGCTACATTTCTTGCAAACTCAACTGTTGCAAGCTGCATACCAAAACAAAGGCCCAAGTAAGGCACTTTATTTTCTCTGGCGAATTGAATCGCTTTAATAATCCCCTCAACCCCTCTACTACCAAAACCACCAGGAACTACAACCCCTTTAAATTTTTTTAGGGCTCCCGTTCCTTCCTTTTCAATTTTCTCACTATCGACCCAGACAATTCGAGAATTTACAACATTCGCCCAACAAGCATGTTTAATTGCTTCAATTACTGAAATGTAAGAATCTTCCAAGGAAAAGTCTCCAGTGGTAAAATATTTGCCAACTACCGCAATTGGCAATTCTTTTTTTGGTTTTTTAATAGTAGCAACTAAACTCTCCCAGGCCGATAGGTCTTTTTTCCCAACTCTAAACTTTAATTTTTCAAGGACCTTTTGGCCTATTTGCTGTTTTTCCAAAACTAATGGGACTTCATAAATTGAATCGACATCGGGATTTCGAAAAATATCAGCTTGGTTCATGTTGCAAAAAAGAGCGAGTTTTTCCCGGCGTTTCTCGTCCATAAACTCGTCTGACCGACAAACCAGAATATCGGGTTGAATCCCGGCTGAATTTAGAAGCCGAACCGACTGTTGGACCGGTTTTGATTTCATCTCCCCTAAACTATTCGGAGTTGGCAAGTAACCTACATGAATATGAATCACATCTTGAGGTTGGCGAAATTTCAGAATTCTGGCGGCTTCCAGAAATAAAATATTTTGGTACTCGCCAACTGTTCCTCCAATTTCCACAAGTACTATATCCGCATTATTCTTTTCCCCAGCAATTTTTATCCGCCTGATAATTTCCTCAGGAATATGAGGTACAACTTCAACACACTTACCCTTATAATCTAAATTTCTCTCTTTTTGAATAACTGTCTGATAAATTTGCCCGGTAGTAGTAAAGTTTGCCCCAGAAAGATCAATATCCAAAAAGCGCTCGTAGTGACCAAGGTCTTGGTCTGTCTCCGCCCCATCATCGGTCACAAAAACCTCGCCGTGTTCGGTCGGATTCATCGTACCAGCATCTACGTTAATGTAGGGATCACATTTAAAAGGGCTTACCGTAAAGCCTTTTGATTTTAAAATTAAAGCTAAAGAAGCGGTAGTTATTCCCTTACCAACTCCTGATAGTACTCCACCAGAAATAAAAATATATTTTGTACCTGCCTTGTTTACCATCAAAAAAAGCCCCGAAGGGGAAAGTCTTTTTGGGGCCCACCGTAACTATATATTTCGGACTATATTTCTGTCAATATGGTTTTAAAGGTAAGTCAATTAGTACGCCTCAAAAAAGCTGGAATAGACGATGCTGAAACATCTAGTATACCGTCTTTCTAACGTTGACGTAAGAAAGCTGGTATGTCGAACTGGTCAGTGTCTTCATCGGAAACGGGGGAACCGTCGCCCTCAACCGCAGTAGCCACTTCAGGAAGAGATTCTAGGGCTTCTTTGGTTTCAACTGCGCGTACTCTATCTTCCGAGAAACCAGTCGCAATTACTGTAATCTTTACCTGATCCACCATTGCTTCATCAATCGCCGCCCCAAAAATTATATTTGCATCACTTTCTGCCGCAGCTGAAATGATTTTTGCTGCTTCATCAACCTCATACATTGAAAGGTCCGGGCCACCAGTAATACTAAACAAAATTCCCTTAGCCCCCTCAATGGAAACTTCGAGAAGCGGAGAAGCAACTGCCGCTCTAGCCGCAGCTGCGGCTCTTCCCTCACCGGACCCTAGCCCAATACCCATCAAGGAACTCCCGGCATTCGTCATAATTGTTCTAACATCGGCAAAATCAACATTTATAAGACCTGGCAACACAATAATATCCGAAATTCCTTGCACTCCCTGGCCCAAAACTGAATCAGCAACTTTAAAAGCTTCGAGTAAACTCATTTTCTTGTCGACTACATCAAGAAGCCTTTGATTTGGAATAACGATCATGGTATCAAGTTTATCTTTCAAGCTTTCTACACCTTCTTCAGCTACAATTCTCCTGTGCGCTCCTTCAAAGGCAAATGGTTTAGTAACTACTGCGACAGTCAAAACCCCTGTTTTCTTCGCGATCTCAGCTATTATTGGGCAAGCTCCTGTTCCAGTACCACCACCCATACCAGCGGTCAGGAAGACCATATCGGAATCTTTAATTACTTCCTGCATTTTTTCTGCACTTTCTTCGGCAGCCTTTCGACCAATTTCAGGAAAGCCCCCACTACCTAATCCTTTTGTTAATTGTTCTCCGATTTGGATTTTTGTTGGAGCTAAACAGGAAAGAAGGGCTTGAGCATCGGTATTCACACCCACAAAATCAACGCCTTGAATTTGTTGAAGGGAAATCATTGAATTGAGAGCATTGCACCCAGCACCCCCGATTCCAATAACTTTAATCTTTGCGAATCTGTTAACTTCTGGCTTTATTAACATAAACCTGCCTTAAACTGGAGTCTTTTCAGCGTACATTAAACGGAAATTTTTGTCAATTGTTTTTTAGTGGATAAGGCCCCTAGCCCAACCAAATACTTTTTTGAAGATGTCGGTGATGTTCTTACCGCGGGGCAAACTTATACCCCCAACCGAAATTGTTAAACCACTCTTTTGGGCATATAAAAGCAGCCCAACGGACGCCGCATATGCTGGGTTTGAGATCTCGTCAATTAAACCACTTACTCCCTTCGGTTCTGCAATCCTAACAGGCATTCGCAAAGTATCTTTCCCCAATTGCCTCAAAAGGATTGTATCTGCCGCCCCACCAGTTATTACTAAACCGGCCGGTAAAAGACCAGCGTATCCAGCTCGTTTTATCTCCATTCCGATCAAAGTGAAAATCTCTGTCAATCTGGGTTTTATAATCCCTTCAGTTAAAGTTTTCCGCGAAAGGCTGCTTCCCAAGTCCTCTGTTATCCCCAAATTAGATGTATCAACTGTGTCCTCCTTTCTTTTGGAAGAGCTTTCTTCTTTATCAGTCCTCTCTATCTTCTCTTTTTCGCTTTTCTCACTCAATGCCAATTTTATTTTTTGGGCTGTTTCAAGAGAACTGCGAAGTCCAATAGCTAAATCGTTAGTAATATTTATACCCCCAATTGGAATTACAGCCGAGTGGGCTATGGACCCATCAACAAAAAGAGCAACATCGGTCGTGCCTCCGCCAATATCTATCAAAGCAACACCGAGCTCTTTTTCTGTATCTGTCAGAGTAGATTCTGCACTTGCAATACCAGAAAAAACCAAACCTTCTACATCCAAACCCACTTGCTGAATACATTTAACAAGATTCCTCATACTAGTAGTAGCCCCAGTAATTATATGAGTCTCTACTTCTAAACGGACACCGGTCATTCCAACCGGATCTTTAATGCCTTCTTGGGAATCTACAATATAATCGCGCGGTATGACGTGAATTATTTCTCTGGAAGAGGGTGTTGAAATTGCCTGAGCGGCTTCAACAACCCTTTTTACATCTTCTTCGCTGATTTCATTTTCGCCACCAGCTACGGCGACCACTCCTCTCGAATTTATAGAAGAGATTTGAACACCACCAATACTAGCAAAGCATGAGGAGGTAGAAACCCCAGCCATTCGCTCCGCCGCTTCTAGACTTTCCGAAATTGCGCTAACAGCTTCATCGATATCAACAACTTGTCCTTTTCTTATCCCCTTTGATGCAACAGTTGAAACTCCGATGACAGTCAGCGCGTCTTCGGTAGAATTCGCGATCAATGTAGTAATTTTTGAGGAGCCGACATCAAGTGCCGTAATAATTTTTTCTCTAGCCACATTTCCTCTTCTTATTTAATCAGCTTCGAATAAACTATTTGTAACGAACAGTGAGTTTATCAAATCTGAAATCCACCAACAAAACTTCCCTTTTCTCTATTTTAGCTTTAGATAGAACAGTTTGTAAAGTCTTCACCTGGGTTTCTAAATCTTTATTTTTCGAAATGAAAACGTCAATTCCCTCCCTACTCTTAATGCTCAGGACTTCTGGTGTCTCTTTCAATTCTGTAATAGACAAAAGTTTTTTATCTATTGAATTTCTCGCTTTATCCAAAAAGGTAAGTTCCCTAGATTCTGCTTCGTCCTTTTTTAATCCACTTGAACTTTTTATAGTCTCGAGAAATTTTGAGAAATCAAAGTTTTTCACATTTAAAAAGCTAAAGCAAATCCCAGAAATTAAAGTGAAAACGGCCACAATTTCAATCCAAAAAATTATTTTTTTCCTATTCGAATTTACATTTGAAATCTCGAAGGTTTTTGGTCTTTGTTTTTTAAACAGCATTTTGGTCGGTTAATTTCAAAGCTTCGTCGACGAAGTTTTTCGCTGCTTGTGGATAAATTAATTTCTTTGCTTTTTTTGCAGATTTTTTGAATTCGTCGAAATTACTGATGATCATATTAATTGCCGCAAATAGCCTTTGTGGGGTAAGACGATCTTGTGGTAAAATCAAGGCTGCGCCAAGCTCTTTCAACATTTCTGCATTTCTATCCTGTTCCCCACCGCCTGCCCAAGGAAGTGGGATAAATAAGGCTGGAATCCCAACCGCAGCAGCCTCGCTAACTGTATTTGCCCCAGATCGCCCAACAATCAAGGAAGCGCGGGAATAAACCTCGATAAGATCGTTGCTATTCAACCACTTTGACAATTTATAACGATTTTGCAGCCGCTGGGAAAGCTGCGTTACCCTAGCGCTCAACATTTCGAAATCCTTAAATTTTGTTGCTCCGCCTGTTTGGTGAATAATTTCATATTTTTGTAGCAATTCTTCAATTATTTCCAAGACAATTTCATTTAGAGTGTGGGCGCCTTGGTTCCCCCCGGTTATAAAAACGACTGGGCGACTTACCCTTTTTTTCTTTATACTCAAAATTTCTCCACGAATTGGGTTCCCAGTAAGAACTGTTCTTTCTTTTGGAAAAAATTCTAAAGAATCAGGCCACGAAACGGCAATCTTTTTAGCGAAACGGGCAATTAAATGGTTTGCCAACCCGCCTTTAACAGTCTGCTCATGGGTAATTGAAGGAATCCCTAAAATCCAAGCGGCAACTACAACGGGAAAAGCAACGTAACTACCAAAAGAAATCACAAGATTTGGTTTCTCTTGACTTAGGATTAAAAGAGTTTGAGCCAACCCAATCGGCACTTTTAATAAGCTTGGAATCGTATACCTAGTAAATTTTCTCTGCAATCTTCCTGCTGAAATAGCATAGAATTTAATGTCCAGAGTTGGTATAACTACTGATTCAGCGCTTGAAGCACTATCCCCTTCTGTCGCTTTTTCGCGACCAATGAAGATTAAATCTTTAATGCCACGTTTTTTTAGCTCCCCTATTACTGCTAATGCCGGGGTGAGATGCCCCCCACAAATTGCTACTTTCATAAATGTAGATTATACATAAAAGTCATTTACAAGTTCAATTACTAAGCCTTACCTAAAATTAATTGAATCATGTTTTGTGTAACGGGAAATATTTAGAAGTATTGCTACTGCAAGGAGAGTTGCTATTAAAGAGCTTCCTCCGTAGGAAATAAAGGGCAAAGGTACACCAACCAAAGGCAAAAGAGCCGAAAGACCAGCTATATTTATAAGAGCTTGAATACCCACCCAAGTTGTAATTCCTGTTACTAACAAGTAACTAAACTTATCAGGAGCATTTTTAGCTATTTTGAAACCTCGGTAAATCAATAATAAAAGGGTGCTAATCAACACCAAAGCTCCGATAAACCCCAGTTCGTTTCCAATTACATCAAAAATTGAGTCGGTTGCAACCTCTGGAATAAAACCATATTTTTGCCTAGATTGTCCTAAACCAAGACCGAAAACACCGCCAGATCCAATAGCAAGAAGCGATTGATAAATATGATAACAAACTCCTTGTTGATCAGCTAATGGATTTAAGAAGCAAAGAAATCTTGCTTTCCTATAATCTGTGAAAAAAACTAAAGCCGACCCTATGGCGGCAAAGGCCGGGACTAAAAGAAAAAAATACAAAAGCCTTGCTCCAGAAGCAAATAAAATTGCTAGGCCCGACGCTACAAGAACAACAGTTGTCCCAAGGTCTTTTTGATAAAGCAGGATCCCAGCGAAAATTGCAGTAACAATCAAAAAATGTTTAATTTTTATATCCCTTGCGAGGACGGAAGAAACATAAATAATATATGCAAGTTTGGCAAATTCCGCCGGCTGAAAACCAATCCAACCAAAACTCAACCATCTTTGAGCACCGTAAACTTTTAAGCCGAACGCAGGAATTAAAACTGCGCAAAGTAGAACCAGGGAAGAAATGAATATCAGAGGCGATATTTTTTGCCAAAAGGTGTAAGGAAAAATAAACACAATAGAAGCGGCTACCAAGCCCAATATAGACCAGAGGATCTGCCACCGAATTAAGTAAAGGTTGTCACCGAAATCACGAAGGCTGGTTACAGGAGAAGCATTAAAAATCATTAAAAGCCCAAACAACAAAAGAGCAAAAACTACTCCCAAAAGAATTAAATCTGGCTTGTGAACTGAAAGTTTAATTGCTTTTTTCATGAAACTATAACTCTCTTACAGCTTGTTTGAATTTCTCCCCTCGCTCGATGTAATTTTTATATTGATCAAAAGAGGCGCACGCTGGTGAAAGAATTACAACGTCGCCCATATTGGCTAAACTTACAGCCTTACCAACAACGCCCTGCATTTCTTCAACATTCTCAACGATCTGTCCTTTAAAATTAGCTCTTTCCAAAGACTGTTTTATTCTTATTGCCTCTTGTCCTACCAGAATCACTGCCTTTACGTTTTCATTGGAAGCCGCTTTTCCAAGATTATCAAAATTAGAGTTCTTACTTGAACCTCCAAGTATTAATATCTTTGGATTTTTAAAGGCCAAAATTGCAGCTATTGTAGTTTCCGGATTGGTTGAAGCCGAATCATTGTAAAAAGGAACTCCGTTTTTTTCTGCTATTAACTCTAATCTATGCGGAAGTCCTTTATATAACCTAACCGCTGATCTTATTGCATCAACAGGAATTTTTAAAATTTCAGCTACAAGGGTCGCAGCCGCAACATTTTGCAAATTGTGCTCACCGGGAATTTTGATATCTGAAATCTTAACAACTTCCTGCAGGCTACCAATGGTTGATACAATCTGGTCCTCATCAACAAATGCACCTTGCCCTATTTTTGATTTTGTGGAGAAATAATATTTTTTTGCGAGGGAAGTATCCCCAATTTTTTTTGACTGTTCGAAATCCGCATTCATAACTACAGAATCATTTTCATTCTGGAACTTTACTATCGTCTCCTTTGCTTTAAAGTATTCGTCAGGGCTTTTGTGCCAATCAAGATGCTCGCTAGTAATCATTAGGATCACAGCAATGTAGGGACTTTTATCTAAATCAATAAGTTGGAAGCTCGAAAGTTCCAAAACAACGATGGACTCCTTAGTCAGTTCATCAATAAGATCGAGAGGTGGCTTTCCAATATTACCCCCCAAGAAAACTTCTCTCCCAGCCTGCTTTAAAATCTCATAGATTAAACTTGATGTTGTTCCCTTTCCTTTCGTACCAGTAACACCAATAATCTTTGCAGGACACAAATCAAAAAATAATTTAGTTTGTGATGTTACAACAGCACCTCTTTTTTCTGCGCGGACTATTTCTGGCAAATCCCTCCTAACCCCTGGCGATCGAACTATAATATCGAAATCTGATAAGCTTGATAAATAATTTTTGCCGGTAATTATTTTAGCGCCAAGACCTTTTATCCTATCCAACTTGTCTCTTTTAATTTCGTTTTCGTTTTTTTGGTCCAATATAAATAGTAAGGCTTCTTTTTTTGAAAAAAATTCTAGTGAGGAAAGCCCTTCCACACCAGCACCAATTACTGCAATTTTTTTACCTTTGAAATCCATAATCAACATAACGGAACAAGTTATAATAAGGCAATGAACACACCAATAAAGGCTGCTGCTACGCTTCCAAGCCAAAACCTCATTGTTACTTTGGTCTCATCCCAACCTTTGGCTTCAAAATGGTGATGAAGAGGTGCAGCGATAAAAACACGCTGATGAAAAAGGCCTTTTGAGAGCATTTGCGCGAGGGAACTTGCTGCTTCTACGACAAAAATTAAACCAATGAAAGGTAAAACTAACGAAGCATTCAAAATTAAAGCAACTACCGCCAGCATCGCTCCCAGAGGAAGCGCTCCTGTATCACCAAGCCACACTCTAGCCGGATAGATATTAAAGTAAAGAAATGCTAACAGAGAACCGATAGTTACAGCGATAAATAAATCGATATCACCAAAGTTAGTTAGACTAGCCAGGTACCAAAAAGCAACTAACGAAATTATAACGCTACCAGTGGCTAGTCCATCCAACCCGTCTGTAATATTTACAGCATTTGTTGTTGCGAAAACAATGAGGGCTGCCCAAATTATATAAAAAGGCCCTAGCTCTATATTTGAATTAGCAATAGGAACGTGGATTGAAGACAACCCCATTTTACTAAAAAGAAGGTAACCAATCAGTAATGAGAGAAGAAGTTGTAATAAAAATTTATAACGAATTCGCAATCCCCAAACACCAGCAATTTTGAAGCCGTAAAACTTTCTAATGTCGTCATAAAGACCTAGGATCCCAAATCCAGTCAAAGTTATATACAAAATATAGGCTGTCCAATTGAGGTGATACTTGGTCAATTTGTAAAAGAGGGCAGAGAAAAATATAGTGACCAAAATAATCAGAATTCCTCCAGCGTTTGGAGTACCGACTTTCCAACCGTGAAGACGATTAACGATTGAAGTAAAATGCCCAAAAATATCTTTTTGCGCCTCACGCTGGCGTTGAAACTTAAGCTTATATAAAAGGTTGATAAAAGGGACTGCCGCGGCAAAAGTAGCCGCAAAAGAAAAAAGCAAAATCCCCAAAAGTTTTACCATGTAGGCTTGATTTTACCACTTGACTGGCTTTCAAGCAAACTACAGGGACTTAAGAATGCAGAATTAAGTGTAGACTTCGTAGCGTTTTGAAGCGATTTCGTCAGGATCAACATCTTTGCCTTCTAGAATTAGAGGGATCCGCTCTAAGTGTTTCAACAGAGAGCCCTTCAAATACCAGAGGTCGCCTTTTTTCAAAACCCCAGAGAGAGCTCCAGCAGCTTCAAATACATCTTTGACCCAAATTACCTTCCCTTTTTTCATTCCTTTTTCGGCTTCATCAGCAATATATTTGGTCTGCTCTCCAACACAAATCAAATAATCAGGTTTTGTTTCCGCCGCCTTTCTACCAACGCTGCGATGTCCTTCCTCGGAATAGTCACCAAGCTCCCCCATCTCTCCAAGAACGGCAATTTTTCTTTTTGCCGGAAAGTCCGCCAAGGTTTGGAGCCCCGCAACCGTTGAAGCGGGGTTAGCCCGACGCGAATCATTGAAAACTATTGATTCTTTAGGACCAAGTTCAATGTTGCCACGACCGGGAAGCGGTTTAACTTTTTCTAAGCCTCGAATTATTTCCCTCCATTTAAGATCACAAAGGTACCCTACAGCAACAGCAGCCATCGCTGTATATACGTGATGTTTACCTATAAGTTGTAATTTGACATTATGGCTTTGGCCTTTGAAATGCATTTTGAAGCTTGTTCCTTTTGAAAGAACCTTTATGTGAGAGGCCCAAAACTGGCAGTGATACCTGTTTTTTCCGTAGAAAATAATTTTTCCCTTTACACTCTCTGCAATTCTTCTTGCAAGTTGATCATCCCAGTTTGCTACTATCCAACCCTTCCTTTTTGAGGCAGCTTCAGCTAACTTTCCTTTTTCCTTAACAATGTTTTCCAGGGATCCTAAATGAGCGGGGTCGGCGTGAACTGGTGTAATACCAGTTATCACTGCGATAGACGGCTTTACTACAAAAAGATGCCCGCTCATTTCCTTTGGATGATCAATACCGTACTCTAAAACTAATTTTTGTTGATCAGAAAGTTTTAAAACTGTAATTGGAACATTATAAAGAGTATCGAGGTTAATATCAGTTTGTAGAACTTTGTATTTTTCCGAAAGTACACTACTAATGGCACTCGTAGTATACGTTTTACCATAACTTCCTGTAATTCCTATTACCTGTACTTTTGAATGAGTCAACATCCAAAACTTGGCCGCAAATCTCCGTCCGGTATGTAAAATTTTTTTGAAAAATCTGCCATTCATAAAATAGCCCTACTCTATCTTTCCGATTCTAGCGCCTAAACGTTCAAGCCTTCCTTCTAAGTCTTCGTAACCTCTTTCGATATGCTCTATACCAGAAAGGCTACTTTCGCCCTCTGCTGCAAGTGCCGCAAAGACAAGAGTTGCACCAGCTCTAATGTCGGTAACTTCCAAATCACTACCTTTCAGCCTTGTTGGGCCAAAAATTTTTGCTGCGTGAGGATATTTTTCAGATTCGCTTTTCCAATCAAAGTTATAAAAACTAGCTGGGTTAGTAACCTTCGGGGAAAATAATTCAATCTTTGCTCCCATTTTTTGCAAGCTTGGGACAAAACCAAAACGATTTTCAAAGATTGTTTCATGAACAGTCGATTCTCCAAAGTTTTGAGTCATTAAAGCCGTCCATAGACTCTGCCAGTCTGTCATAAAACCAGGATACGGTTTCGTCTCGACATTAGTTGATTTTAAGTCCCCTTTGTAAAAAATACGCAGGCCCCCCTCTGCCATTTCAACTCCACCACCGGCCTCTTTAACTTTTTCGAGAAATGCCTTAATGACCTGAGGGTTAGCGTTTTCTATTTCAATGTCCCCTTTGGTACCCAGAGCAATACAACCAAAAGTCACAACTTCATTTCGGTCTGGCATTACCTTATGAACAGCGCCTTTCAAAGAAACTACTCCTTCAATCTCAATCGTTCGTTCCGAAACCCGCCTGATTTTTGCTCCCATTTTGTTCAAAAAGGCAATTAAATCATCAATTTCAGGCTCGGCAGCTGAATTTTCTAACTTAGTTTTTCCGCTAGCAAGAGCTGCTGCCATTATCAAACCTTCAGTTCCGGTATGAGAATTTTTTGGAAAAGTATAGTTGCAGCCAGAAAGGCCGTTTGGAGCGGTAACTTCGACTAAACCATCATTCTCAACAATAGCCGCCCCCATTTTCTTTAAACCATCAAGAAACCAGTTTATCGGACGATCACCAATTTTATCGCCAACAGGAAGATTAACTTTTCCCTTTTTAAATCTATGCAGAAGAACCGGCAAATACATAAAAGAAGCCCGCGAAGCTATTCCAAGTTCGGCTGGTACTTCCCAAGTTTTAATTCCACCGCTAATCTGCATTGTGTCATCGGAAAACGCAACTTTTGCACCCAAAGCCTCAATTATTTTTTTGACTGAAATAACGTCGCGGATATAAGAAATGTTACTTAGAGTGGAAATTTCATCGGAAAGAAGGCTCGCAATTATTAACTTAAAACCGGCATTTTTCGCCCCAGGAACAGCTACTTTCCCTTTCAAGGGAAAGCCACCCTCAATAATGTATTTTGCCATGTCCCTAATTTTAAGCTAGCAAGTAGTAGATTGCAAGAAACCTGGTCAAACAACTTAATAGTTGACCGAGGGGGATTAGCTCTGTTATTATTCCCTAGTTAGAAGAGCTGGAGAAGTATCAAACCCATCCTGAGGAGGGAGCCGTATGTCGCAAACAAGCACGGCGATCGAACTAGCACCGGTAGAAGTCAGGTTCAATCCAGACACCAAAAGGTTAGAAGCCTGGGGGCAACGATGGCGAGTCCAAGGACGAGATGAACCAGGCCCAATGGAAAGCAGAGACGCGCAGGTGCTCCTCCTGTCCTGCGAGGATCCCGACGAATTCAATTCCACATTGCAGCTTATGTGCCTGCACAGCTTGGAAGCAAGGCTACGGCCTGAGGTCGAGGACAAAATCGTGGCAGTTCTGAAAACCCTACCGTACCCTCAAGAATGCCTGTGCCAGGATTACCCTGGCCGTCAGGCCCTTGATTGCCACGTACACAACGATCATCCGAGGCACTTCTTCGGAGATTTCGAGTTTCCCTGTACCTGCCACGATCAATAAGACCTACCACCCAACTACCGATTTGAGGAACCGTGCTGAATATCGGTGCGGTTCCTCACCACTCCCCAACATAGCGGATTTCTTCTTGGAGGTCGATTCCAAATTTCTTTTTAACTTCTGATTTTGCCAAATCTACTAAAGCTTTTACATCTGAAGCCTTAGCACTACCTTCATTGATTATATAATTTGCATGTTTTTCCGATATTTTTGCACTGCCTACCTCTTTTCCTTTTAAACCTGCTTCATCAATTAGCTTACCAGCGAAATTTCCAGGTGGGTTTTTGAAAATTGACCCCATTGAAGGACCAGTCGGCTGATTCATTTTTCGAACTAAAACGTCCTTCGCCTTACTTTCTATCTCTTCTTTTGTAGCCTGTTTTAATTGTATGCTGGCGCTCAAAATTATCTCGCCGCTACCTTGAAAACGAGACGTGCGATATGCAAAGCCGCAATCTTCTTTTCCCAACTTTTTTACCTCACCATTTTGATCAAGGACGGCCACTGTTTCAACTAAATCCCCAAAAAACTCAGATTTTGCTGTATCCCCTGCATTCATGTATATTGCACCGCCGACCGTTCCCGGAACTTTGATTAGTCTTTCTAAACCAGTGAGGCCTCTATCCTTTGCAGCGGTGATTAATTCACTATTGTTTACCCCTGAATCCACCTCAACAAAATCAAATGGCGAAAATTTGATATTTTCTGAAGAATTCTTTATTACCAATCCTCGAAACCCCTTATCCGAAGCTAAAATATTACCACCAGCACCAATCACCACAAAAGGAATTTTTTCGGCAGCTGCCGCTTTTGCAGCCTCTTTTAGTTCTTCTGAAATTTTCGCTTCATAATAGAAATCGGCCGGTCCTCCCGCTTGAATAAAAGTGTGCTCTGACAACGGTTCATTAAGTTTTATTCGATTAAATCCAAGTTTCTTGATTAGCTCTTTGCTCATCCTTTTCCTTTTAATTTTTTTAGCAAAATTTCTGATAGCTTTGAGATACCACCAGCACCCATAGAAACTACAAGGTCTCCTGCAGAAACTTCTTTCACTAAGTAAATTGCAGCTTCTTCTATCTCTGGGATATATTTTACTTCCCTTCCTTCAATACTTTTTGCGAGGTCCCCACTATTTATTTCTCCGGTATCTTTTTCTCTTGCAGCAAAAATATCAACCAGAATTATTTCATCAACTGGTGCTTTTTCAAAGGCTTCTTTAAACTGGCCAAAAAGAGCCTTGGTTCTCGTAAAAAGGTGGGGCTGAAAAACTAACCAGATTTTTTTGTCTGGGAACCTTTCTCTTACGGCTTTTAAGGTCTCGAGAGCGGCGGTTGGATGGTGGGCGTAATCATCAAAAACGGCCACACCCTTTTCCTCGCCTTTAAACTCGAATCGCCTAACAAGTCCTGAAAAGCTCTCCAACGCGCTTTTTATTGTTTCTTCGGAAATACCCAGCTTCCGCGCAACCGACGCAGCAAGTGCTGCATTAGTTTTATTAAACTCCCCAATTAACTTAAGATTAAAACCGTTGGATACCACTCTCAGTGTCTCACCATTAGGATTTTGAATATTAACACCAGGGCCAGTCATGAGGATCGAGCCTTCCTTTGTATTTTTAACAAACTTCTCAAATGCCAGTTCCACCTCTCCTAAGTTTTTGAAATACTCAGGGTGATCAAAATCAATATTTGTAATGACAGCGGCATCCGCGGAAAATTCTAAAAATTTTTCCCCGTACTCATCTGCCTCAATTACAAAGTATTTCGATTTTCCCACACGAAAATTTCGGCCCCAACTATTTACAATAGCCCCAACTAAACAAGTCGGATCTAAACCTGCTTTCTCTAGAATCGTGGCAATCATCGCCGTTGTCGTGCTTTTGCCATGGGTACCGGACACCGCAATAACAAACTTATCCTTCAGGAATTCCCTTGCAACAAACCTCTCCCAAGGCATAGTTTCTACACCTCTAGCTTTGGCAGATAATAATTCAGGGTTTTGAGGATCGAGGGCTGGAATAGCAGGAGAGTAAACTAAAGAGTCTACTCCGACTAGATGCAAGGCGTTGTGGCCTTTTTGGATTCCTTTTTCGGTTCCAATAAACCTAGAAATTTCCTTGTCGCAGCCTGAAACAGAGTACCCCAAACTTTTAGCGATAAAATAAACAGCTGAACAGCCAGTTCCACCAACCCCCATAAAATGAATTTTTTTAGTTTTCATTGTTCGCAGAACAACAGATCGCGAAGCGATCCTTAGCCGAAAGCGCAGATCGCGAAGCGATCTATTTTTAATCCTTAATTATTAATTCCAATAACAGCAGCAGTTTTCCCACGCAAATTTTCTTTCTCTCTACGAAACGAGTAAAAATCTTCCATTTCGTAAGTACAGGCTCTTCTATTCAAGTCAATATTACTTAATAACACTCCAGCCTCTTTAAGTTGAATTAGGTTCGCAGTCCTTAAATCTAAGTAAATTTTACCAGAAACGCTTTCCAAAATCGCTTTTTCCAAGCCGGCATCACGAAATTTATTTGCAACGTCTTCTTTTATTTCGTAGTGGCAAAAATCAAGACAAGGACCAAACACAATTTTTATATCTATCGGCTTCGAGCCTAATTTTTTAAAATGGTTGATTAAATTTTTAGCTATTTTTCCAATAGTTCCCCGCCAACCGGCGTGGGCAATTCCGCAGACTTGTTTTTTTGGATCGTAAGCTAAAATAGGTAGACAATCAGCGACATAAATTGCCAAAAATAAATTTTTTTCTTTTGTTACCAAACCGTCTGAATGCTTAACAGTTTTTCCAATACTAGTTTGGTCAGCTATAGAAATGTTGTTTCCGTGAACTTGTTGGCAGTCTATCAGCTCCCTACCTATCAAAAGTGTTTTTAGGAATTTTTTCTGGTTAGCCATAGCTTTTTGCTTCACACCCATCGAAGGTTTCATATTACCGAATTCTACTGTTGAAAATCCGCAAGTAAGTTCTTTAAAAACTTGGAAGGCAGCTGAGGAATAGAAGTCTTTTTTATTTTTTTGAAGCATCTTTCTTTAACGGATTAGATAATCTTCGATTTTTTTAAGTCTCCAACCTATAGACTCAATCGTTTTTTTAACCTTTCCTTTAAACCGGTGTGAGCAGTTTGTTCATCACTCCAAGGAATTTCTTTTCCTTTTATGTTCATACTCTTTTCCGGCCCTTTTCCAAAAATAGCCACAATATCACTGCCAGTTGCAAGCCTTTGAATTGCTGTATTAATAGCCTCGGTGCGATCGGGAATTTTCCAAAAAGTCTGATTTGGAATCGCTCCTGCGGACAGTGCACCTTTTGCCATTTGCTCAATAATTTGATTTACATCCTCTCTTCGCGGATCTTCTGAGGTAAAAATGCAATAGTCCGCCAACTGTGTTGCAATCTTACCCATTACTGGTCTTTTTTCACTATCTCTTTCTCCTGCACAACCAAAGATAGCAATAATTTTGCCTTTTTTTATTTTATTCAGGCTTTTAAGGGCTGCCTCAAGACTAGCTGGGGTATGGGCGAAATCGACCACCACACTAAAATCCTGTCCTTCGTCAATAAACTGCATTCGCCCTGGAACTCCTTTGAAATCTTCAATCGCTGAAGCAATACTAGCCTGGTCAACTCCCAAAGTCCGGCAAACCGCAGTCGCCGCAAGAATATTGTAAACATTAAACTCCCCAATCAAATTTGATTTTATACTTATTTTCTGGTCCTTTTTACCCAAAGATTCAATATCAAACTGCAAAAGATTGCTGTCCCTCCTAATATTTTTCGCCACAAAATCAGCCTCATTTTTAAGACCGAACGTTACAAGTTGCCCACTTCCTTGATCCTTCAAACTTTCGTAGGAACGATCATCAACATTCAAGAAACGATATGTTACTCCTTTCAATATTTTCGATTTTGCTGCCAAGTAATTTCTGTGGGTCTTGTGGTAATCGAAATGTTCGTGAGTCACATTGGTGACTAAACCAATAAAAAAGTTAACAAAAGCCACCCTCTCTTGAGCTAAACCGTGTGAAGTTGCTTCTAAAACTGCGTACTCACTTTTGGCTTTTGCCATCTTGGCTAAAAGTCTCTGCACGCTTATTGGGTTTGGGGTTGTAACATGCAGCCCTGTTTCAATACGCTCCATGCCAATCTTAGCCTCAACAGTTGAAATCATTGAGGAACGTTTTCCTCCTTTGTTCAAGATGTGGTTAACCAGATAACAAGTGGTAGTTTTCCCATCAGTACCTGTAATTCCAATTACTTTCAATTTTCTGGTAGGAAAACCAAAAATTAAAGCTCCGAAAAGAGCCTGCAAAAGATGGTATACGTTTTTCAAGGGCTCTGGTAAGAGCTTCTTTAACAGTGAAAACATAACTTAAGATCTTAGCATAAAGCTAGGTTGCTAGCAAACCAATATTTTATTGATGAACAGGAATCCCCCAGTAAGGGTACAGCTCCTTGGTTATCTCAAAGAAGAGAGGTTCGCTTGTTTCAGAAGCCCAAATAGAAGCAGATGGTTCAAATAAAACCACGATCATTGCAAAACGCGGGCTTTCAACCGGACCAAAACCAACAAATGAGGCGGTGGTCTTAGTGGAGTAGTGCCCTGCTATTGGAACCTGGGCAGTTCCAGTCTTTCCAGCAACTCTATAGCCATGTGGAATTATTCTTTTTGCCTCTCCGTTTTCTACGGCTCCAAGAAGCAATTGCTTTACTACCTCAGCGGTTGGCGGTTGTATCACTTGTCTAACCTTTGTTGGCGAAATATTAATTGTTTTAGATTGACTTTCAATTTTTTTGACCACATAAGGTTTCATCAATGCCCCATCGTTCGCTATTGAGGAAAGCGCACTAACCATCTGTAAAGCAGTTACAGATAACCCTTGGCCAAATGCAGCAGTGGCTAGATCTATTTCTCCCCAATTTTTTCTTTCTTTTATTATTCCTGCTTCTTCTCCTTGTAAATCAACACCAGTAATCTCTCCGAACCCAAAGTCTTGAACGTACTTTAAAAATTTATTTATGCCTACTCTTTGGGCTACAAAGGCTGCTCCAATATTATCAGAATGCTGAAGTATCTCAGCAATTGTAGAATTTGGATAGTATTTATTATTGCTAGTTTGTACCTCATACCCAGCGATATTAAGCGGTCCGGTACAAGGGCATGCCGTTCTGGTATCTATTGCTTTTGAATCTAAACCAACCGATGATGTTATCGATTTAAAAATGGATCCTGGCTCATAAACTTCGGAAATACCTAAATTTCTGTAAGTTTCCGGCTTTGAACTGGTCGAGTCTAGTAAATTGAACGTTGGGTAAGATGAACTGGCAAGAACCCCACCAGTAGCCGGATCCATAACTATTATTGCTCCAGCCTTAGCCCCATATCTTTTTACCCCCTCTTGAAGCTTTCTTTCAACAGTATATTGTACAGTACGATCAATTGTCGTTAGAAGATTAGCTCCGTTAGAAGCATTTGACCCAACTGAAGAACCAATCAAAATAGGCCTACCTAAAGAATCAACCTCCTGAATTAAACGGCCGCTTTTACCTTTTAACTTATCGTCGTAATAGCCTTCTAAACCGGCATACCCTTTATCATTCCCCGCCTCATCCTTTGCAACAAACCCAAAAAGATTAGCTCCGATTCCCCCTTCTGGATAGAAGCGCTTTGTATCATCTTGGAAACCAATCCCTTTTATTTTCAAACCCTCTATTTTTTGCTTTGTTTCTTCGCTGACCTTTTTAGCTAAAGGAACCCAAACTAGGTTTGGCTGTTTGAGCTGAAAAATTATAGTTTCCTTTAAACTTTCCCTCAAAGTATCCCGATTTATTTTCTCTAAATCCTCGCCTTGAACACCAACCAACTTCTCTTCCAACAAAATAGCAGCTATTTTTTGAGCGTTTTCTTTAGATAAATCTTCATATGTTTGGTTATCCTTCTTTAGTTTTTTGAATTCTGGTATAACTGCGTAAAGTAAGTAGGCTTTTTGATTGGAGACAAGTATTGAACCGTCTGAAGAAAGTATTTTTCCACGCTCTGCACTAATAAAAACTGTGTCCTCAGTTTGACTTTTCGCCGCAACTACAAAACTTTCGTATTTTATAACTTGCCAATAAAATAAACGGCCGATTACAGCGGCCGCAAAAACAAACAGAAATAGTTCAATCCATAAAAATCTTTTACGGATCATCGGCTAGCAATTGGCTTACTCAAAGTTAGTATTTCTACATTTATAGTTTTGATAAGTTGGGCTTTCTTTGCGTAGTTTTCTACATTTGCTAAAGATTCTGACCTACTAAGTTCATTTTCCAAGTTTTGATTTTCTTCTTTTAATATTTCTATTTTTTGATTTGCTGCTGCTAAAAATTGCCCTGAGGTAGCCAAAATATTAGAAAGAACTAGCCTAGTTATGGAAATTCCAATGATTGAGATTATTAAAAAGCCAGCAATTGCTTTGAAAAACGAAGATTTTTTCTTTTGCTTACACCCTTGGGCAGGTATCATATTCAATTTTGTCCGTTTTTATTCCGGACTTGACGAAAGCACTAAAGCTACGTCTGCTAATAAACTCCTTATAACACTTATTAAATAACTCATAAGCTTTCCTTTATTTAAACCTCTGATTTGTAAAAATTGCTTTTCCTATATCCCTTTTTCAGCTAATTTTTCCGCTATCTCTTCACCCCGAGCGTGAAGTTTTTTTGAAAATCTGTACCAGCGCTCTTTATCCCAAATCTCAATTCTCTCAAGTACCCCAACCGTCACGGATTCTTTTTCCAAATTTGCGTAGGAACGAAGGTACCCAGGTATTTTTATCCTTCCTAGGGAATCGAATTCAGTTTCGACGGCGCCTCCAAAAAGATACCGTTCGAAAGCACGCGTGTCAGCTTGAGTAACCGGCAGTTCTCGAAGCCTACTACTTAATCGCTCCCATTCCGGTCTTGGATAGAGAAATAAACAGCCATCCAAACCCTTAGTTAAGATGGCACTCCTACCTAGAACACCCCTAAATTTTTTAGGTACTGCTAACCTGCCTTTGTTGTCCAGATTGTGTTGGTATTCGCCTAATAACATTACTCTAAGAGACAAGGGCTCCTAGAGCAGATAAGGCCCTGCTGTCCAGACTAAGGCAGGCTGTGTGGTGGAGGGCTAACGGGTAAAAGTCCCGCCTGCTAGCGCCTGAAGGCGAAGCCTCTGGCGGGCAGGCGTTACACTTTTTACCACTTTTTACCTCTTTTTACCACTATTGTTATACTAGTATAGGCTTTAAGGTAAGTCAAGGAAAAAAACCCGAAAATATAACCTTGAATTGTTTATTATCGGATTAACACAATTGGAAATTTTGTAATTCGTTTAAGAAAGTAGTTTTTTTAAAGAGGTTACACGGTCTTTTATTTTTATTCTGTTTTGCTTCATTGAATCACGATCGCGGATTGTGACGGTTTGGTCTTCGAGGGATTGAAAATCTACCGTAATGCAAAAAGGAGTTCCGATTTCATCTTGAGCGTAATACCTTTTACCGATATTTCCTCGGTCGTCCCAAACCGTTGGAAATTTCTTTTTTAGATCCTCGTAAATCGAACGGGCAAGCTTTACCAACTCTGGTTTATTAGCAAGCAGGGGAAAGACGGCCACTTTGTAAGGCGCGAGTTCGGGTTTTAGCTTTAAAATCACCCGATTGCCGTCTTCATGATAAGCATCGATTATTAATGCGAGCATCGCCCGGCCTACACCAGCTGATGGTTCAATTACGTAAGGAATAATTTTTTCTTTGGTTTCCTCATCAAAGTAGGAAAGGTCTTTTCCGCTTTCCTTCGAATGTTGCTTCAGATCATAATCGGTCCGGTTAGCAATTCCCTCCAGCTCTCCCCATTCCATAAAGGGCCAATTATACTCGACGTCAACTGATCTCGCTGCATAATGTGCCCGTTCATCTTCTTTATGTTCTCGAAAACGCAAGTTTTCTTTTTTCAAACCTAGCGAAAGCCACCAGTCCATTCTTTCTTTCTGCCAATATTCGAAGTCTTTTTCCGCTTGCGCGGGACGCGTAAAATATTCAAGCTCCATCATTTCAAATTCCCTCACTCTAAATAAAAAATTGCCGATCGTAATCTCATTTCGAAAGCCTTTTCCGATTTGAGCAATACCAAAAGGAAGCTTCACCCTCATCGTATCAACTACATTTCCAAAATTAACGAAAATTCCCTGAGCTGTTTCTGGCCTTAAGAACGTCTCGGAAGATTCATCCTCAACTGGACCTATATGAGTTTTAAACATCAAATTAAACAATCTTGGCCCGGTAAAATCTTGCGGTCGATGAACTCCATCCTTGCATAATAAAACTTCCATCTCTTCCCCTGTTAACACTGGATTTCCTCCACCAGCACTAGCTTTTTTAAATAATCTTTTTTTAGCTTCGTACAACCTTTCATAAACATCTTTTCTGAATCTCTTGTGGCATTTTTTACATTCGATCAATGGATCTACAAATCCTTCAACGTGTCCTGATGCATGCCAAACGCTAGAATTCATCAAAATAGAACTGTCCAACCCAACAACATTATCTCGGCTGTAAACAATATTTTTCCACCAAACAGCTTTTATATTGTTTGCTAATTCAACTCCAAGAGGGCCGAGATCATAAATACCACCAATACCTCCATAAATCTCGCTTCCTGGAAAGACAAAGCCCCTCCGCTTTGCAAGTGAGACTATTTTTTCTATCAACTGATCTTGCGCCATAGCTCAAAGTATATCGTTATCAGAAAAAAGAAACAAGCGTGGAATGTAAATTGGTTCTAAGTGACTTCTAATCACTACCGCTCGCAGTTTTGAAGCTAGCTGCTTGCTTAATAAATTGAACGCTCTTTAATTCCTTTTCCAACAAATATTCTAGATAAAATCTGGATAAGCCCTCCAACTCTTGATTAATTGAGGCAGTAATATTGATTTTGCTAATTTGACTCCAAGTACTACTTTGAAAGGCTCGTAATTTATTTAAGGATTCGGACGCTACTGGTTTAACAAACAGGGGGCTACCCAAGCAATTTTTATGAACGACCCCGCCTATATACGGCGAAATAAAAGCCGAATTATCAACCTGTTTATTGCATCTGACACAGGTGAAAAGCTGCGGTTTAAATCCTAAGGCATCCAAGAACTTAATTTCAAAAACCCGCGCAATCTTTTTGAAATTTTCTTCCCTCTCTTCTCTCTCTAAAAGCCGCAAAGATCCGAGAAGAAGATCGAACGGCCGTTTTCCTCCTTGCCCATCAGCCAGAAACCCATTAGTTAATTCCGCAAGATGGAAGCCGAATCCTACTTTTGACAAATCGCCTTTAACTTGTTTAAATGTTTCAAGTGTTTGTACTTCAGTAATAACATCAAGGTTTTTCCCATTAGCCAAGTAAATCTTGATATGATTTAAAAGCTCTAGGTTTGGGGCTCTTCGAGAAGCAATTTTGCGGACACCCTTGGCAATAGCTGAAAATTTTCCTTTGTATCTTGCGAGAAAGGTTATTATTCGATCGGCCTCACCGAAATTGCTTCTCTTTAAAACAATTGCTTCTGTGCTATACGTCTTTGACATTGAACTTAATTTCTGTATCTTTCTTCAAATCAAATTCCTGAAATATCTTTCCATTGACTCGAATAATCATATGAGGGTCTGTAGTCCCTGGTTGTTTTTGAACCAATAGCCTGTAAACAGAGCTTTTCTTAACCTTAAAGGGGAGTTCATAAGAAAAGTATGTCGCACTTTCTTTAAGGGGATAAGTAAGTGAGTAGCTTTCCCAAGTGGTTTTGTCCAGGTCATTTTTTTCTGCAAAATCAGTATAAACTTTTTTCTCTTTTAACTTCGAGTCCTTCGGTACGTAAACCCTCATCCAATTTCGGTAAATTGCATTCAACCAACCATCAGCTTTTTCTGTATTACTCAAAGTTATTTTTACCTTTTTGGTAATAGTCCCATCACCCGAAATCGTAATATCTTGTTCTATTTTTTCTTTTATATAAAGGTTGCCCTTTAGTCCCGCAAAATTAGAGTTATTAACGTGAAGATAATCTCCATCGTAATCTTTTATACGACCAGCGTAATTTAGATTCTCGACTAAATCTTGGGCTTTCTGATCGTGAAAGTATGCCAAAATATGCTTTTGCTCAGCAGCTTCCCTTGTAGTTCCCAAAATTTTCGGAAATTGGTCTGGGGGAGCTGACAGAAGCCTATCCAGAATCTCATTCATCAAGTCTCCAATCAAACCTTTCCTTCCTCTCTCGCCGCTAAAAACCTTTTCCGCATACAATTCTAGTTTATAAATGACATCCGGTATGTTATAGGTTTCATTGTTTTCCGCGGAAAATGTTTCGTTGTATTTCTCAATTTTTATAGGGCCCGTAATCTCCAGAAACTCTCGGACGAGTTCTGTATCCACAGCGATAATCCCATCGATCTTTGGCATACTAGTAATCTTTGAATAAAAACTTTCAAACTTTTTGGCGGACACTTTGTAGTCAGGAGAAAGATTGGTATCCCTAATAGCAAAAATCCCCATACCCAAATACTTTCTTAAAACGGCAGGCGGGGGTTCAAAAGGCGCAAATCTTAAATCTAGTTGATAAATATCATCGCTCTTAATATCAACCAATTTTCCATTTTTAACCTTGGCAATAGCGTAAGCAGTAATAAAACCCCCTGTAGCCCTAAGTTCCTTATCATTTTGGAACCATATCATATAAGTTTTTTCACTTTGATACCCAAGAATGGAAGGGATTGCCTCCAGAGCATATCGTAAGGAAGGTAAGAACTTCTCAAAATCATTCAAACTTCTCTGGGTCATTAAAAGTGTCTCTCGTATTTTAAATCCCTTGATTATAAGATTTTCCGAATAACGATCAGGATCCAGATAAGTAACCTCTGTTTCTATTGCTCTAATAAGCCCCTCTAATTTATCTGATTTTTTAGCCAGAGATGGTAAAACTTTAACTGCTAAAATTTGTATCTTTTCTTCTGCGGTTACATTTACTTTGGACCCCTTCAAACCTAAAATATCAGTAAAGGGCATGACCGAATCAGCGACTAATTCTCCGGCATCTGTACCATAAAGCGCTGCTTTCAAAGCATGGTTAGCATCATTGTAATATCCATTTAATACTGGTAGCTTTCCTAAAAGGCTAAATTTCGATAGATCTTTCTGGGTAGTTTTTAAACTGGAACGCAATTCCTTCAAGGAGCTTTTTACTTTTGGTACATCCTGTTCCTCAATTCCTTTTTGAACGGTTTTCACCTGCGCAGAAACAACATTTAAATCGTTGGATAGGGTTTTATATTTTGAGTAGAAATAAAACGAAAAGGAACCTAAGACAATAAGTAAGAGCGCAAATAAAGACAAAATTATGATAGCAGGCTTTTTTAGGGCAAATTTTCTGCTTTTTTTATTCTCTACACTACTCCCCAAATCAACATAATTTATAGGCATGTTTTGGCTTAGTTACCCTCTCCCTTAAGAACCGCTGGAATTGTTTTTATCAATATTACCATATCAGTTAGGAACGATTTTTTCTTTGCATATTCGGCATCAAGTTTTATCCTGTCAGGAAAATCTACTGCACTTCGGCCAGAAACTTGCCACGGACCTGAAAGCCCTGGTTTTACCGTAAGGGAAATTTTAACAAGCTCGCGAGTTTCGGGGAAGCGTTTTTGTTGCTCAGCAAGCTCCTCCACATAAAATGCTCTTGGACCAACCAGGCTCATTTCACCTTTCAAAATATTAATAAATTGAGGTATTTCATCAATTGATGTCTTTCTTAAAATTTTACCGACCCGAGTAATACGTGGGTCGGAATCAGTCTTAATTTTAAAATTGTTTTTCTTATAATGGTCGTAAATTTTTAAATCTTTTTTTAGAAGTTTATGCGCGTTTTTAACCATTGATCGAAATTTGTACAGTTTAAATAATTTACTGCCCTTCCCAACCCTTGCAGGAGTATCAGCAAAGATGGGCCCCCGAGAATCAATCTTTATAGCAATAGCACTAATTAAAAAAATAGGAGATGCTAAAGCTAGACAAACTACCGCACCGACAATATCGACAAAACGCTTTAGGAAAGGGTATGGCATATAATTACAAATAATTGTGCCTCTTTTGCTTGGCAAGTTCTTCTACCAGCTTTTTTACCTCTTGAGCCCGGTCTTTAGGGCAAATTAGCAAAATATCAGCCGTATCTACTATTACTAAATCCTTTAATCCTATCGTCGCAATGAGTTTGCTGGTACCGTGAATCAAGCACCCTTCTGTATCAACTTCTAGGTGTACACGTGGCTCTTCCCCTACCAAGATGTTTAGAGTTGGCTCATCAGAAAGAATTGCGTGAATTGCTGACCAATCTCCGACATCGAACCAAGAAAATCCTCCAACAATCATTAAAACATTCTTCGCTTTTTCAAGAATCGCCGTATCAATTGGCTCAGATGGAAGAGCGCTCCATTCTTCCTCGATTTGTTTTTCTGGAATACCATTTTTTACTTTTTCTAACACTACCGAAAGTTGGGGAAGATATGAAGCAATTGAATCCAATATAACAGAGGCTTTATACGTATTCATACTTGCATTCCAAAAATACTCGCCACTTTCAAAGTACTTTAAGGCAAGTTTTTCATTCGGTTTTTCCTTAAAAGCTTTGACCTCGAAGATAGACGCACCCCCAACTGAAATTTTTTCGTCTCCTTTATGTATATATCCTAAACCTGTGTGGGGATGTGTAGGGTGGATACCTATTATAATAAGGCTGTCCCTACGGGCTGCAGTCTCCTGGCAAACAGAGAGGGTTTTTAGAAACTTTCTTTTTTCCTTAATATAATGGTCCGAAGCAAGGGTCGTAATAATAGCATCTGGGTTTTTCCCAACGATTTTAGCCGCTGCGAAACCAATTGCTGCAGCAGTGTTTTTTGGAGAGGGCTCTGTCAAAATGTTTTCAATAGGAATGGAAGGTGCTTCTTTTCTAATTTCCGGAACAAAGCTTTTGTTGGTCACAACAAAAATATTTGAAAACGGATATTTACTAGAGACCCTGTCAACTGATTCTTGGAAAAGAGTCTTTTGGTTAAGTATCTTCAAAAACTGCTTCGGGGTTTTGATACGGGATTTTGGCCAAAGTCTTGTGCCACCTCCACCCGCTAATATTACGATGTAGTTTTCTTTTTCCATAACCCCTCAATAAATAATTTTATTTTTCGTTTAAATTCCTCTTTGGAAAATTTTTTTGCCTGCTCACGACAGGCAGCAGCATTATATTTAATTGGGCTGAATTTCTCGATTGTTTTAATTATATCACTACTTGTCTGACTACCAAAGAAAACGCCAGTAACCCCTTCCACCACTGTTTCTAAAGCGCCGCCTTTTTTATAAGCTATTACTGGTTTGCCGGCCGCCATTGCTTCAACAGGAACAATTCCAAAATCCTCATAAGTCGGAAAAACCAATGCTGTAGCGCCTTTAATATATTGAGTAACTTCTGCATCGGGCAACCTTCCTAACAGTTCAATATTTTGCTTGGCAACTACCTTCAGACACTCAAATTGCGGACCATAACCAATAATTTTAAGGGGCAGGCCAAGTTTATTAAAAGCCTCTACAACAATATCAACTTTTTTATAACCACCCAGCCTCGAAACTACCAGGAAATAACCGAGATCCTTAGTTTCTCCAACAAATCGATCAGTATCTACCGGTGGGTAAATTACCACCGAATCTCGATGATAATGGTTTTTTACCCTATTCTGAACCTCTTTTGAATTAACAATGAAATGGTCAACTTTTTGTGCTGCGTCATAATCAGCTCGACGTAAAAGAGATTTGATTGGAGGAACAATTAATTCGTAAAGTGGTGATAAAAGTCGATCAAATGGTCGACTATAATAGCGCGAAAGCTCAGTATCGTATCCCCATAAAAATCTTGGCGGGGTATGCAAGTAACATACATGAATGGCGCCTTTTTTGGGACGGGCAAACTTTGCTGCATAAGAACTGCTAGAAATCACAATATCGGCATTCTCCAGGTTCTGGAGGCGAAACGCGAGAGGATAAAGGAAAAAGTAATGCTTCGAGAGATAGTTGCTCAAAGGGAGTTTTTGGATAAAATTTGTTTTGATTTTTTCGGGGGAAATTTTCAGCCACCCATCCATTAGTTTTTTATCATAAATTGCGGTATAGATAGGCGCATCAGGCCAAACCTCATTCAAAGCCTGCAGGACTCTTTCCCCACCACCATATTGATTGAGATAGTCATGCACAAGAGCGATCTTTGGCTTTTTTCTCATAAAGGCCATTATAACCGAACGAGCCTTTGCAGCCAAGTAATAAGAGGAATAGAAGAATTAAAAGAGCTAGCGTGTAATTCTTATAGAAATTTTGATGGTTTGTCAAGTCTCTTTTCTGAAAAAAGTATTGATTATTCTTTTTAATACACCTTGCTTCCTGCTAGGTAAAACAACCACGCCTTGATCTAGGTATTTTTGCTCATCAGAAAATATATGCCCAGCAAAAAAAGAGATTTTCCCATTTTTAATCTCTTCTTTGGTCCAAGAATCCTTCATTCCAATCGCACCATCGTTTTCCCGAATTATTAAAACCGCTTTTTCATCAGGATCAGGACTAAAACCAGGAGAAACTTTAATAAGCTTAGATTCCTTATAGCCTTCCCTGTAACTTCTTATCAAATTTTTGACAACTTCGTGGTACGCCAGGGCTTTATTTATTAGGCTCTGAGTCACTTTCGCCGAGTAGATCTTTTGAGGATTGTTAATAATAATTTCACCATTAAAAACCGAGTAATCAGAATGGAATATAGAGTTTCTTAGGTCTTTATCAAAAACATCCTTAATTGGTTCTAAAACATTTATCATACTAGCCTTGTTAGCCAAAACCTCGAGCTTTTGAATCTTTTCAGTAGGAAATTGGTCTCTATATCCCCATTTCGTCCTTATTCTTGGAAAATTGTAAGCTTGATAACGGCCACCATTGCAAATATTAAGGAGGTTAGCTAATATTTCATAAGGCTCTGAGGATTCTACTATGTGACCATAAAGCCATAGAAAAAGGTTTATTTTCGGATCCCCGTGAATTTTATTACCAAGCTTCATTATTGCATCAAAAGTCTCAAGGCTGTTTTCATAAGGATCTTCCTTAGTATATTGGATCCCTCTAAACCTCAGGAGGGTAAATATAAACTCGAATTCAGATTTTTGCTGGGACTTTTCAAACAGTAAATCCAGGCAGTTTAGGTATTTAACAATAGAATCAGTGTAGGTTTTATTAAATTTTTTTGGCACTCCAGTAGCTACAAATTCACCCTTTTCACCTTTAATAAAACCCCTTCGTCTTTTTAAAAAATTGACCATAGTGTACCCTACGATTTTAGGAAATCATATCATAAGAATGAGGTCGTGTGGGCACCTCAATTTTTTCTTTGAATTTATTTAAAGGGTGTTCTTCAAAAACATCAATAATATCGTCAGCAACAAGATGGGTGTAGCGAAGATAACTCTGAACTGAGGAATGGCCCACTGCCTTCATTAATTTAGCTGGCGTGATATCTGCTTTTACTGCTTCAGTAATAAAACAATGCCTAAAAAGGTGAGGGTGTACTCGCTTGTTAATACCCAAAAGTCTCACCCTCTTCTTCAACTCATCCACTAAAGATCGATAGCCCATTTGGTTTCTTTTCATCCCCTGAAAAAGCCAATCCTCTGGTCTTGCATGCCGATCAAGAATCCATTTGACCAATCTTAAGTAAATTACTGATGGTATGTAGATTGTTCTTAGCTTTCCACCCTTGCCAATTACTCTAAATGTTCTATTTTGAAAATTTAGGTCTGCAACCTTTAAACTCAATAATTCATTAACGCGTAGACCACAACGGGCCAGAAACTCAATAGCAAAAGTGTACTTGCGCCCATCAAACCACTTGTGGTGAACGCTCATTTTTCTTTCAAAGTTAAGAATCGCTTCAATCTCTTGGTTTGTTAAAAGGTCTGGGTTGAATGGTTCGGTCTTTTGATACTTCAAGGCGTATGAAAAGTCCTCTTCTAAAAGCTTCTCCTCTTGGTACAAATATCGAATGAAAACCCTCAGGGCAGAGACCGTTGAATTTATAGTCCAGGCTTTATATCCCCGCCCTTTAAGGTATAGGATAAAATCAGTAACGCTTTCCTTGTTAACATTTCTGGTCCCCAACCACTTATCAAACAAACGCAAGTCAAACTTGTACCTCTCCACTGTTCTAGGAGCTTTACCCGACAATCTTTGATACCTTAAGAAGTTTTCGACTGGTAAACTACCCCTCGTCATTTCTCTCCTTTAAGGAGTCTAACACCAAGACTAAACCTTCCTCTGTAAGGCTCCTCAGTGATCTACCAGCCTTTGCAGCCCCTACCTTAGCGAGTTGGTGTATCCCAGCATCAATTCTTATCGCTTTTGTCTTATTTTTGTTGATTTGTTGACTTTTAGTTCTTTCCATCAAAACGGTATATCCTCCAAATCTAGTTCCTCGGAATCTTCAGTTACCCCACCATCCTTCTCACTGTTTTCTTCTTCGTTAGAAATAGTGAGAGACTCGGTGGGGTAGTAAAGTTTTTGTCTTTTATCTTCGGGATCGTTTTCTGAAGTAAGAAGCCCGCTGGCTTCGAGCATTGGTAGTATTTCCTGCCGAAGCCTCCAATCTTCCAAGAATCTGCCCGTTTCCTTGTAGTGCTTCTGTAATATATCTGCTTTAGTTAATCCAACCTTTAAATTGATTCCCAATACTTGGTTGCTGGAATTTTCGTTCTTTTCTTTGTACGCTGGCACAATAATTTCTTTGAAAAAGTTGAAAATATATGGCGGTAGGTTGAATTCCTGACTTTCTGAAATTTTGTCCCAAATCGTTAACGCTTCTTCGAAATCTGTATCGTCCGTAAATATAACTTGTCCCTCTCGCTTCCTAAACCATAGGTTCAAAAGAGCAAAAGATTTTATTATACAGATTAGGCGACCAATATCCCTTTGGTGGCGTGGTTTCAGACGCTTGTGCTTCTCAAAAAAGATGTGTTGAATCTTTTCGGGATCGTGAATCTTTATGCTGCTGGTCTGCTCGGACTTTATCGCTTCAATCCTTTGCTTCAGCATTGATCTTTCAGGATTATTTTCCAGCTCGTCTAAATACAACTCCTTGTTACTTTCTTTTTTAATTTTCTCAACAATACCCTGCTGTATCTTTTCCTGGCTTATCTCAGGGCTCAGTAGCATGAATCGGGTGGAGTCCTGCTCATCTATCTTTAACGAAGCCGTGCAGAACACAACTGACGGGTAGCCTATTATGAAGACGTTTTTTGTCCTAAGACTGCCCTTTTGGCTCTTATCGGTAATTTTTACCTGTATTTCCTTCTTATCATGGGAAAGTATTGGCCTGAGGTGCTGTATTAGTTGTGTGTGCGGTTGATCCAGGAACACTAGAATTTTCCTCTCCAAATCTACTATGTAGCCTCCCCTTTCCTTATCTAGCTTTCCGACATCATGGAAGAAAGCAGTTGGCGAGGTGTAACCGATCATCATTACGTCCTCTTCTGGGAATAGGGTCGATATTTCTATGGGTATGTAGCTTTTTCCAGTTGAGGAGGGGGCTATAAAGCTTAGATTGAACTGGGAATCGTCCGTATACACAGACAGCAGGCAAAGGAATGTTGCAATTTTGTTTTCTTTATCCTCTTTTATTGTTAGACTCAGTATCCCCGCTAGGTCCTCTGTTGTAAGAGGGCCGAAAACGCCTTTTTCTTTGTTTGTAGACATACATATTCCTTCTGGGCAAGAAAAAAGCAGGAAATTATAATAAACAAATTATTTTCCTACTTACTATTTTCAGTCTATTTTCTGGAATATTTTCTACAATTTTCGGAGAGGTTTTGGGGAACGAAAAGGCCCTCTTCAGGCTGCCCTTATATTGTGGTTTTAGGCAGGCAGCCTAAAGAAGACCCTTACACAATATAAGTTTACTGCCTAAGAATAGGCTAGCACTTTTGAAAGACCTTGTCAAGAATTAGACTGATATACCAATATATATCATATATTTAGTGAAGTTTAATTATTCATATTTAGTCTAAAATGGTTCATTTCGTTCATTTAGTACCAAAAACATTATCTGAAAGAAGTAAGATTTCTTGATATTTAAATCTTTTGGCTTGATTAACTGATAAAGTTGATATAACATTAACTCTAGGTCTGCCCAGCAGACCTTTTTTTAAAGAAAATGAGACTAGAAAAGATTTCAATTAAAAACTTCAAATCAATTGATAACTTAGATAATTTCGAATTGATTGACAAGAATATAACTGCTTTCATTGGTGGTAACGGTTGTGGGAAGACTAATTTACTCCATGCGATAAATTCTCTGAAAAAAGATGATGAGTTGGTAGACACGAATCTACACGAAAAAGCGAACAAAAGCGATGAAATAGAAATTTCAGCGGAAATTTCTTTTGATGAAAGAGATCTTCCAAAGCTCAAGGAAAGGTCTTTAGACTTATCAACAATTGCAGGATACAAGGTTAAAGTAAACAAAAAAATAGGCTCTGGCTCTACAAGAGCTATAGAACCTCTTATGTGTTCATTTGATTTTGAAAAAGGGGTAACTACAATCCTCTCAAAAGTTGTCTCTCAGATAAAAAAATTAAAACTGAGCGATGGATCTAATCCAGCAGAGAATTTTATTGAGAGATTAGTCTTTAAGCCAGAAAATAATTCGCAAGAAATCCTCAGGACGTTGGATGAACTAACTAGTATCATCAACGGGCTGGGTGAGGTAGATGAGGAATATAAGAAAGCCTTTTTAGAGACTATCCTAAGGGCTAAAGAAACCTTGAACTTCAACTTAATAAAAATTTTAGAAGCAGATTTTTGGAATAATCTAGATATAATACTGCTTGATCCAAAGGCTTATACAGTTGAAAATTATTCCCCTCTAGAGGAGCTACAAGATGGTTCAAAACACGAATTTCTATACGATTTATTAAAACTTGCTAACAAAGAAGCCAACGATTTTAAACAAACTGGATCATCCCTAGATAACACGGCAGCGGATGGTTCAAAGTATCTATCAGATCAACTAAAGAAAATTTGGAAAAACCACCAAGTTAGTCTTAACTTATGCCCACAAGGTAGCAATCTTTACTTTTTGTTTGGTACACCTCAGGGTAGGTCAATGGAACTAACTAATCAAAGTGATGGCGAGCAGTGGTTTTTAAGATTTTATACGAAATTAGCGACTGCAGAAAAACTTAATAAACAGTTTGTCTGGCTAATGGATGAGCCTGGCCAATCTTTGCATGCTACGTCTCAAATTAATCTTAAGAACTATTTTGAGAGCCTCTCCGACAACCATCAAATAATCTATACAACACATCAGCCTATGATGGTACCCTGGCAGAAATTGGAACGGATATTTGTCGTCGAAAATGATGTCCTTAGAGGTACACTAATTCATCAAAGGTTTTGGAAGGATGAGGAAACGGAATCTCCCTTAAGAGAAGCACTAGGCTTATTTGTTGGAGAAGAGTTGTTAACAGGAAAGGAACATATAATCGTAGAGGGCCCCTCTGACTACGTCTACCTTCAAGGCTGGCTAAGTTTTTTTCAAAGAAATAGATCTGGAAAATTATGGCGAGAAGAATATAACTTGCTTGAAAGGTCTTTCGTGCCTGTGCAGGGTAAGGATACGATTCCTCTTTATCTACTCTATTTGACAAAAAAGACTAAGGGAAAGATAAATTCTATCGCAATACCAGATAGCAAAGCGGCTGAAGATGAGGTGAAAAAGAGACTAGATGGGATTGATCCTCTTAATAAAAGGGTTGTAAGTGTAAGCAGTTTGTTATCAGACATTAAGATTAAGGATATAGAAGATTTATTCGAAGCCAAGGAATTTTTGACAGAAGTAAAAGAATTTTATTCAAAAAATTATCCCGAAATAAGTTTCCCAACGGATTTCACCGAAGTCAAAAAATCTTCTTTAGCCAACGGAGTTATCAACTACGTGGAATCTAAGATTAACTTTGGAGTAAATTTAGACGGGGAACCAAGAGGTTTGGATAAGGTTGGTAGTGCTTTAAATTTCTATAAAAAGTTGTCTTCTGATAAGAAGCTTCCCTACTCAAAGGAAACAGTAAAAAGATTCGAGACAGTTTTGAAAGAAGTTAGTAAGCTATTAATGACGGAAAGTTCTAAAACTTGAATGCCGCCGCTAGTTATCGGAAATAATTTTCTATAATCGTAGTTCACTCTTGATGTACTCCACTATAACCACGATCAGAAGTAACGGCGAAACTATCAGCCCCAAAACTAATAAAATCAATAAAACTGGCCAGAATATAACGAGCAAAAACAGAAGTATCGCAAGTCTCATAAGTAATCTCCTATAGGTAGGAGGGGGAAGGGTAAAAACTACCCTCCCCTTACCGAATACCTATATAACCTTTCTAATTGACTCTTCGAGTTTTAGAACCGCTTTGGTGGGTCTCCCTCTACACCACTCACCATCGACCTTGATGGGGCAGGCCATAAATTGTCCGAATCTCCCAGTTTTCAGTACCATTCTTTCTTGATGAATACTGCATAATGGGTTTTGATTAGAATCTTCTTCGGTTAATTGGTTTGCTTTTCCGTTACCCATTACTGGGGCCCACTGATCCTTTTTAGTTCCATACTCTTCTAGCATTTTCTTGAAAAGTTGTTTTGCGTAAGGTAGATCTTTGTTAAGATCTTGAGTTGATTCTGATTGAAGGTGCAAGGTATTTTTGCCGTCGCTGCTAAGAAAAATCTCTATCATGGTTGGCTGCTCCTTTTAACAGCTTGCGGGAGCAATTTAATCGAAGTAAAATAAGATGGCAAGGCTGACAAGACGTGGCTCCCAAGTTACGACCTTAAGCCTTGCTTTTTGTTTTCTACTGATAGTACATCACCTCCTTTAATGAAAATATTTTATGAGTATTTTATGACATAAGTATAACACGGAAATGACAGTTTGTCAAGGCTAATAACTGACATTAAGCTTGATTTTATACCAGCTCTGGTGTTAGACTTGAAATCAATGAAAAGGACTTTAGTGACAGGCAAACACTTTATCGAACAAACTGGTATTAACGCCAGGAAGTTCTACAGACACTTGAAACAGAACAAACTTGACTATTATGTTATTGAAGGCAAAAATAGGAAGTGGTTCTTAGAGCCTCTACCCTTCCCTAAGAAGCGTAGGAAAGAAAAGAAGGAAAGCTGATTTCAACACAAACAAGCTTTTGGGAGCCGTAAAGAGGGCCAGAGATAGCTTCTGGAGGTGCGGCTAGGTTATAAACTCTCTGACCGTGACTATAGGGGTCTATACCACGCAAATCGGATCAAAATTTTGGTTGCAACTATCTAGGTTCAAATGGTAAAATGAGGATAAATAAAGCGTTCTAGTTTTAGGTTCAGCCCTTAGTTGTAGGATAAGTTTATTTATGCAACGGGGGTTTTTATTATGGCTGAAATTAAACTTTTGACTGTAAAAAACTACGCTACTCTTTCTGGAGTTTCGCGCCAAACAATTTGGAGGTGGACTAAAGAAGGCTCGCTGGATTATTACGTTTTAATTACCGAGAAGGGTAAAAGTAGAAAGTTATTTGCGATTGACGAGCCTAACAAACGAATGATTCTGGATCTCGGGCCAACTATTTTATAAACACTTATTCGTAATGAAAGTTGAGGCTAACTGTAAATGAAATGGTGCATTTACAATGGTTTAGAAACATTCGCCACTTCTTATTAAAGAGGTGAGTCCGAGACCTCGTTACTAATCGAGCTTGTTAGGTTGAATTTGCTATTCAAAAATCTTGCCAACTGGTTACTTTTAATTTTGCCGTTTCCTCACCATCTAAGTAGACATATTGGCTTCTAGTCAAAACATTCCCGTATACCCATTGTTGGTTTTCTCCAAACTGGGTTTTGGTAGTATTTATATCATCTGGAGTTCCCCAAGAAGCCGCAAGTTCATAGATATGCATACCCATTTGTATCTTCCTATCAGCGATATTTCCTATAACCTGTTTCACAGACTCTTCGTCGCTCGGCTCGCCTATTGCCTTCCTAATATTAGGGGAGTTCTCCTTGAAGTATGTAATTATCTTCTTGCAATCATCCAGGGTAAATTCACCCCCATTCTCTTTTGTAACGCCAGTAAACTTTATATATCCTTTGCTAAAATCTGTCTTTTTGTGCGCGTTGCAGTAAGTAGTGGCTACTGATTCAAGCCATTTATTTTCAGCTTCCTGTTTAGCAATCTCTTCTTTGTTATCCGCCTCTGATTTCACAGAAGCTTGTTTCGTGTTCGAATCTTTATTGGTTTGATTAGGAGATTTGCTTGAATCTGAAGGAGCAAAAAGTGCTATCCCTGTTAGAATGAGGAAAACGACAACGATAGCAATACCAACCATCTTTACTTTATCGGCTAGACCGCTACTCTTAATTGGAGCAGTGTTTTGGATACTAGGAGAATCTGTTTGCTTGGTAACTGCTGTGCTGGCAGCAACAGTAGAATCAGTGGAATCTCTATACCCCTTTTTAACTAAGTGTTCGTAATATTCTTGGTTGGCTCTAAACCCTGCATATACCCAAACAAAGATCCAGGATATACCAGGAGCTATCAGTGCCACAATGGTGTAAAGCAGACCTCTCAACCACATTCCTTTGTAGAAATACCAAAAAGCACCAAAAGCAAGGGCCGCTCTGTTGAAGCCTTCACCCACCTCTTTCTCTAAAGTTGTACCAGGTATAGTCAATTTTCTCATTTTGCTTGCCAGCCAATTATATTTCCCTGCAACGCTTTTTTCAACCCAAACTTTGACCTAAATAAATCTATATAAAATAGACTTTCGAAGAGTCACAACTTGATTAACGTACATTCCTTACTAGTTGAGTTGGCTTTCAAGGTAGTTAAGAATTTCAACTTGTTGCGAATTAGTTAAGTCTCTTGAAACGCGGATTAAAATATTATCGACACGTCTAAACTGGCCAGGATCCAGAACGCCTCCTTGAGCTGCTTCCAACATTGCAGCTCCTTCAACGGCATCAGATTTGTTTCTGTATACTGCTACACTCCCACCTGCCGCCGTTCCCCATTTTTCACCTTCTGTTACTGTATAATTTGTTCTTTCATCCCAAAAGGCCGCACCAGCGATATACCATTTAGGTTTCCCTAACATATCGTATGGATCGTTCTCCTCGGTATAAATTTTCGTCTCTCTGATTGCAGGAAATTTAGATTTTAATCGCTCCATTAATGACTTTAAATCAACTTCCTTAGCCTTAGTTTTTTCTTGGGTATCTGATGAATTAGTTTTTGATACGACAGAGTTTGTATTTGATGTCTTCAAGTCTGAGGATTTGGAGTTTCTTTTGGTACCAATGTAAAAACCAATAAATAAAAAGGCAATCAATAATAGCACCCCTAGAGAAAAAAGAAAAAGTTTTTTCATTTGTTCCTTTGCTTGCCAGCCAATTATATTTCCCTGCAACGCTTTTTTCAAGCCTAACTTTGTGGCTAAATAGAGCGCCAAACGCTATAGAAAATCGATTTTGGTTACTCTAACTTTTGAATATGGGATACAAAGTTGTAGCTCAAATGGGAAAGAAAATTCGGAAGATTCGGAAGCACCAAAAACTTTCGCAAGAACAGCTTTCAGAAAAAACTGGGATTCATTCAACAACTCTTGGCAGAATCGAACGTGGTGAATCAAACCCACCAGTCTATACAATCTACAAGATCTCTCAGGCTCTCAAGACCCCACTGCGCGAACTTTTTCATTAGAGTTGGATTTGATGTCTAATGAATGGATATAAGCTTCGTGACCCAATATAATAAAATTTCGCAGGTCCTTATCAATATTCAATTCGACTACTGACATTTCTCTTAAATTAGTAGCTATTTTTCTTAATTTCTTTAATTTATCCCCTGAAAAATTATGGAGATAAGAAGCAAGCAATGAGCTTAAACTTGAAAGCTCAGGTTTAAGATTTTCAAGTTCTTTTGGGATTTCAACCTCATCAATACCAAGCCACCTTGACCTCTGCCCGAACCTTAAAGCTATTGGAGATTTTGTCAGCTTTTGGTAAAAAGGGTAGTTTTTTGTAACTGGGTTCCAGAGTGTTATAAACATGTCTAGAGTGGAAATCATGTTTTCTTTTTGAACTTGTTCTCTTGATTTAGAGTTTGATTTTTGTTCTCTCCAACGTTGGTACTCAAAACTGAGGATAGGTCCCAGTAAAAGCCCAAAAACAAAACTGGCAATGGAAGCGATAATTGCGGAAATATCTAAACCAAAAAAATGCATCTTAAACTTCCTTACTAGTTAAATAAACCTTCTAAGTTAAAACGGCAATTAAATTATTCGCACCCAACCCCATCGCCATCACGATCAAGATCATAAATATCTGTACCAATTACATAAACTGGTCCTGCAACATAAGCTGGTCCATTTCCTGAACCACCTGCACAATCAACATCGCTGGCTATAGGAACACAAGCACCCGAATAGTTAGGATCACAATTAGATTGTGGGGCAGAAGCTTTAGGAGCTACATAGGTGCCAACAGCAATAATCTTATTTGTTGGTTCAACGACTACTTCTTCTGAAATCTTTTTACGAGACACTTCCTTACCATCCTTGTAGCTAACTTCGTATTTGATTTCCTTTTTACCTACTTTTCCCTCCTGAGTAATCTTTGTTTTACCTTTTTCTAGGTTACTATCCTGAGTCTCTTCAGTTTTAAAAGAAATATCTTCGGTTTCGGTGATTGGTTTTACTTCCACAACAGGTTTAGGACTTGGGGTAACTGCTTGAGAAACTTCCCCCTGATCATCTTGTTTAGGTTGAGATTGTGGGGCAACAGCCGCTGCGAAGACAGTCCCTCCCATTAAAGCCGCTCCGATAAAAGCTATTTTCCCTACGAGCGAGAGTGCGAAGAATCTACTTTTAATAACATTCCACATGCTGCCATTCTAGCATTTTTGATTGTGAAATCAATCAGTGCCTTTACTTTATCCTAGATGGGGTTTACTATTCTTTTAAAACGATGCAAATCTCTATATCAATAACAAAATTGAGTGTAATTAAATCAATAGCTTTCGTTATTGTTGGGCTAATAATTCTTTCAATAGGGGTGGTAGCTTCATTTTATTTACCAACTGATATATCAAATAATATTAGGTCGCGCGTTCCATTTTCTAGTAAAAGTGGTTACAGACAGACAGAAATTTATGGGCAGATAAAAAGTAGTAATCGCTGCAAAATGTTTAATGATGGGTCGTGTACGGAATTAGTAGAATTGTATGGGTCTACAGATTTAAAAGCTACCAAATTAGAAGTAACGACTGAAAAACCTCGTAAGCGGTTTGAATTAATCCCAAAGATGGCTAGAAAAGACGTTAAGGCAAAGAATTTTTATTATACAATTGAAATGGAAGTCAGTACTGAAGATATTGATTATACAGGTAATTATGGAGCTGCTTTTCCTACGGTTACTATTAAAACAACTATGGAAGACGGCACTGTTTTAGATGAAATTCTCACTATACCAGTTTGGCGAAACGCATATTTTCCACCATACGAATAACTCAAACTCCCTTTAAGATTCTAATAAACTAAGGTAGTTACTATTACTCTTGTATTTAGCCTTAATGATATAAACTCTATAAATAAGGTTATGGGATACTAATTAGTCTTATAGAGATAGATTTTTACGCTTATAGGGCTACTTTAGTAGGGAAGGTGAAAACTTAGGTTCGGGAGTATCTTTATAACTGTTATTATACTCGGTCGTAACCAAAGAAAAACGACCCATTTCTGAGTCGTTTCTCCTCCTAAATAAACCAATTCCTTGATTTGCTTAGGGAAAGGGCTACCACGGTTGTGGTAAGGCAGCACCCAATGCTCTTTCCCCTCATTCCGAGATTAGACCTACACGATTGGGCCGATGAGGAACTTCGTTATGGCCCTAGAAGCCTCGACGACCAAATGTGCAGCGTTGGTGCCGAGAATCTGCTGCAGTTCGAGCTGTAGCAGTCCTTCCCTCAGAGGGGGATTCTCATCGAGGCTGAGGGGGACTACCTGGTCGAACTTTGCCCTCGCCATATTCCTGCACCAAGTGTAGCTGACTTTCAGCGGTGACCCGCTTTCGTCAACCAGGACCTCGAGGGTAATCCCCAGGTCCTTTGGCCCAATAGGGTTCTTGTGGAACAGGATTCTCCTTTTTCCTCTAGGCATTAGTCTCTTGATCCTCCTTAAAGTTGTTAGTTGTCGTTGTTTCCCGCGTTATATCCGCTCGTGTATCCGCTCTCCCTCGGAGTTCGCCTCATCCAGACGTCGTATCACATCCTCCGAAAGAGGCTTATCGCTCTCGATCAGAACGTGCGGAACACGATCCAGTATAAGGGAATAGGCTCTTGCTCCGTTAGCGAGTGCAATCCCGTGAGACGCCGAATAGGCAGTAGACGCCGCCTGTTTGGACTTGTATTTGTATGCGACTTGATACTCCCTCGCCATCTCCACCCTCCTTTCTTAGGGAGCTGGCATTTGTTTCGTTACCCGCTTCTTCCTTTTTGTGGGGTGGATTATAACATACTATAGGTAAAAATCGTAATATTAGAACTTACTTAAGCTAGCCTTCTAACTCAACAGTTTTTCTTTATATAAGTAGCTTGGGATAATTTGAGATTCTTCTTTCCGCTTATTTAAGGGATGGGCTTCAATTGTGTCTTTTAAATCATCTACTACCAAATGAGTATAACGGAGGGTGGTTTGTAAACTAGAGTGCCCAACTATTCTTGCGACCTTCATAGCTGGGGCGTCAGCTTTGATTAGTTCGGTAATAAACGAGTGCCTAAGTAAGTGCAAGTGAACTCTTTTGTTTATTCCAAGCAGCCTTGCTCGTCTTTTTATCTCATCAACTAGCGTATGATACCCAACCATCCTCCCCTTCTTTACTACAGATTGGAAAATATATTCGTTTGGCCTTGCTTTTCTCTCCTGAAACCAAAGGTAGAATCTCCCACCCAAATCTCTAGGCAAAGGAACTAGTCTCGCTTTGTTTCCTTTGGCAATATTTACCCTTATCACTGCTTCTACAAAATCTATATCCTGTACCTTTAAACCCATTGCTTCAAACTTCCTCAAGCCCGTACAGGCAAGAAGCTCAAAAAAGAAGTTATAAGGCGTTAGATCGACCCAGGAGTGGTATTTATCACTTTTCCTAGGGCAGTTTATAAGGGCTTTTACCTCCGCAATAGTTAGAAGGTTTGGAAAGAATGGTTTTGCTGGTAGCGATTTTATAACCCCGCTTAAATCTTCTTTTAAATATCCTTTTTCCGTCCAAAGAAAGCGGGTAAAAAGTTTCAAGGTGGAAACTAAAGAATTAATCGAGTAGGGGGAAAGTCCAGCTTCTTTTGAAAGGCCGTTGGTGGTTCTCGGTTTTCTTTCACGGCAGTGGATAATAAATTCTCTTAGAACTTCTTTGGTTATTTTTCTATTATCCAGCCAGGGAATAAAATCTTTGAGGTTTGCAACGTGGCGTTCAATCGTCTTGTGCGAGAGGCCACGGTATTTTAAAAAGTCCAAAAATTGTTCTGCTAAGCCTGCAATCTCCATCTTGAAGCTTAGCCCTCAAAGTGCCCCCTGTCTCTTAGCCCCCGCACTGATTGAGATAATCATGAACAATTGCAATCTTAGGTTTGTACATGAGATGTATTATATCTCGAAGAGAAACAATATCAAAATGAAATTTTGAGTAGGAGTAAAGCGACGCAGAAATCTTTAGATTTATATTATATCTTGCTCGAAAAGCGATAGCAAGATGTAATCTAGCAACTGTAACTTTTCAAGTTAAGGAAATAAGCGGTTTCTACTTTTTATTCTTTTTGGAAAAGTGGATTCTTTTATCTATGAAGCTTTGACGTTTTGCGGCCTTTGCAGCAAGTTCTTCCTCTACTTTTTTCTGACATTCTGGGTCAGGACAAATATACATCGTCGATTTTATATCAGAATAAGCATTTGGAATTGTTGTTTCTTTTCCTTTTATTCTTTCTTTTCCGCACCTAATACATGGATTTATTGCTTTATTCATGCTTTTACTTTTCAAACGAAGGCCCCGCCCTTCTGGGCGGGGCCAACAGTTCCCAGTATTATCTAGCTGGGCGTTCTTCTCTTGGTCTAGCTTCGTTAACTACAATGTTTCTACCTTTAACGTCTTTACCGTTTAATTCTTTAACTGCTTTATCAGCTTCTTCATCGCTCGACATTTCGACAAAACCAAAGCCTTTGGAACGACCGCTGAATTTATCAGTTATCAAAGTGGCTGATTCGACAGTTCCAACAGCAGCAAACATTTCCTGCAACTCTTCTTGAGTAACATCATAAGGTAACGATCCGACAAATAATCGCTTCGCCATATTTTCCTTTCTAGCACACTAACACAGTTGCCTTGCGCCTTGTTCTTTCTTTTGGAAAACAAAAGAAGTGAAACTAAGGAGTATTAACAAGTACATTGTACTAAAAAAATAATCATAATGCAATCAACAAAGAGATTAACTTAACGGGCTAATTTGTAACCAGCCAATGTCTCTTCCGCTAACTTTTTCCAGGAGTATTTTTTTACCTGCTCAAACCCTAATTTCTTTTGTTTAATTCTTAATTTCTCATTTCCCATTATTAATTGAATTTGGTTGACTATTTCTTTTGGTTTTTTAGGATCAAAATAGATAGCAGCCTCCCCATAGACTTCTCTAAACACATCAATGCCGGAAGCGACAACTGGGCACCCTACTGCCATTGCTTCTACTCCGGGAAGCCCAAACCCTTCCGCCAAAGAAGGAAAAACAAAACATTCCGCTAACTTATAGAGGACTGCTAAATCTTCGTTTGGAACAAACCCGGTAAGAATGATTCTATTCCCAACATTCAATTCCCTTGCCTTTTCCATTAATCGATCAAAGAAAACATTCCTAGCCCCCGCATAAACGAAATTTATATTTTTATCGAGATAAGGTAAAGCTTCCAATATTCCATCAATATTTTTAACGGGGAACGCGTTACCTACGTAAAGAATAAACGGTTTTTTAACACCATAAGTGGCAAGGACTTGTTTTTCTTTACCCTCAGAGATTTTTTCTTTCCCTGCCTTGATAAAAAACTCATCTGCTGCCTCATAAGTCACAATTACTTTT
>MHCP01000013.1:4476-5762 GCA_001816655.1 Candidatus Woykebacteria bacterium RBG_13_40_15 | reverse complement strand
GGCTGGAGTTTTCAAGTTTGATGGGCAATGGAAGATCCATAATTATGAAAAGTGACATTTTGCAAAAAGCCACTTTGTCTAGCGATATTTTTGTAAGGGCTTCAGCGATAGGTAAAATTATCGATTTATTAGTTAGAGATAGAAATGCGAAGATTCTAGATGTTGGTGGCTACCAAGGCAATTTGGTGATGTTCGTTAACGAGCAGGTGACAATTCTTGATGTTTTTGATGTTAAAGATAAAAATTACGTTAAAGGAGACGCGAGAAAAATAAATTTTCCGGACAATTATTTTGATGCAGTAACTTGTATAGAAACCTTAGAACATATCAGGAAAGAAGATAGAGCTAAAGTTATTGATGAAATAGTTCGAGTCAGTAGAGATCTAATAATTTTAGCTTGCCCAGTCTATACCGAAGAAATTGCCAAAGTTGAAAAATTTGCTACTAATTTTTTTAAGGATCGTATTGGCACAGCCCATCCATGGCTTAGGGAGCACGAAGAATACGGATTGCCTAGGGAGAGCCAAATCTACAAAGAGCTGTCAGAGAAAGTAAAAAGTCTCCAAATTTTAGGTAATCACCCAGTCTTTTATTGGCTTGAGATGATACTACTTCACTTCCTTGATGTTGCCACAAAAGAGGAACTATCAACACAGATAGGCCAGCTTTATTCGGAATTTAATCGTAACTTGGCGTCAAAAAAGCCGAGTGGTCCTGTTTATCGAAAGATTTTTGTGGCAAGAAAAAAGAGGGAAATAAATGTTAATTTGATGGATAAAGTTTATGGTTCAAAGCCTAGCTTTTTGGAAAAATGGAGATTAAATTATGAATTTACAAAATTTTTTCTAAAATATCTTCCCGCTACTACAAATATCAACCCATATATTTTTATAAATAGATTGAAAAAGCTAGCAAGAGACATTGGTTCTAGAGAGGAGAGCCTTTTTTTTAGCTTTAGTTTAAAACTAATTAAAATAATACCCTACTTTAATTATTTGAGGCCAAGTTATTTTACTTCTGGTGCTAAAAAATTTTATTCTATTCTCTGGGATTTCTTTTTTTCGTTCGGGCTAATAGTTAATAAGCCTTTTAAAGGTTACCAGATTAGGTTATTAAAAGTTCTTCTACCTGAAAATATTAAAAAAGTTATAAGATTGGAATATTCTCGGAGTCAGGTTCTTAAAGGAGTTGAAGGTTTAAATGCATCCTATCAAGACCTATACCTGCGGTTTTACAAATCTTCTAACTGTAAAGAAACTATAGATTCTTTAGTTTATAAGCCAAAA
>MHCP01000013.1:4291-4433 GCA_001816655.1 Candidatus Woykebacteria bacterium RBG_13_40_15 | reverse complement strand
TCGAAAAAGCGATACAATCTGTTGCTAACCAAAGTTACCAAAATTGGGAACTTTGTATCGCAGATGATTGTTCAAATAAGCCAGAGACTTTAAAGATTTTAAATTATTTCAAAGATAGAGATAAACGTATAAAAATAATTTT
>MHCP01000013.1:1081-4108 GCA_001816655.1 Candidatus Woykebacteria bacterium RBG_13_40_15 | reverse complement strand
TTCCAAAGGTTCTTTACCACTGGCGCAAAATCCCTGGGTCTACTGCTGAAGTGTACGAAGCAAAAGGCTACGCTCACGAAGCCGCAAAAAAAGCCTTGGAGGAAACCATAAAAAGGAGGAAGCTGAGTGCTAGGCTTGAGCCTGGCTTAAAACCAAGTTTATTTCGGGTTCATTATGAGATCAAAAACAAAGAAAAAGTTTCGATAATCATACCTACAAAAGATAAAGTAAATCTGATTCAAAAGTGCGTGGATAGCATCCTTAAAAAGACTACATACAATAATTACGAAATTATAATAGTAGATAATAACAGTGTTGAAAACAAAACTTTAAGTTATTTTCAGAGGATAGTAAATCACCCAAGAGTCAAAGTACTAAAATATACAAAACCATTTAACTTTGCTGCGGTCAATAACTATGCTGCTAACAAGACTACGGGGAAATACCTTTTGTTCTTGAACAATGACACCGAGGTCATAGAGCCAGACTGGCTAGACTCAATGGTTGAACATGCTCAACGTGCCCAAGTTGGTGTGGTGGGAGCTAAGCTACTTTATCCAGGAGGATATATTCAGCACGCAGGCGTTATTTTGGGGATAGGTGGAATAGCCGGGCATGCTCAAAAAATGTACCCTGATAATGTTGGTGGGGTGTTACCAATTTACAATCATAAGGATATGGTAAGGAACTGGAGCTGCGTGACAGCAGCTTGTATGCTGGTAAGGCGTGATGTCTTTGAAAGAGTCAAGGGGTTTGATGAAGTGTTTCGGATAGCTTATAACGACGTGGATTTTTGCTTGCGCGTAAGAAAGCTTGGTTATTTAGTTGTTTATACACCGTATGCAAAATTATTTCATTACGAGTCGGCAAGCGTCGGAATCCCTGGTAGTAGTACAAGAGATTTTGCGGAATTTCTACAAGAGAACGAATTGATGAAGAGGCGTTGGGGTGATTTATTGCAGAATGATCCATACTACAACCCAAATTTGACTTTGCAAAGAGAAGATTACAGTTTACGTATCCTAGATTCTTAGAGTGTAGTCGTTGCTATCTAACGTGAGGTTTTGGTTGTAAAAAGGGTCGTTGTCTTCCCAGAAGGACCATTTTTTCCTCATATACTTAATCTCCTGTGGGTCCATTCTAATTTTACTAACACTAGTAGACTCGTGATGGTAGAGTACACATTCAGGTGCGTAGACGATGTAATAACCCTTAGCTCCGAGTTTTAAACAATAGTCTACATCGTTAAAACGGACTTTCAGTATTTCTTCATTGAAACCACCAACCTTAAGATAAAGGGATTTTTTGGTTAAAAGACAAGCACCTGTAACAGCGGAATAGTTTCTGGCTAGATTAATAAAACCAAAGTAACCAAAAGAATCCGGAAAGTGGCTAAAGCAATGTCCGGCCACCCGATCACTATTGTCGCTGGCTGATCCGTAACCAAGAACTACTCCAGCATGCTGTATAGATTTATCTGGGTATAGCAACTTTGCACCAACAGCTCCAATGTGATCTCTTTGACCGTAGCTTACCATCCTCTCTAGCCAATCTTTAGTGACTGGCTCAGTATCGTTGCCCATAAAAAGAATAAATTCACCACGAGCAAACCTGACAGCCCAATTAAAAATCGCCGCGATGTTAAATGGTTCATCGTATTTTAGTAAGCGTATTTTTGGATTATTTTTCAGTTTCTCGAAATATTTAAATGTTTCAGATTCTACACTTTGGTTATCGATAATGATGAGCTCAAAATTTTTATAGGAGTTATTGCTAAAGATTCCATTAATACATTTTGAAAGTAAATCTACTTTGTCCTTTGTAGAAATAATTATGCTGACCAGTGGTTTATCTATCAATCCGTACTTAATCCGATAAGAGCCTTTAAAGAAGCCTTCTTCTACTTTCCCATTAATATTTCTCCTTTTTAAGGTATTCTTTAGTATCTTTGGTTGTATGGAATATTCCTTATTACTCAACTCAGGCCAGCCTGAAATAGATTTCCCAAGAAGACTTTGGGTAAAAAGAATGTCTGGTATGTGATATATTCTATTTGTCATTTCCGACATCTTTAAACATAAATCCCAAAGTAGATTTCTAGAATATAAATTTTTAGGAATAGTAACTTTGTTGAGTAATTCTCGACGAAACAAAACTAATTGGCCTACGTACATTATGGATAGAAGCAAATCTGGAGACCAATCAGGCTTAAAGAATGGTTCGATGTATTCACCGCGGCTATCAATTTTGTCTTCATCAGTATAAATGATATCTGGCGCTTTGTTTTCTTGATTTATTAGCTTTACGATTTCGAATAGTATATTTATATGTAATTGATCGCCAGGCCAAACCATCCCAACATGATAACCTGATGCCTGCTCAATAACTTCATTTATAGTTTTGGATTGTGAGAGTTTGATTCTTTTATCCTTTTCCATAAACGAATTAATAGTTTGGTTGTCTTGAGCATTTTCAAAACAGTTAATAATTAAAAGCTCAAATTCCGGGTAAATTTGTTCAAGGACCGATGCGATTGTTTTTTCAAGTAGACTACATGGTCTTGAAGCGATGAGTATTAGAGTTATCTTGGGTTTGAATTTAAAAGAAGTAACCTCACGGTGCTTTTTTTCAATGGTTATGTCCGGCAACCCATTTTTTTTGAGCCAGATTTGATACTGGGAGTTTATTTTTTCCAACCAGGCAACGTTTTTCCTGTGGCGGCTGAAAAAAGGAGCTATTTTTCTAAACAACTTATATATATTCATGATTTTAGTATTTTAGACTAATAGAAACCTTAATAACAAGCTTGGATGTAAAAATTTATTGCATTCCAACAAATTGCTTTGTTATAATACCAACATTCAATTATACCGAACAAGATCTAATGACCAAAAAAATTATTGAATCTTATAAGAAATTGCTGAAGCCGCAAGATTATTCTAAAAAACCTACCATTGATGGCGTTAAGATTTTTGAGTTAAAAAATTTTGTCTCCGACGATGGGTTTTTGTGCGAGGTAGCAAGGTT
>MHCP01000013.1:0-1075 GCA_001816655.1 Candidatus Woykebacteria bacterium RBG_13_40_15 | reverse complement strand
GAAGGGAAATCTAGAAGGCCAGGAGGGTTTTAAATTTCGCCAGATAAACTTCACGAAAGTCATGCCTGGTTCGATCAAAGCTTGGCATCTGCATTTTAACCAGACAGATCTTTGGTATGTACCTCCTGACGGCTATCTTTCTGTTGGGCTGGTTGATTTAAGAGCAAACTCTTCTACAAAAGAAGTACGGATGAGGTCGGTTCTGGGAGCTGGTAAATCTCAAATGATCTTAATTCCTTCAGGGGTTGCCCATGGCTATGCTAATTTTACTCAAGATCCACTTTATGTTTTTTATTTTGTAAATCAGCAGTTTAATTCAGAAACTCCTGATGAGGGAAGATTACCTTGGGATTTGTTTGGTAAGGATTTTTGGGAAATAACGCCGGGGTGATCAGCGACTTAGAGTATTTTTACTAGAGGGACAGTAGTAATAAATTTACCACCACGTTTTATATATTCCTGGTTTTTATTTACGATTTCGTCGGTAAAATTCCAAGCCAATATAAGCGCGTACTCTGGCATGTCCTCGAGTAGTTTGCTTTCCGGGTATATCGGAATATGTAGCCCTGGTGTATAAAGCCCTTGCTTGTATGGTATCGAGTCTACTATATATTCCAACAAATCGGTGCCTATTCTAAAGAAATTGGTTAGGACATTACCTTTTGCAGCCGCGCCATACCCAACAACCCGCCTACCTTGAGCTTTTAATTCTGTCAGAAGCTTGGTGAGCTCCGCCTTTTTTCGATGAGTTCTTATCGCGAAATCATCGAATGGTACTGGAGTGTCCATTCCCTTGGATTTTTCCAAAGCAACCAACTCTGCGACCGAAGATTTTGGTGGTTCTTTACTTGAGCCTTTCTTCCTAAAAAATACTTGTACCGAACCACCGTGCACCGGTGTTCTTATCACGTCGAATATTTCCAAATTGACTCTTCCAGCCAAAGCTAAAAGCGACCTTATACTAAAATAGGATAAATGTTCGTGGTAAATAGTATCAAATTCGCTATGTTCAAGTAGGTCCAGTAGGTAAGGAAATTCCCCAGTAAAAACCCCTTTATTCTTGAGAAGTATTTCA
>MHCP01000012.1:6573-8723 GCA_001816655.1 Candidatus Woykebacteria bacterium RBG_13_40_15 | reverse complement strand
AAAAAAAGCAGCTGACTTTGCTTTTAATGCCATCGCACCTTCATGGCAGGCTAATACACCTTCCGGGTCGCAAGTACTTATCCAGGTAAGGACTTCAGAGGATGGCGCGAGTTGGTCCTCGTGGCGGAATGTCGAGGCGGACGAAGATGACGGTAATGACAAGGTTTCTAGTACTAGGACCTATGGCCGATTAATTGTGGTTCAGGGGAATTATTTTCAAGAGAGGACGATTTTTCGAACGGGTAGTTTAGATACTATCCCATCAGTTAAAAGTCTTAAATTGACCTATATTGATAGTAAAGAAAAGCGTAACTTACTCGAAAAAATTCTGAGAAAAATAAAATCTACGGCTAAGCAGGTCTTTGCTGCGTCCGGTGTACCGAAAAGACCAACAGACCAACCCGATATTTGTTCGCGGGCTTGCTGGGGTGCAGATGAATCTATTTATGTTCCCGGCGAAGATTATGCGACGGTTAGAAAGGTAATTATCCACCATACGGTTACTGCCAATAACGACTCTAATCCAGCAGCGACTATGCGGGCAATTTATTATTACCATAATGTTGGTCGTGGTTGGGGAGACATAGGTTACAATTTTGTCATTGATCAGAATAACGGTACTATTTACGAAGGAAGAAGAGGGGGTGATGGTGTGATTGGCGCCCATACCAGTGGGTACAACGCTGGTGGTGTTGGCGTGGCAGTCCTCGGGGATTTTCGATATGTTGCCCCAAACAAAAAAGTCCAAAACGCCTTACATAAAATTGCTGTTTGGAAGCTTTACTCACACGGTATAAGCCCAGATGAGGTTTCAGTTTTTGGCAGGGACGGCTTTGCTCTACCAGCCGTGTTTGTTCATAGTCGAGTTGCAAATACTGCCTGCGCCGGGACTCATCTAAATAATTTTACTCCCTCCCTGATATCTTTAGTTCATTATCTTCCCCAGCAAATTGTTTTACGGGGCTCTTCCGGTGTCCAGAGGATTGAAGGAGGGAATGATGCGACGGTTGGCGATTTGTTGACTGCCTACGGTAGTTACGGAGCCGTTGCCCCAAATTATATTCGGAAGGTAGCCACCTTTCCTTCGGATGGTGTTACGCCGCCAAACGATCCAAATTACGGATCTCAGTGGGATCTTACAAAGCTAGATGCTTTAAATGTCTGGAAAGAAACAAGTGGTGGTTCCTCATCAGTGAAAGTTGCAGTGATTGATACCGGTGTTGCTTATGAAAATTATGACCCAGCAGGATCCGAAATTTATGCTAAGGGTCCTGATTTTGCCAGCACCAACTTCGCTTCTGGATATGATTATGTAAACAGCGATAGTCATCCAAATGACGATAACGGTCATGGTACAGTAGTTGCTTCAGTTATCGCCGAGAGTACTAATAACTCTATTGGGGCAGCTTCGCTTGCTTATAATGTGTCGATTATGCCGATAAAAGTTTGCGATTTTGATGGTTGGTGTTTAGACATAGATGTTGCCAATGGTATTGATTTTGCTCGGACAAACGGAGCAAAGGTAATAAACATGTCTATTGGTGGACCCGATTATTCAGCGGCAGTTCAGTCTGCTATCGATGCTGCGTGGCTGTCTGGGGCTGTTGTTGTAGCTGCAGCTGGAAATGATGGTGCAAACAGTGTTTCCTACCCAGCTAGGGGTAGTAATGTAATTGGTGTGGGTTCCCTCAATAATTCTGATACTCGATCTCTCTTCTCGAATTGGGGGTTAGGTATAGATCTCGCTGCTCCTGGAGGTGACGGATCTGGCTTGGCGAGCGATTTGCTTTATCAGTGGGTGAATTGTTCGGAAACTTTAGACTGCACTAATTTTAGCTACGCTAGAGTTGCAGGTACATCGTTTTCGTCTGCTTTAGTTAGCGCAACAGCAGCACTTTTGCTATCAAAAGCACAAAGTAGCTCGGGTAATATAGAAGCAGTGCTGCTCGCAAGTGCTACGGATATTGGTCTACCTGGGAAAGACCCCGATTATGGTTATGGTAGAGTCAATATAGCGAAAGCCTTAGAAATTTACTTTGGTACAACTAACTCTGTTGATGTAAATCAGCTATTGAGCCTTCGTACTTGGGATCACCTTTACACGATTAATTCAACTGAGAGAGATATCGCTGCTGCGTTTTATAGCTACA
>MHCP01000012.1:4489-6557 GCA_001816655.1 Candidatus Woykebacteria bacterium RBG_13_40_15 | reverse complement strand
TTTTAAAGCATATGATAAAGCGCCGCAGGGAAGTACTGTCGTTTACAAGCTGCTTAATCCTCGTACCTGGGACCATTTTTACACGACGGATCCCAATGAAAAGTATGCTGCAACACAGGTTTACAATTATATAGATGAAGGCGGAGCTTTCTGGGCTTATGCTAAACCTCAAGATGTTCCCAATGGGACTTCTGTAGTACCCGTTTATCGAATGCTAAGTTTACGAGTTTGGGAACACTATTATACAAGTAATGCGGTGTTGAGAGACGCTGCTGTTGCCTACTATGGTTATATCAACGAGGGCACCGCTTTTTGGGTGCCAAATTAGCTATAGGTACCACTAAAAATACTTGTAAATTATTTGTATTCCCTGTAAACTCCTTCTGAAAAATGCATCAAATAAAGCCTTTAGTCTCTGTGATCGTAACGTCTTACAATTATGCCCATTATATAGCAAAGACGATAGAGTCAGTGTTGAATCAAAGTTACGGTAGTTGGGAAATGATAATTTCTGACGACCACTCCACCGACCGCTCATTAGAGGTTATACATTCGTTTAATGATCCTAGAATCAAATTAATCACCAGCCGAAAAAACAGGGGTGCTCACGCTGCTTATACAAAAGCATACAATCTTTGTACTGGTAAGTATATCATTTCCCTAGATTCTGATGATTACATGGCACCAGAGCGAATTAAAAAACAAGTTGAATTTTTAGAAAAGAGTCCTGATGTAGGGATACTTGGTACTTTTATCTATCAAATTGATGAAGTTGGGAATAAGGTGGCCAAGAACGAAGTTTATGAAAATTGGTTTAATAAAAACATTGATTTAAACGACGTTAGGAATTGGATTTGGGCAAATCATTTAGCCCATTCGTCAGTGGTTATAAGAAAAGATCTCCATCAGAAGGTAGGGTTTTTTAACCCTGAGTTGCTTTATAGTCCAGATTATGAATTTTGGGTAAGGTGTTTAAAGTACGGCGCTAAGATTAAGGTTTTAAAAAAGAAACTTACCTATTGTAGATCTCATAGCTCTAATATCACCCACAAGAATCCTCAAGAAGGTTTTTACGAGACTCTCTTCATAAATATTAAATATTTGAAAGACTTGTTCGAGGCAGATAAGAAGATAGAAAATGATTCATTAATTCTCACCGGAATAGTTAATCATGAAATGTATGGCAAGCTCCCTTTAGAGGAAAAAGGGAAGATATTACAGATTTACCTTAAGGATGTAGAGATAGAATCTTACAAGAGTTTCCTCACCAAAGTTAAAAACGAGAAGCCAGCGGAGTCGTTTTTATCTCTAGTCACCATCTTAGGCGATTTCCGCTATCACCTCGACTGGCACATTCGTCAGCTTTATCTTCACAAAGAAGCAAATAAACAGCTGAAGGAACAATTAGTTTCTCATAAGGAAAATGCTGGAAGGCCCTTTTACTCAAAAAGCTATCCTAGAGCCAAAGGTTTCTTTGATAAAATTGTAAGTAGGCTAATGGATAAACCAAGAGTCAAAAAACTGAAATTTAAAAATGAAAAAAATTAAATAAAGACGGATTACTCCAATTAGACTAAGTGAACCGATTCTGGATGCTATCTTAAGAAGAAGATTGAGTTGCGACCTCATTATTCTAGATGACATCTTTCCGCACTTATTGTCGGCTTTTAGAATAGAGAGTTTAATAGGTATTTAGAAAGATCATAATATCTTATTCAAGAATAGAAAAGAAATTGTGATCATCCCAAGCGAGGCAGATCAGTTGTGTTATATTATTGAAGGTTATAATAATGATCCAAAGGCTTCATACGATCTTGCTGATAAGGGCAAAGAAACGGTTTCGAAAATATTTAATCTCGATGATCAAACGAGGCCTCGTATAAAACTTTTATCTAAGTATCTGGATTGAAATGATTAATGTTACAAAAACTTACCTACCTCCTTTGAAAAAGTATGAAAAATATTTGCAGGGGATTTGGGAACGGAACCAGGTTACAAATCACGGACCACTGGTATTAGAGTTAGAACAAAAGTTAAAGAACTACTTTAAGGTTAAACACGTTTTTTT
>MHCP01000012.1:4283-4453 GCA_001816655.1 Candidatus Woykebacteria bacterium RBG_13_40_15 | reverse complement strand
GTCGAAGCCATTGGACGCATAGCAAAAAAAAATAACTTAAAGCTAATTTACGACGCCGCCCACGCTTTTGGTGTGAGGTACAAAGGCAAATCAATAGTAAACTATGGGGATATTTCTACGCTGAGTTTTCATGCAACAAAAATTTTCCATACAGTAGAAGGCGGTGCTGT
>MHCP01000012.1:2853-4274 GCA_001816655.1 Candidatus Woykebacteria bacterium RBG_13_40_15 | reverse complement strand
CGATGATGATCTAGCTCATAAAATTTCTTATTTAAGGAACTTTGGACATAATGGACCCGAAGAATTTTTTGGCATAGGTATAAATGGAAAAAATTCAGAACTCCATGCAGCCATGGGTTTGTGCATTTTACCCGAAGTTAACAACTTAATACGCAAGCGAAAAGCTATAACTCTTGCTTACGACAAGATGCTTAGAGGGACTCCCTTGCAAAAACCCGAAATAAGAATGGGGACAGAATATAACTACTCGTATTATCCGGTTATTTTCACAAGCAAACATTTGTTGCTAAAAACAATTGCAAGCCTGAAAAAAAATAATATATTCCCTCGAAGATATTTTTTTCCATCTCTGAATACATTAAGTTACGTGAAAAGCCGTGCAATGCCCATATCGGAAGATGTCTCTGAAAGAATATTATGCCTTCCAATCTCGCATGACCTTCGAAAAAGTGATATTATTAAAATCGTCGATATTATCAACCAACAATTAAAATAAAATGATCCACAACAACAAAGAAGTCTTAGACTATTGGAACAAGGAAGATGTAGAGTCTATGTATGACAAGAATCTTATAAACTCGGAGATAGAGCTGATACTAAAAAGAATTACTCGAAATTCAAAAATATTGGATGCCGGATGCGGTGAAGGAGAAGGAACGATCATATACTCAAAAATTCCTGGCAGTGCGGTACATGCTGTAGATTTTTCAGAAACACGTCTAAAAAAAGCTGCGAAAAGATTAAGGAACAAAAACAACGTCATTTTGAAGCAAGTGGATTTTCTTGGCAAATATGAATTAGATACGAACTATGACTTCATTGTATCCCAAAGATTTTTGATTAACCTTATGGAATGGAAACTCCAAAAGAAAGTGTTGGCTGACCTTATGGGTATGCTAAAAAAAGGCGGCAAACTCTTAATTCTTGAGGGTAGTATTAACGGTGTGAAAGAATTAAATGACTTTAGAAAAATTTATTCCCTTGATCCTATCCCTGTTAAGTGGCATAACCTATTCTTCAAAGATAAGGAGCTCGTTAACTTCATGGCGTCAAAAAAATTTAAGTTATTAGAAGAAGATGGGCTTGGGGAATATTTCTTGCTTACTCGTGGGATAAGACCCGCTTTTGACAGTAAGCTTAACTGGAACTCAAAATTCAACAAAATAGCAGCAAGCAACGACATAAAACTGATGCTAAGCCTCGGGAGCAGGTTTTCCAGGTTGAAGTTATGGGTTTTCAGTAAATAATGTCTACTGACTTCAGACTAACAACTCCTGTTGTCATAATTCTTTTCGTCCGCCCCGAAAAACCCGGCTGGTTTTTAATAAGACTGGATAAGTTCGAGATTATTAAATTTAGCCAAATAAGTACAAAAGATAGAGATCTTATGCCTATTCATTATACTGTTATTGCTCGAAAGA
>MHCP01000012.1:2523-2737 GCA_001816655.1 Candidatus Woykebacteria bacterium RBG_13_40_15 | reverse complement strand
AGGTTATGAATATACTTAGAAATATATCTCTGGTTTGGGATAAGCGGGAGCTCGTTTTGGCATTAACCAGTAGGGATATTAAACAAAGATACAAACAATCTTTTTTAGGCTACCTGTGGGTGATCCTAACACCCTTTTTTACAATGGTGGTTTTTACCTTTGTATTTTCCAGAGTAGTGAATATTCAGACCGGTGAGATCCCGTATCCAGTTTT
>MHCP01000012.1:1930-2280 GCA_001816655.1 Candidatus Woykebacteria bacterium RBG_13_40_15 | reverse complement strand
AAAGGCGAACAATCCAGATTTTAAATTTCTTTTTTTGGCTTTCATTATCGCTACTGTCACATTCGTTATATCTTATTTAATTTTTAAAAAATTAGAAAATTCTTTCGCTGATATAGTCTGATGAATAACGTAGTAATTAAAGTCGAGAAAGTTTCTAAGAGGTTTCTTTTGCAGCACGAAACCACCTTTAAAGAATTCGTGCCTGCTTTACTTCTGGGGAAATCCTGGGCCACCCCATTTTGGGCTCTCAGAAATATCTCTTTCGAAGTTAAGAAAGGTGAAAGTTTAGGAATTATTGGTCCAAATGGGTCAGGTAAATCAACAATTATGAAACTTCTGGCCGGTGTGAC
>MHCP01000012.1:1220-1885 GCA_001816655.1 Candidatus Woykebacteria bacterium RBG_13_40_15 | reverse complement strand
GTTGATAGAACTCGGTGCTGGGTTTCACCCGGATTTATCAGGGAGGGAGAACGTTTTTCTGAACGGCTTAATTTTTGGAATGAGTAAAAAAGAAATATCAGAAAAGTTTAATTCGATTGTAAATTTTTCAGGAATCAGCGATTTTATTGACGAGCCAGTTAAGCACTATTCTTCAGGAATGTATTTGCGCTTGGGTTTTGCTGTAGCTGTCCACACAAACCCCGAAATCCTGCTAGTAGATGAAATTCTAGCAGTTGGTGATGCCTCGTTCCAGGAGAAATGTTTAAGGGAAATCGATAAAATCAAAAGAAGTGGTGTGACAATTATTTTAGTTAGTCATAGCCGACCTATGATTGAAGAGCATGCACAGAGAGTTCTTCTGTTGGTTGATGGGAAAATTGAATATGAAGGGAGGCCTAGCGAAGGGTTTAACAGATACGAAGAACTCACTATGAAGAAGGAGAAGAATGGCTGATCGGACAACCAGTTCAAAAATGGGTAAAGAACTACACACTACAACCAAAGAAGATTTAGTAAAAATATTAGTCGAAAATCGAAATATTATTACTCAAAAAGAAACAGAAATAGCCAATCTGAGACGGGATTTGGAAAGGATTCATGCATCAAAAACATGGAAGTTGTGGCTAATTTACAAGAAGATTAAA
>MHCP01000012.1:929-1173 GCA_001816655.1 Candidatus Woykebacteria bacterium RBG_13_40_15 | reverse complement strand
AAATAGAGAGTTAGTTTACCGAAACGCTAATATAGAGAAATGGCCGAATGATCTACCTCTAGTATCAGTGGTAATACCGTGTTTCAACTATGGGAGATTTCTTTTAGACTGTGTTGCCAGTGTTAAAGCCCAGACTTTAAACCGGAAAGAGATAATTGTTGTGAATGATGGATCGACCGACTTAAAGACTATCAGGATTTTAAAGATGTTAAAAAAAGAAAGAATCAAGGTTATTGATCAAGAG
>MHCP01000012.1:0-901 GCA_001816655.1 Candidatus Woykebacteria bacterium RBG_13_40_15 | reverse complement strand
TTGGCATCTCCGAGGCGCGGGGTAAGTATGTTTGCTGTATCGATCCTGACGATCTAATAGAACCAACTTATCTAGAAAAATGCTTATGGTTGTTAGAAACCGATTTAAGTGTCGGCTTTGCGTATTCTTGGGTGAAATTATTCGGTGGTCTTGACAATACTTGGCAAACGGAGAATTTTGATCTCTCCCATTGTCTGATGGGTAATAATACTAGTGTTTCTGCGATAATGAGAAAAGAAGCCTGGCTTGAAGCAGGGGGTTACAAAACGGATATTCCATACGAAGATTGGGACCTTTGGATTTCTATTGGAGCGGTTGGTTGGGAAGGTAAAACTATTCCGGAGCCGCTATTTAATTATAGGATTCACGGTGAGTCAAAGACAAATGAAGATATTAAAGAACATGAAAAAACAATGCGACAAATCCGGGAATTACATGAAGATTTACAGCAGTCTAGAGGAAAATTAAAAATTATAAAAGTTAAAAAACTTTATCCTCTACCTGGCGAAATAAACAAAGATTCTTTAAACTCAGATGCAGGCAAGAATAAAATCGCGGTGTTCGTTCCTTGGGTTATACGCGGAGGGGCGGATAAAGTGCTTTTGGAGACAATAAGAATGCTTAAAGAAAAAGGTTATGGCTTTGTTTTATTTACGACCCTGTCAGAAAAAAGTAAGTGGGTAGCAAAATATAAAGATTTAACAAAAGAAATTTTCGATTTACATCTTTTTCTGAAGCCGAAATATTGGGAGGAATTTAGTAATAATTATTTGGCCAAAAATAAAATCGATAAAATAATCATTAGCCAATCACGTTGGGCTTACCCATTTGTTAAGGGTTATAAACAAAAAAACCCTAAAGCAAAAGTCATCGATATTATTAAAAACAGCTCAGAACATGG
>MHCP01000011.1 GCA_001816655.1 Candidatus Woykebacteria bacterium RBG_13_40_15 | reverse complement strand
CACCAAGCTTTCTAGTAGCTCCTCTAAGCCTCTACAGAGGCTTAAGGTAGGCTTAGAAGAGGTAGATAGAGTTTTGGGTGGTGGAATCGTGCCTGGCAGTGTAGTTCTTCTGGCTGGCGATCCGGGAATCGGAAAATCCACACTGCTACTGGAAATTGCGGCTCTTTTCAAATCACTGTATGTCGCTGGTGAAGAAAGTGTTGCTCAGGTGCATTTGCGAGCAGGTAGGCTTGGCCTTCTAAAAAACAAAAAAGACGATCTCTACATCTTAGCTGAAACTGATATTGAAAATATTTTGCAGTCAGCAAGGGAAGGCGATTATCAAATCCTAGTTGTTGACTCAATTCAGTCAGTTACAACAGACGACCTGGAGTCAGCAGCGGGCAGCATTGCTCAAGTTCGCGAAACAGCTTACAGACTACATCGATTGGCAAAAGACGAAAAGCTGGCTGTATTTTTGATAGGACATATTAATAAAGAAGGCTCGATCGCTGGTCCAAAAGTCTTGGAACATTTGGTTGACACCGTTTTATATTTGCAGGGTGAGCAAGATGGTTTCTTTAGGATCTTAACGACTTCAAAAAATAGATTTGGCCCGGTGGACGAAGTTGGTGTATTTGAAATGAGTGAGGCTGGTATGAAGGAAGTAAAAAATCCCTCTGAGAAATTTCTCTCTAATCGAATTTCCGCACCAGGCTCAATTGTCGTGCCTGTAATGGAAGGAAGCCGCTCAATTTTGACCGAAATTCAGGCTTTAACAAATCAAACTAATCTCGCGATGCCGATCCGCCGCTCCCTTGGAATCGATCAAACTAGACTCCAGCTTTTAATCGCCACCCTGTCTAAACGCGCTGGAATTTTTCTAGGCAATCAAGACGTATTTGTCAATGTGGCTGGAGGACTTTCAATCCGAGAACGAAGCGTTGATCTTGGAGTTTGTTTAGCTATTGCAAGTAGTGCCCATGATGAGGTAATATCTAAAGACAGCGTGGCAATAGGCGAGGTAGGGTTGCTTGGTGAAGTAAGAAGTGCACCGTTTCTCGAGAAGAGGATAGAAGAAGCGAAAAGACTTGGATTTAAAAATTTTATAACTAATAAGCAAGTTAAAACTTTACGTGAAGCAGTAAGACTTGCATTAAATTTGAAAAATTAAGTTAGTAGCGGTTTATTCAAGGGATTTATTTCGCCGTTGCTTAATCAGAAAGGAATTATCTTCAATGAATGTTCAGCTGATCGTTAGGATTGTTTTAGCTGCAGCTTTTGGATTTCTAGGTTACCAAATTTCCTCAAGATTCCTCTTAATGGGCAATAGCGGTGCTCAGCTGGGGATAAATATTGTAGCTGCGATTGTTCTAGGAGCTGTTGGGGTTTACGTTGTTCCAGTTGTTAGTAGTTGGATCAAAAATTGGAGTACAGTCTTTTCCCAAAGAGTAGCAAACGAAGTTATATCTCAGTTGCATATTCCAAGAATTAGACGATCTTCCAATGGTAAAGAGAAAGAAAAATCAACTTATTTAAACCCGATCGTTGTTGATACGAGTGTCCTGATTGACGGTCGTATTGCCGAAGTAGCTGAAAGCGGTTTTTTATCTGGGACTTTGATTGTACCTCGTTTTATTCTTTCAGAGCTACAGCATATTGCAGACGCTTCTGATGCACTTCGTCGAGGGAAAGGAAGAAGAGGCCTCGAAGTTCTAGAGCAGTTAAAGAAATCAAAGTGGATAAAGACAGTAATTTATACCGGCAATCCCCCCGACGAGAAAAATATTGATGATAAGATTTTAGGTTTAGCGAAGGGGCTTAAAGCTAGAATATTAACAACCGATTTTAATCTAAATAAGGTAGCTACAGTTTCTGGCATAAAGATTCTAAATATAAATGAGCTAGCCAACTCCCTTAAAACAATACTTCTGCCTGGAGAGAACTTGGAGGTTAAGGTAATACAAGAAGGCAAGGAAAAGACTCAAGGAGTGGGGTATTTACCCGACGGTACTATGATTGTTGTAGAAAATGGCGCCAGCTTTGTTGGTGAAACTATTTCCACTACTGTATCTCGCGTCCTTCAAACCGTAGCAGGCCGAATGATCTTTGTTCAAGTAAGCGACTTGGACAAGAACAAAACTACTAAGTAGTACGAGGAGTTTTTATCTTTGTTCAGGTTGTTAAAGCTGAACAAAAACAGAATTCTTAAACAATTAGAAGAATTTCTATATTTGTTCAGGTTAGTCCTGAAAAATTGATTCCGCTAGCCCCAAGTAAGTAATTCCCCCCTTACGTTAGATGGAGGTCTATTAGTTAATTCCCGCAAGCAGCAAGCAACCACTAGTTTGAAGCTGATTATGCTATGGGCTCTTTAGTTGTTTTAACTATTTTTTTCTATGGGACTAAAAAAACTTGACAAAAAAGAAACTTTGTGAGAGACTAAGATCAGAATTTCCCGCTAAGAGATTTTGAATCTATAACGGGAAATTGGTAGGTCCTAAGGTCACAGTCTTTGGGCAGGGGACTGTGACGCCCCCGGCCCGCCGGCTGGCGAGGCGGGGAGGAATTATACCTTACGGTGTAATCGTAAGTGATTATCGAAAAGCGGTGAAAATGAAACACCGCCATGGTCGGAAGGCCTTTGACACCGATGGCAGTGTTTCGATAAGTACATCTGGACAGCAGGTGTACTAACTAGTTTCTATTAAAAGGTTATTTGGGAAAAAAATCAAGTCTGAATTTAGTTTGGTAGATTTTAGGACCTTTGCACTATAACAAAGTATATCAATAAGACTTCAGAGAATGCCGTGAAATTTAGTCCCCGGCGTCTGGTTTGGGGTAACACTCATACTGGGCGCTGAGGAGTATATTTCACGGCTATTTTTTTGCCTATTTTTCGGCTAATTTTTTTATCAAACACCGTTTTTTCGGGAGTTTACTCGGGCTTGATTGTCTCATAGTAGTTGACATTTCAAAAAATAAGGAGTAAAATGGCATTCGATCTGCTTAGAGCAGATTAATTTTTTGCACCATACATTCTCCCCGATTTATCGGGGTAAATACAGAAGGAGGGAGACCTTGATCGACGCAATCCTGGAAACAACCAGGATCGTAATGCTCCTGGTCATCGGTTATGGATTACTCAACTTCGCGATCTCCTTTAGGCCGAACAAGCCTTCAAGGAGAGAACGGGAGCTGGGTTAGTGATGCAGAGGAGGATCCCAATGAATATCACTAGAGAAGGAAAAGTCAGCCTCAGAATGGCTGGCTTCGGAATCCTTGGGCTCGTCATTGTCACTGTGTTGGCGGCTTTCCTGTCAAAGGGAGATCAGCTAACGCAGATGATGACTCCGGGGTTCACGGAGACAGTTCTCCAGACAGAGCCAGGCCAAGACGGCACCTTCTTCTATGAAGGTACCGTCACGGACCGTGAGTCCGGCAAGCCTATTCCGGGAGCGGAGGTGGTGGTGCTTCGGTACTACCAACCACCGTCTCTTTCGGTGATGGCACAGATCCCTGGGAGGACGCCCTATCTGGTAGCTGATGCAGCCTCGATTGGCGAAAGCCAGGTCGAGGTCGTCAAAGCCGACGAAAACGGTTATTGGAGGGTCGACGGCAACAAATACGAGCAGGTGGTGTTGACGTCGCACGTCGACGGCTATCACGACCAGAACACTCGCATATTCCTGACTGATGCATCGCGACGTGTCGATCTCGCGCCAATTCCAGGAAATCTTCCTGGACCACCGGCCAAGGGACAGAACGTCGTCCAAGCAGGATTTCGTAACGAGCAGTCGGGGGAGAACCTGACCGCGCTGGACGATCTGAAAGAGCGTGTGGTTGCAGGTCTTCAATGTCAAGGTATTGACGTGACCGTCGATGACATAACGGACATCGACGACATCACCCTCAACGGGACCGTCAAGACCAACATACTTCTGCGGTCAGATGATTGCAGCAGCATTGAGGCTCGTGACCGTACATACTTGGACACGCCGGCAAAATCGGTGGAAACGACGAAGGGAACGTTCATCTTGGTCGACAACTGTGTCAACCTTGCGATCCCTTCGGTACCAGTACCGACGCCGACACCGGGTCCGACGCTCACGCCGACGCCTAAGCCTACCGTGACGCCAACCCCTGAAGTCCCGCGAGTACGAATTCGCGGAAAGAAGGTGGAACTCATTGGCACCCATGAAGTGGTGCCCTCTGAGCGCTTTACCTTCGAGATTGAAGGATGGGGTACGGCGCGGACAGACGACGACGGAGATTTCCAGTTCGTGTTGAATCTCTTCGGGGGCAACAACGATCAGGAAAGATCGGTCGAGATCTGCGAGGAGCGTAAGGGGGGTTGGGAGGTTGTATATCCAAGTGGTGGCTGTAAGTCCTTCACAGTGGAACGTGGCGACACGTTCGTTGATGCCGGTAAATGGAAGAACCGGAGTGTGAAGGATGAAACGGAAACGCCGCTGCCGACGCCGACTCCCTGCACACCTGGTCCGACGCCGACCAATACACCACCGCCACCAACGGCAACACCGACGCCATGCTTGAGCTGTAATGTCACGATCATCGGCCCTCACCGGGTTGATAATACGGACACACATGCTCGAATGCAGGCTTCGGTGCAATGGGACGGCCCCCCGCCCTCATGGAGCCGCCAGGTTAAATGGTACCTGGATGGCGAGTTCATTGGAGGTGGGGATCAAGTCGAGTTCATGGCGACCTTGAACGTCAACCACACCCTAACTGTCAAGGTGTGGAGCGGCGATCAGGTGATCTGTCAGGACACGGCGACGTTCTCTGAAGGGTCAATACCTCCAGATGGAGACGACCCAGGGACGAACCCACTGCCCACGGAGACACCAATACCGGCACCTCAACCAACATCTGATCCGGATGACGGTTACGGGGGGCCAGTGTAAGACAGACAGAATGTATGGGAGGGAGCGAGGAACAACACACAACCAGTGTTCCTCGCTCCTAATCCTTCTAAAGAAAATCGGTTAATATCGGTTAGTTTTAGAAGGGTTTTAAGCATATCTTTATTGTTTTATTACTAAGGACTTGACAAGACCTATAGAGTATGCTAAAATACCGCCATATGTTAAATCAAAAGATTCTGAAGGTTAGTTCAATAGTCGCTTTTACCCTAGCTTTTATGCTTGGGTCTGTAAGCGTGCCCTTTTTAGGTAAAGCAGGGGCCGATAGCCAAATAGATTTTATAAAGCAAGCTAAGCAAGAAGGTATTGGTTCTTATACTCAAGATCTGATAATTTCAGATAGTTCCAAACCAGTTATTTTCAGAATTTACGTATATAATCCAACAGAGACAACTTATATCAATGGTCTTTTAAGAGACGAATTCCCATTTGATCAAACTGGCAACGTTAAGAACAGAGCTATACTTGATACTGATCAAACAGTTTCAATGTATTCTGATTCAAACATAAGCCTTCCAGCTGGCAAAAAGCTTATTTACAGAGCTGGTAGTACTAGAGTTTACGGTTATCAAGATAGTGTTGGTGTAGCTATTCCAGATGTAAATGGTTTGTCTCCACTTATTACCCCTCAAGGTATGAAAATTAATAAAATTGATGGTGGAGAAAGCATTCACAAACACTGGTACGTTTTCTATGCTGATATTGTTGACGCTAGCGTTCCTACTCCAAGACCAGCTGTTAGTATGGAAACCAAGAAAGAGGTAAACAATATTACTCAAAACACTGGTTTTTCTGAGAGTGTGAATGCAAACGCTGGTGATATCTTGGAATATCGAATTATGGTTCACAACAAGCCTGTTGGAAGTGTCGCAGAAAACGTAATTGTTAAAGACGCTCTTCCAACCGCCGAAGCACAAAGCTTTACTAACCGTGCCTTTGTTTTAGGGGACAATTTCAGCACCCTTAGCGATACAGCTATAGTTAATACACCTTTTGTTGGTCGTCTAGAATACATTCCTGGTACAACTAAAACCTTTGTTCACGCTGATACTAGTGGTGGGGTACTTGTAGCTGATGTAAATGGCCAAAGTAAGCTGTTTACAAGCAGCGGTGTTTCACTGGGCAATATTAAAGGCTGCTTCGAATTTGAAAGATTTATTACCTTCAAAGTAAAGGTAGTTAAACCTGAAGTATTACCAACTCCTACACCGGAGCTTCCAAACACCGGTCCTGGAGCAGGTTTACTATTGCTTTTAGGTAGTGTTCCAGCAGGATACGCTGTTCTCTTTTTGAAGAGAAAGATCTAATTTTGATTTAGGTTCTAGGGTCTAGGATGTATGAAATTGGTTTTTCCTAGAACCTACAACATATAACCTAGATCAATAGTGTTGACAAATGCTATTTTGTGTGATTAAATGTGGGTGATTTTTAACCTCGCAAGTTTTGTTTTCCCAATAGCGATGGAAATTTTGACCGTTGATTATAAAGAAATTAATTTTTCGTTCTTAATTCTTAATTATTAAGTTCTGCCTGTTGGCAGGCAGGCTAAATTCTACTTGTATGCCAAGAACAAAAACTACTCCAAAAGAAGAAGAAAAAACTGAAGATTCAAAAAAAGAAACCCCTGAAGTTGTTCTTGAAGAAGAGAAAGAAATAGAAATACCTCATGAGTCTATTTCTGGATCAAGCGAGACTCGAAAAGGCGTTCTTGAAGTAATGCCGGAAGGGTATGGTTTTTTGCGAGCTAATGGTTTAAATCCAAGTACCGATGATATTTACATTTCCCAATCTCAAATCCGCCGTTTTGATATTAGGCCTGGCGATGAGGTAGAAGGCGAAGTGCGCCCTCCAAAAGAAACAGAACGCTATTTTGGTATGCTAAGGGTTCTTAAAGTAAATAGCCTTGATGTCGAAAAAACAGCGAAAAGACCTAGGTTCGAACAACTTACTCCAGTTTATCCGAATCGCTTGCTAAAGCTAGAAACTGGCAAAACCCCTGTTTCTACACGTGTTATTGATTTACTCGTCCCTGTCGGTTTTGGCCAGCGTGGGATGATTGTTTCACCCCCAAAAGCTGGAAAAACAACGATTTTGAAGGAAATGGCAAATGGTGTTTCTACTAATTTTCCAAAAGCGGTTCTTATGGCTGTCTTAATTGGTGAACGCCCCGAGGAAGTTACAGATTTAACTCGAAGTATCAAAGGTGAGGTTCATTCCTCAAATTTCGATGATCCAGCCGAGCATCAAACAAGAATTGCCGAACTTTCCCTAGAGAGGGCGAAAAGGTTAGTTGAGGCAGGCCAAGATGTAGTAATTTTGCTTGATTCTATTACTAGACTTGGTCGTGCTTACAATTTAGCTCTGCCGCCATCTGGACGAACTCTAAGTGGTGGCTTTGATCCTGCAGCTCTTTATCCCCCAAAGCGCTTTTTTGGCGCCGCTAGAAACTTCGAGCAGGGTGGTTCTCTAACTATCCTCGCTACAGCCTTGATTGATACTGGAAGCCGGATGGACGATTTGATTTACGAGGAGTTCAAAGGAACTGGAAATATGGAGCTTCACCTCGATAGAGGATTAGCAGAGCGAAGAATCTTTCCTTCAATCGATGTCTCACGTTCTGGCACACGAAATGAAGAGCTTTTGATTGACTCTACACACCTACAAAAGATTTGGAGGCTGCGGCGGATGCTTGATACCTTAAATGAGGTGGAAAGAACTGAACTTTTCTTGGATAGGCTTGCAAAAACAGCTTCTAACGAAGAATTTCTTGACAGTTTGCACAAAGAAATGGGATAGGGGTTTATGTTCTAAGTTCTAAGTTCTAAGGTCTAGGGCGTAAAATTTGAAACCTAAAACCTAGAACAGGCACACATCTAGCAACAAATTTTAAATATTTAACTCCCTTATTTTGTTTGATATAACAATCAATTAATACTACCTAACCTTTGACAAGCGAGCGCCTCTGTGCTATACTTTTCTGCGAAGCTTAAAGACACCTTTAAGCTTTTTGCGTTTTTAGACAGGCTTTAGGAGGGTACCCACAACAAAGAGAATTGGGCAGCTAACTACTCTTGGTTGCTTGGGGATAAATGACAAATACAAGTCAAACGGAAGGCGACTCTACATATTACTCTACTTATACCACCTACGAATATGATTTTATTAATGGCGATATTGCAAAGCCGGCTGTTAGCGTCAATTTTTTCAGCCGTCTAGTTAACTTTAGCTTAAGTATCAGAAATCTCTTATTTTCCACGTTAGTCGTTTCTTGTCAAGCAATAGTTTTCCTGTTCTGCTACTTAGGTTATATACGGAAAAAATTAGTAGACTCTGTTTATCTGCTTGAAGGCGGGAAAGATACTTTGGTAAGTGTTTTGATGTGGAGAAGGGGTTTACTTTTTAGACCCACTGTCCATGGTGGTGTGATTGGTATTGCCTCTATAGCCTTAATTGTTAGTAGTCTTTTTAGTAGTAAAGTAGCACCAAAAGACTTTACTCGAGATCTGGTTTTAGCGGCAACAAACACGCCTGAGACAATAATACCAAGCGGGAGGCCCCGCTCCGAAGTATTAAGTTATAAAGTTGTAAGTGGTGAAACCCTATCAGGAATCGCGAAAAAATTCGATGTTTCGGTAGCTTCCATCAAATGGGCAAATGATATTTCTGATGAAAATAGTATAAAACCAGGCGATACAATTTCCGTCCCACCAGTTACTGGGGTCGTCTACAAAGTAAAAAGTGGAGATACTTTAGCCTCTATTGCCAAAGAATATAGTGCTGACCAGCAAACGATTGTTGACTACCCCTTTAATTACATAGACGACACACTTTCGATAAAGGCTGGGCAGACTTTGATAGTTCCAGGTGGGGTAAAGCCCGCACCAGTAACCTATCCTTATGCCCCAGCTACAAACAACCCGATTTATTACGCATCTGGGGGTGGTTTTTTCTCTTGGCCAGTGCCGGGTGGAGGTATAAGCCAATACCCATCGTGGTGGCATCCGGCAGTAGACATTGCCGCTCCATACGGGACTGGGGTTTATGCTGCTAGGGAAGGGAAAGTTGCGTCGCTTAGTTATCAAGGATATGGATTTGGTAACTATATTCTAATTGATCATGGCGAGGGTTATACTGTGGCCTATGCTCATCTATCAGCTATTAAGGTTTCAGTTGGCCAGTCTGTAAGCAGGGGGCAATTAATCGGTGCGGTAGGTTGCTCTGGCCGCTGTACCGGTCCCCACCTTCATTTCGAAGTCCGCCGCGGTGGAAATGCTATAAATCCACTATCTCTCTTCTAGGCTTACCTGTATTTTCCAAAAATAAATAGATAAAAGCTAGCCTACTCTGTGAGTGGTTTTTTAAACAAAGCTGTAATAAAATATAAGTAATGCCCAAGTTACGTAAACAAACACTAACGCTGTTACTTGTAACCCTATTGATTTTGTTACAGTTTAATTGGGTTAGTTGGCCGAAAGCTTACGCCAATATCTATTCTTGTACAGCTAGTGTCTTACCTCACAGCGTAGCCCCAACAAGTACAACCGATTTTCAGTTTCAGATAAATAATACAGATTTAAATACAATCCGGTGGATAAAAGTGACCCGGCCTTCCCTAAACTTTAGAATTGGAGGTTATCAGGTTAATGGGTGGAGTGTTAACTTCACTGATATTACAGTAACACTACGGGAAGGGGCCCTAAACCCATCAGAGAGCCTCTCCTTTATCGTCCAAGCCACATCGGGTAGTTCTCAAGCTCCAGCAGCTAATTGGACTGTAGAAGCTTCTGATGATCCAAACGGGGCGAACCCCCTTAGTTGCAGTGGGGATTTAGGTACAGAAATTAGTGGCGAGGCACCAGATACAACGCCGCCAACGATTTATAACATTAGTTTATCAAACTTGACTTCTAACTCGATTACCATTTCCTGGACGACTGACGAGCCGGCAACTTCTACGGTTTACTATGGCCTTGATGACAACTATGGAAATGAAAAGAGCAATCCTACGCCTACGTTAAACCACAGCATTGTTTTAACAAACTTAAGCGTAGACACAGCCTACCATTTTACTATCGAAAGCACAGACGTAGCAGGTAACAGCGGCTACTCTGAAGACAACACTTTTCTTACCCCGACTTTGGGAAGTCCAGTAGCCCCATCGGTAGGTTTTCTGACAAAGAAATCTCTGAAACAAACCGAGAAAACCCCACCCACAATTAGAATTTCTACCGTCCCAAATGGCCCATTCAAGGAAGCCCCCAAAATAGAAGGTGAGGCCGAGGATAATGCTGGTATTTTTAGCATTGAATATTCGACCGACGACGGAAGAAATTGGCTGCCGGCTGACAAAGTTGATGGTCTTGGTGGGAAGAAAGTTTCCTTTGAATTTACCCCCCAAAATTTAGAGGATGGAAATTATATTACTCTTGCGCGTGCCACTGATACCTCCGGTAACACGGCGGATTCGAATAAAGTTACTCTAATTATTGATCAGCTGCCTCCGATAGTTGGGGGCAACGTAGTTTCTATTGGCCCGCAAGTACTCGAGCCAAGTGAGCAGTGCGTTCTTGTTTCCTTGACCGGAGTTGATCAAAAAATTACTCTATCAGCAGTTGGCGGGCCAACTAGTATTAACCTTTCTGCTAAGGATATTAATAATGATAAAAGCGCCGGTAGTCTGTTTTCTCTGACAAAATCTGCTGACAGCGGTCTTTGGTCGGGAATTTTAAGCTTCAAAAAACCGGGAACTTACAACTTAACCGCAAATTCCGTTGATGGTGCCGGTAACAAGCTTCAACGAAGTCTGAACACAGTTTTTGTCAGTGAGAGCCCCAGAGTGCTAGGAGGAAAAAATAATCGGCCAATCGAGAAGGCGAGAGTGGCCCTTTACTACCTTGAGCCAGATTCGAATAACTGGGTGGTTTGGGACGGTGCTCCTTACGGTCAGGAGAATCCTCAAGTAACCGATAAAGAAGGCAATTTCAAACTGTTTGTTCCGGTTGGAAAGTACTACTTAAAAGTGCAAGCCGCGGACTACCAAACCTTGGTTAGTGATATTTTTGAAACGAAACAATCTATCCCACTTATTACCGATTTACACTTGGCGGAAACTTTTAAATTAAAATTAGGGCCAATCGCTGTTTCCTTACCGAGTCTATCGGTTCAAAAAATTAATATCGAAACAGATCTAAAGCTAAAGACGAGTTTAGAAAATAAAAGCCTGATCGAAAAAGAAGTGCCCTCGTTTTTATTGCCGTCTGTAGGTGGAGGAGAAACCAGTTCATTAAATTTGCGAGGCAGGCCAACCATCGTTACTTTTGTTACAACCTGGGCGCCTCCAGCTAAAGAGCAATTTTCTGCTTTGACCGCCCTTCAGAAGAATAAAGATATAAACGTGGTTCCAATTTCTGTGTTTGAAAGCGCGGCTAAGATAAGAGTTTATTCAAAAATATCTGGGTATGAGATAAATGTACTTGTAGATAAAGATGGGGAAACAGTTGAAGCCTTTAATTTACAAAATCTGCCAACGCACTACTTTGTCGATAGAAAGGGGATTATCAAAAGGGTAGTGGTTGGGGTATTATCAGAGAAGGAAATACTCGGTAAATTAGTAGGATTATAGATGTAAGATCGAAGATGCAGGAATTTAAAATATCTTAAATCTTACATCATATAACTTAGATCTAAAGAGATGCTGCCTATAGAATTTTTTGGCCAAAACTTTCATTTCGCGCTAAACCTTTTCGCCGCCTTGGTCTTCTTTGCCATTTCCTGGCTTTACTTTGATGCTTGGTTGGTGCACCGCGAGAAAAAAGAAATCTTCAAGTGGAGCGGGTTTTTACTTCTATCTATTTCCTTTGTAATTCACGCTACTGTCATTGAGCAGTCAGTTTTGGGGCCTTCTATTTTTGGCGATAAAACAGAAATCTTTACAATCGTTTTCAGAGCTTTTGGTTACTTAAGCATAATTTTTGGTCAGATTATTGACCCCCTACAGCCAGTCCCAGAAACTAAAGGACTTAAACTAAAGAAAGAAAAAGGAAAGCCCGCTGCTCTTGCTGTTTTGACCAATTTTCAAACATTTTCCCCATTATCGAAAATTTTGCTTCCCTTTGGCAGTTTGCTAAGCGGCCTTCTTTATGCCCGTAGGGTAATCGTTGGCTTGGAACGGCATTTGAAACCAGTTGTCTTTGGGTTTTTATTCCTTACCATTTTTGAAGCCCTTTCCCTAGCTACATTTTTTCAAAATAGCACCAACCCAATTATCTTCGATTTGGTTCGGTCTTTTGGGCCGGTGTGGGGGGTGGAGCATTTAACGCTGCTTATTAGTATTGTAATTTTTGGCAAATGGGGCTGGTCCTATCTTGTTACGCGGCTGCAAAGCCAACTGTTTATGATTTTTAGTACAGTTACTTTACTGGTTTTTCTTTTAACAACGGTTAGTTTTACCTTTCTTCTTATGAGAAATGTTGAGCAAGAGTCTCTAGCCAATTTAGAAACTGCAGCAAACGTCCTAGATTACGCCTTGGTCAGTAAAAGAGCAGAAATTTCAGCTACGGCCGAAAGCTTAGCCGCCAATTCTGCAGCGGCCAGCGCTTTGATGATGGGCGATCATAAAAGCTTGAGCACACTTTCAGAGAAATTTATTGAAGAAAAAAAGCTCCCGAGTTTAATTTTTACCGATCCGTTTGGGAAGGTGATTGCTCGAGGCGAGGACACCGATCGCTGGGGAGATTCAATATCGAGCGACCCTTTAGTTAAAAGAGCCTTGATTGGTGAGGCGAGTACTGGGGTTGTAACCCGCGAGGATGTTCTCTCTCCGGTAATATTCATAAAATCAGCTGTTCCGGTGCGAGACAGCAACAAAAACATTGTTGGCGCGGTTTTAGCCGGACTTTTGATTGACAATAGCTTTGTTGATGGAGTAAAAAATGCCACCGGCCTAGACAGCGCTGTGTATGCCGGTAATGTCCGAAGCGCCACCACTTTTCTTGCGCCGGATGGGAAACACCGCTACATTGGTGTCAAAGAGGAGAATCCACAGGTTAAGCAGGAAGTCTTGAAAGAAGGCAAAACCTTTAAGGGTAGTTTGAACGTATTAAATCGACCGCTTCTGGCCGTCTATGCGCCGCTGAAGGATGTTGACAACAGCATAGTGGGAATGCTGTTTATCGGCAAGCCTCTGACCTCGATATTGCAGACGGCTGGTCGCAGCATTGAGCTGACCTTTTTAGTCGCGGCGGTTCTTTTAGTGATTTCGATAATTCCCGCCTATTTTATCGCCAAATATTTAACTAATCAGTTGAAGTAACATGTCACTTATGGATGATTTTAATAGAAATTTACTTCTGGGTATTAGGTCGGGTTGGGTTAAATGGCTTACCCTTCTTCTTACTGTAATTTTTTACGGAGTAATTATTGTGCTCATCGAGCCTATTATCGGGTTACCATTAGCCGTTTTAATGATATTGCCGGTGACTACTGCAGGTTGGCTCTTTGGGGTATGGGGAGGATTAATTATCGGTATCCTTTCCCTACCTGTAAATATTTTCCTTTTTACTTTAGCTGGCGAGACAAATTTGGCCTCTTTGATAGGGGGAGGAGGACTATTTTGGCATGCCGGTGTGTTATTTGTTGGTGTTGTAACAGGGCGGTTAAAAGATTTGGGAGATAAATCTAAGCAAACAGAGAAGTCCCTACGAATTAGTGAGGAACTACTAAGAAAAGAAAAAGCCATTATGGAAAGTAGGGTCGAGGAGCGTACTAAAGAATTACGAAGAGAACAAAAAGCCTTGAAAGAGGCAAAAGAACAGACGGATCTTGGTTATATTCAACTGCAGCGGGAAAGAGCAAAGTTGGCAGTTTCTATAGACAATCTACCGATTGGTTTTGTCTTAACTGGGCCAAAAGATGGCATTTTAGCTATAAATGAGAAAGTAAAGGAAATACTGGATCTAGAGCAGGTTTCGAAAGTGAGTGAGATCGAGAAAAAATTATTAGGCAGCTTAAATTTACATAAAGCCTTGGAAAAAGCCAAACTAACTAGGCACCAATATGAATTTGGGGAAGTACTCCTTGAGGGTAAATTTTTACGAATTTTTTTGAACCCCATAACTATGCCCCACGACCACAGGGAATTTATCGGGACAGCTGTTTTAATTGAGGATATTACAGAAGCAAAACTACTTGAGCGTTCAAAAGATGAATTTTTTGCTGTAGCTGCCCATGATATGCGAACGCCACTGACTGCAATACGAGGCAATGCAGCTATGATTAAGCAATACTTTCCGTTCCAGTTGAAAGATCCATCTTTGCGGGAAATGGTTTCCGACATTCACGAATCATCCGTCCGCCTAATCGGGCTCGTAAACGACTATTTAGATGTTGTAAAGTTTGAACAGAAAAAAACTAAATTGCATAAAGAGACATTTGATCTGCTAGATTTAATTAAAGAAACAATAAGGCAGCTAGAGAATACTGCCGGTTCAAAAGGCCTTTATTTACGATTAGAAAAAGAGGGTATACAGTTACCGTTAGTTTCAGCTGATAGAAATCGCACTAGTCAGGTTCTCTTTAATCTAATCGGCAATGCGATAAAATTTACTGAAAAAGGTGGGGTAAAAGTTACAGTTAAAAAGGAGAATGGCTCTCTAGCAGTACGAGTGATAGATACTGGTTCTGGAATTTCTAAACCAGATCAAAGGCTACTTTTCAGGAGATTCCAGCAAGTCGGTGAAAAAATTCTTACCCGTAATACGATTACCGGTACAGGCCTTGGGCTTTACAGCTCTAAATTATTAGTCGAGGCAATGGGAGGAAAAATTTATTTGGAAAGCTCTCAAGTTGGCAAGGAATCGATCTTCCTCTTTACCTTGCCCAACGCTAAAAGCTGATATATAATGTATTTGTTATGGCTAAAATATTGATAGTCGAAGACGATCCGTTGATTTCCAGGCTTTACGAAAAGATTTTTTCCTTTGAGAGGTATGAGATTTCTTTGGCCAAAGATGGCCAAGAAGGTTTGGATAAAGCCAGGTTGGAAAAGCCAACCTTGATTCTTTTGGATATTATGATGCCCAAACTAAACGGTTTGCAGGTTCTGGAGCGGCTCAAGGCCGATCCTGAAACAAAAGGAATTCCCGTAGTGATGTTGACCAATTTGTCCGGTGAGAAGGATGCTGAGACGGCTCTTTCCAAGGGAGCCGTAAAGTACATCGTTAAAAGTGAACACGAACCAAAAGAAGTCGCCGATATGGTTAAAGGAATCCTCGCTGGTTATACCCGAGATGAAGTGCCGGGGAGTTAGTATTCAGTATTGAGTAGTAAGTATTAGGTATTATTTTTCCCCTTCAAATATCTTATTAAAGAATTAATCAATTTGCTGACTACTATTGTTTGATTAGCTAGTTCTAGAAAGGCCTTTTCTTTAATGTAACCAACGTCTCTTGCGACTAATAATTGGTTTTGTAATTCAGTTAAAGAACCAAGCGCCTGATAGTAAAAATGGCTCTTTTCCAAATCCGATTTCCTTGAAAAACCTTCGGCAATATTGGAGGAAACAGAAATAGATGCCCTCCTGATCTGATCAATTAAACAGAATTTTTCTTCTTTTGGAAATGTTTTTACAACTTTGTAAATCGCGAGTACTAATTTGTGAGCCTCTTTCCATGCTGTTAAATCAGTAAAAGATTTTATCTTTTCTGTTCTCATTTTTATACATAATACTAAATACCAACTACCAACTATTCCCGGTTAATAATTAGCCAATTGAACTTGATCGCTTGAGTTGCTGAAGCTGTTGCCTCGTTTGGTAGATCACCGCTAGATCGTTCCAGAGCCACTGTAAAGCCTTCCCCAGGCCTTTGCTCCTTAATGTAAAGGGAAATACCGTCAGTTTTAGTTGCCGCGGTAACGTAGATTAGAGAGTCTTCGGTCACTTTTTCTGATTCAATAACCACTTCGGTTTGATCAGGCTCGAAACTGGCCTGACCGGCATTTTGCGAGTCTTTGGAAGCGACCAGTTCACCAAAGATCAATTTTTGGAAATTACCAACCAGGGCAGTAACTTTCTCAAAAAAAGCCTCGCCTGTATCAGAAATCCAGGCAAGCGCTTTACCAAGCGAATTGACCCAGACAAATCTGGTCCCACTAGAAAGTGTTGCGACAATATTATTTTCTGTGTCAAGTTTGAGAGAAGAGGAGTTGGTTGCCTCTGCACTAGGAGTTGAACTAGAATCGGTTAAATCTAACAAATTTCCCTCGGCTTCTAAATTCGCAGGATCTGCGTACTGGGTATTTACGAAAGCAACTACAGCACCTTCTCCTTGACCGCTGAAGGAGGTTAAAGCCCGCCCGATCACGTAACCTGCCTTTGTAGCCTTCATGCCCACTCCGGGAGTGGACGAACTAGTTATCAGGTCGCCGACTGCGATGGGTCCGTTTTCACCATTCACTTTTACCGGCACTCGACCGACCAAAGCGACAGGAATTGCCCTTCCAAAGTTCAGGCCTAGCCCATCATCCAGAATTTTTCCAGGAGCAGTGGAAACAACGCCGAGGATTTGCGAGTCGTAAGCTCTGGTGGTTTTTTCCGCCCCGGCGGGTATTGAGTTGTCAGTCGAAACTATTTGCCCAGGGGCTATTGAATCATCAGTCGTATAGTAATTTTCCGCAAGGTCGGCCCCAAGTTCAATTAATGTTACCGTCACACTTGTTGCAGTCGGCACGTTCGCGCCCATATTAGTATCTGTGCTGGTACAGACAGTGTAATAGACGGCGGCGGTGCTGGCCGGGGCGTCCAAGACTGTAGCTTGGGCTTGACTAAAATCGGTTGATAGTAACAGATCACCAGCGATCATTGTATTTCCTACTTGAGGGTCAGTACCATCACAGACAGGTGTAGTCGAACCGCCATCATCCTCACGGACAATTCTGAAAGCCGCTATTGCATCAGCTATTCCTGAAGCGTCCAATCGCACTGATGCATGAACTAAAACAGTTTGAGTAGCTGAATTTGGAGTTATATTTGGCCGTGTGGCGTCATTAAACATTTCTGTTGCATCAGAATCTGCTACGACACCTGGAGAGGCGTCAGTAAAAGTTGCCGTGTCGCCGGTACCGGTATTGCACACAAGAGCGCCGGAACTGTTTGTAGAAAGTGCTCCGCAGCTGGCAAAGCTTCCAAAAGTAATCGTGCTGCCGGTGACGTCCATATCTCCGTTGACATCAAACCGTGTCGTAGTTCCGGCACCGTATAAATTACCGATTAATCTTTTCGGGTCGTACTTGTTGGGATAGGTGTCGTATATAAGAGAAGAAAGTATAATATCATCATCGAGGCTAACCTTGCCATCCCCACTAACGTCGGCTATAGCTAATTGGTTGGGGCTTAAGTACTGAGTGCCTAAGAAATATAAACTTAATATCGAAGAATCGGTAGCGTTAATCGTACCATTTAGATCAATATCCCCGCTTCCGCCTTCGAAATAAGCACCGCCCCCAATGTAGAGATCCGGCCCGCTAGTGCCCCCACCCAAATATTTAATACCGGTAGTTCTAGTCGAACTTGAATTGTGGGCCGTGCCTGTCCAAGCATACTCTGGTCCGAGAGAGCCATCAGCGTAGGAAGTGGCACAAGAAGACTTATTGCAGGAAACTTGTTCAAGCTGAACTGCATCAACGTAAATGTAAAAATTTTGAGCAGCCGAGGAATAAATTTCAAAAGTAAATGTTGTGTCTGAACTATTGCTTTGTTTATAAACAAAGAAGCGTTGCCATCTAGTTACTGCTCTAGCAGTGTATTCGCCGCTTTGAGTTTGCCCGCTATTGTCACCAGTCAAGCTGATTTTAAATGTTGGCGAGCCTGAAACTGCTATGACAAAGACAGAAGCAACATACTTTGTTGAAGCACTTACTGGCATTGTTGTGGTTTGTGCCCCATCGTTAATAGCAGCCCCTGTTTTGTAAATTCTCATTGAATAAGTTCCCACATACGGCGTTGCGTTTTGGGAAAGATCGCCCGCTACAGCACCACCATAAGCCTGCCAGCCGTCAGTAACATTAACCTCAAAAGAAGGGTTGACCACTCGGTTAGTGGTAGCCTTGTCGGTTAGAAGATTGTAGGGAACATTTGAGACTGAATTGCTACCACTGACTGAAGCAAGTCCGGCGGAAATAATAGAATCATCAGTTTTTAAAGTGTTAGCTGCGGAGCGGTAAAGGTTGGTATCATAGCTTCCGGTTGCTCCAAATTGCAGCACGCCCGCATTAGTCATTGACCAATCATCACCAGTAATGGCTACGTCATCTAAAGCCGAGCCAATAGAAATAGTGTCTTTGGTGCTATTGTCAGTTCCGATATAAATTGTATTCCCGGCTGTTCCAGTGCCGATGTTGATTGCAGATGCTGCGGCAGATTTGCCTAAGGTGATCGTCCCATCGTCAGCAAAAGTAGCAAAAGCAGCTCCTGCATCCTGGATTTCTATGTCCCCAAGGCTGTTTAAATTAAAGACAATATCGGAAGTATCTATCGAATTTGAGGTCACCCGAAGAGGTCCTGCCGTAGAGGTTGCTAGGGTAGCAATATCGACTATAAATTGATCATTTGTTCCGCCTCCCGTTGACGCAGCGTTTTCGGCAAATTTAAAGCCTGATTCTGCTCCTGCCAACTGCCAGTTCCAGACTTGATTCCATGCGGCATTGTTTATGCTGTTGTCACCAGTGGCGGCAGTAATTTGGTGAAGAGCGCCACCTCCGCCATCGTCAGTTCCGCAGTTTAGGTGCCCATCAGCATCAGTTTCCAAAGCAGTGCAGGTAGCATCGTAGCCAGTAAGGGTAATTTCACCAGAGGCGCCTTTGGTTAAGACTATTCCGGTAGTGGTGGTTGTATTTCCAATTGTAATTGTTCGTGCAGCGGCTCCAGTACCAATATTGATATTTTGGGCCACAGCATCGTTGCCGATTGAGATTACTCCAGCTGACGAATTCAACTCTAAGACCCCAGCCGAATCTAGTAGAAGAGTATCGGTTGAATTAACCAGTATGTCTCCGGTACCGGTAGAATCGATAGTTACCCCGCTGGTTCCTGAGTCAATATTGACTAGGGTAGTATCTGTGGCATTGCCGATATTAATTGTCTTGGCATTAGCGTTGTTTCCAATATTAATTGTCCCTGTGGTACTAGAATCTAGAGTAACAGCGCTGCTAGTAGTCGAATTTAGAGTCAAAGCTCCAGCCGAAGATATTGTCGTTGTTCCTGAGCCAAGAGCAAGTGTTCCCGAAGCTGAATCTAGCGTCAGGGCATTTGCGCTAGTACCAATTGTCGCGGCCCCGGCGAACATTAAGTTGCCGCTTCCATCAAGGATCGGTACTTGATTGGCCCCGGGGGATTGGGATCCGTGAAAACCTTCAAGGGCATCAGAGTTCAAAGCGTAAGAAGAAGAAGCAATTCTCTGTCTTGGGGCCATCTCAGCGTCAGCCCCAACCTTAACACCCAAGTAAAGAGTTGGGTTATCAGTAAAAAGGGTGTCTGGAATCTCTGTATCACTAGCTCCTGTGTCCCCAAGAGTGACCGAGAAAATACCGTTTGCGTCTGGGGTTACACTCCAGGTTTTCGATTCCCACTTGCAAGTATTGGCACAGGGGCTACCAGTGTCCCCGCTGGTAGAAGTGTAAATTCTAAATACTATATTGGTAGCAATAATAATTGGCTGTCCTGTGGTTGGGTTAGTAAGTCTACCTTGAAAGGAAAGAATCTTTGGTGGGGAAGCTGCTAGGACGCTTCCAAGTTCAGCTACAAACTCCTTTTTTGTCTGGTTCATTTCTGGTCTAAATATATAGAAATATATCAAAGAACCACCAGCCACAACTAGAAAGCTTATCAAGACTATATAGTGGAGAGTGGCTGCAAAACTCCAGCGATGGTAGCGGTGATACCAATCTGGTCTATAGCTAGTAAAATGGCTTATTCTTTCGCGGGCTGGCTTGAAGCTGATGAGGGATAGAAACCAAGTTAATTTTTTTGCTGAGGTGAGCTTGCTTTCAGTTTGAATTAATGCTGTTTCTTGAATAGAAAGTATCTGCTCTTTAGTAGCCCAGGACAGAAACCCGCGAAGCGATGAAGCCTTGCGGGAGTTTATCGACGGCTTATTTTTGAAGATTATCGAGAGATGAAATTGATAATTATCAAGATCGCCTTTTGTCAGTGAAAACAAATCCTTGTGATGGTTTTTCAGCCAATCACAAAAATAGCGTAAATCTGAGAGGTAGTTTTTAACGGTTGGAGTAGAATAACCGCTTTGTTTTAAGTACTCTTTATATTTAAAAACGACCCCGCCAACGGGGTCGTCGTTGGGCAGAATGTTCATTGGTAGGTCCTAGGCTTCCAACAAACTCACAAACGTATAATTATACCTTTTTTATACCATATTTGAAGTCAAAAGTCAAAAGTAAAAAAGGATAAGTAGTACACTATGCACACACTGCACACACCAGGTGTGTACAAGAGGCGGTAGAGGGTTTATAATATAAGCATTATTATGCCGAGAAGAAAGCCCTTGCTTGTAACAAACGAAATTTATCACCTGTTTAATAGGGGAGTTGAGAAAAGGAATATATTTCTAAGCGATCATGATTACGCTCACTTCCTTGAAACAATAGCACATTACTACCGCCCCACTAATAATCGATTATCACGACCAAAACAGAATTTTAACAAGCTTCCCGAAGGTCAGTTAGTAGAAATCCTTGCCTTCTGTCTAATGCCAAATCATACATTTAAACCCGTTGGTGTCAAACTTGGTAGTTGATTTAAGAAATTACCCCTGGTCTTCTTACCCAAGGTATTTGAATCTAGAGGCAGGGAAGAGCTCTGAGTTGGTGCCGATTGAATTGCAGAGCGTAATGTCTTATTTCAAAACAAATGCAGATTATGAAAGATTTACTTTAGACCAGGCAGACTACGCTAAAAGCCTCGAAATCTTAAAACACCATCTCTTCGACTAACCCGATTGTGTGATGTACACTCTTGGTGTTTATGTACACACCAGGTGTGTACATAGTGCCCATGTGTATCGGGATTCCACTGAACCTGCAAGAATCGTGTGCTGGATTATATCAAAATTAACTATGGTGAACCAAATTGAGAAAATAGGATGTTGAAGTCGAGCGCTGTTACCATTGAACAGTCGGTGGGGTGGAGGTAGGCGTTTCTTTATTTTCCGCTTTTGAGACGATATAACGGTTGTAGCGCTTCATTCCCAGAACAAGTAGGAGAATTACTACCACCAAGATTGCCAAACCGATCAAAATTTGTACCCACGGTAGGATCCAAAAGGATACGCTTGCCGTAAGACTCTTCTGCGGAGTACCGTAAGATAAAAGTAGTTCGGCTTTATAAAGGCCGGGGAGGACAGACTTTTCCCACTTATTTTCAAACTTCCTAACGCTATCTGGCAAGACATTACCAGCGACATCATTTACTTTGAGAGAATCAATTTTTCTGCCGAACATGTCCTTGATAACTATTTCACCACTTGGTGCAAAGTGGACGTTGCCAAGGTTTCTTATTCGACTTACAAAATTTACAGGCGGTTTTTGGTAGATGGATTTGTCAGTTGTGAAACTAGCAACGACTCCATTTTCTTTGGCATCTCCCGCGACTCTGACCAAGATCAATGTTCCTATCTTTCCCTGCAGACCTGTTCCAGTCCCTTCTGTATTGGGAGCAATGGTTCCAAACAAAACCGCTCCAAAGTGCCCAGATGGTTCAGCGTTTGCTGGAACAGAAATTGTCACATCTACTACTTGCTTCTCTTTTGAAGCTAAAGTAATTGAAGCCTTAGAGATAGTAAGCCATTTCGATAAGGAGTAAGTACTCGAAGTTTTTTCCTCGCTGATAAAAGTTGGTGTACCGCTTTCATCTTTTGGAGCAACAAAATCATCTTTTTCTGGATAATATGTAGTCGCTTGATTGGTTACATTTTCAATAATAATCTTTTCTGTTCTGACTTCCCCTGGATTCATTGTTAGAGAAAGGGTTGGGGGAGAGACGGCCAAACCGAAGGCTCCGGTAGTTGGTTGATCAGTCTGGGCTTTTACTAAAGCAGCGGTGGTAAAGAGAGCAAAAACAGGTATTGTGAGAAGCAGGTTTTTTTTATTAAAAATGGCAGCGAAGAGCAGTTTTTTCATTTATTAAAAATTTCCTGTTGTAATATGAGTTACGATATGACTGTAAATACCAGAAGCTGTCGCACCAAGAATAACGGCTGAATGGCAGAGTGTTGTGTCATCATTTGTTTGGGGGCTTGATTCATCTGCGTAAATCTGGGCTGATCCAGTAATAGCAGATGCATCTTCAGTCGCCCCGGTTCCGCAAGTACCGTCGTAATCAGCAGTTATTCCGGTTGCGTTCGCGTCGCTTGTCGAAACTCCGTATTCATCAGTAGAATCTGCAGTGCTTACGGCTCCATCAGCAACGTCAGTTATATTATATGTACAAACAGCAACTGAAGGATTGCATAGGTTACCATTTTCAACTATTGTTGCACTGTATCCGCTGGTAGCATTCGTATTAACTCTATTTTTGTATATACATCCGCTAACTGAGGCTGTTGTTAGAGTGCCTAAACCACATGTACTAACCGGATTATTACCGCTATCAAGTAATTCTGAGGTAATGGTTGGATTGACTGTTGCTGAAACTGTTATCTGATCCTCATCCATGATAGCTACAGCTAGACTTCCTGTATCTATATCAGCATCAGCGGCGGTTGTTATAGCGAGATTTATTGTGTTACTCCCAGAGCTTCCTGGGTTAGCAATTTGCGTGTCTCCAGGCACTCCGTAAGTAGCGTTTGTGCCAATTTCGATTGTTATAACAGAACTTGCTACGATGGTTCCCGTGCCAGATGTAAAAGTAACAGTTCTGGTGGAAACTGCTGCTCCCCAAGTTGCTCCCGATGGAGTGGCGTCCAAAGCTAGGTCACTCCCATCATCTGCCAGGTCCATGTCAGCAAAATCTACACCATTTAAACCCGATGCAAAACCTGAGGAAAAAGTAACCTTGATTTTTTCTCCCGCACCTACACCAGTTGGGGTGGTAAAGACAATTGTGTGATTTGAATTCTGGCTAATTTTAAGACGGCTCATCGTGTCGCTCATTGTGGTTAAGTTAGCACTCTCAGTCCTGCCGGCAAATAGGGGGAAGATAAGAGAGACTACAAAGACAGCTAGAACAATTTTTATTCCTATTTTTTTCATTTTTATCAACTTGAAGAAATTATCTCAGACTTGAACGGTGACTGTCAAGCAATTAGTTTTACACACCAATTAAAAATTACCGACAATTATAAATGTTACTGTGTGACTATAACTTCCGGCCGGCGTGCTACCAGTCTTTGAAGCGGCAAAGCAAAGCTGCGTTGGATCTCCCGTAACATCAGTAGTTGCTGATGCAACGCTTTGGTTTGAGGTAGTAATTGCAGAAATAGAATCATTTTCAGTACAATCACTGTTAGCTACATCTTGGAGAGTTTTATCAGTAGCTACCCCATATTCCTGCTCTCCAGCGTTTATAGTGCCGTCTGAAACAACAATTGTGTTACTTCCACTTTGGAGATCATGGTCCTCACTTATATAAACTTTGTAGCCCCGAGATAGACTTGTTGTAACCAGAAGATCTAAAGTATCCTTCGAAATTGAAGCTTCAGAAAGTACGTTTAAATCAATTAAATTTTTGGAGATAGTAAAGGCAATATTTGGCGACTTTGCCAGGACATATTGAAAACCAGCGCCTATACCATAATTTTCAGAAGTACCAGCCCCTGGTCCCAAGCCACCGCCGGTGTCGGTAAGGCTATAATTACTAGAGCTTTTTGAACCAGAAAAGATATTAAAATCACCTTCTAGTTGGTAATTAGTTGAGCTTTGCTGAAAAGCGTAAACAGAGTTTAAGTAAAAATTAAACCTGCCTGCCGGCAAGGCAGGAAGTAAAAAGCTAAAAACAAGTACTATTGTTATGAGAATAGCTTTTTGAAATGTTTTTCTCATACAACTTAATTTTAACATAATGCAATTATTGTTACTTTTAGTTAAGATTAATCTGAATCTTAAAATTCTTAATTCTGCATTCTAAATTTATAAATATGATTGATTACGTTAGGCTAAAAGTTAAAGCAGGAAAGGGAGGTAGCGGCGCTGTCTCCTTCGCGAAGCAAGGGCGACGAAGCCTTGGACCACCGGACGGTGGTGATGGAGGAGCTGGCGGTGATGTTTATCTAGCGGTTGATAAAAACCTAACCACGCTACTCCCGTATCGTTATAAGAAGGATTTCAAGGCTACTGACGGCGCTCGAGGTGCGGAAAAGCATAAGAAAGGAGCAGCAGGCAGCACCTTGTTTCTATCAGTGCCAGCTGGGACGAAGGTAACTGACAACCAAGGACATCTTTTTGCAGATTTAACTCGCGTAGGAGAAAAGGTAATGATAGTCAAAGGTGGAAAAGGCGGTCGGGGAAATGCCCATATTAAGAAATCAGATCTAAGATCTAAGATATCAGAAGGATATAGCGAGAAAGATTTATGGCGGTGGCACGAACCGGGGGAAGAAGGACAAGAAATTGAATTGGTGCTAGAGTTGAAACTTTTGGCCGATGTTGGGTTGATAGGTCTTCCAAATGCCGGAAAAAGCACACTTTTATCAAAATTAACTTCTGCTACTCCTAAAATTGCCTCTTACCCTTTTACAACACTGGAGCCAAACTTAGGGGTTATGCACCACCCCCCTTCGCCAAGGCTTCGGGGGGCAGGCTACGGAAAAGAGCTAGTTTTGGCTGATATTCCTGGTTTGATAGAAGGAGCTTCGAAGGGCAAGGGGTTAGGTGATCTATTTCTTAGGCATGTTGAAAGAACTAAACTTCTGCTTCATTTAATCTCGGCCGAAGAGGAAAACCCAACCTTAAAACTTACAATTATAAATAATGAACTGTCGTCTCACTCTAAAGAATTAGTAGATAAACCACAAATTATCATTTTGACTAAGATTGATCTACTTACCGATGATGATTTAAAGAACAAAATATCTCAATTTAAAAATAAGAAGATCAAAGTATTACCTATCTCTGCCATGAGTGGGGAGGGTATAAGGACTTTGCAAGACGAACTGATTAGAAAGATTTAAGGCTAAGATATAAGGTTAAAGATAGTCACTTGAGGTTAAGTTTAATTCTTGGTAAAATTCGTTGTGCTCTTTGGTCCTAAACTATAAACTAACGTGGGCCTGTGTCGCAATTATTTGCCTGTCGGTAGTATTAGTTGCAGCCCCGTAACAATTTGGGCCCATGGCTCAATTGGTAGAGCGCTTCCATGGCATGGAAGAGGTTGCCGGTTCAAGTCCGGCTGGGTCCACCAAATTGGTATAGGAAGGGTTAAGGGTTCAACTTTCCTTAAGTGTCTACTGCGGGCCTGTAGCTCAGTTGGCCAGAGCGCGCCCCTCGCACGGGCGAGGTCGACGGTTCAAATCCGTCCAGGTCCACCACTTGTACGGTGGGTAACCTCACAAGATTCAACTGTAAATCAATCTACCTAGTGAATTATTTAGGAGCTACACTTGGGCTAGCAGTTGGAGTAATTGTAGAAGCTGGCTTTTGGGTTTGGGCTTTTTGCTGAGCCTTTTCCAATTCTTTCTGTGCTTCATCTAGTTCTTTTTGTACTTGATTAATTACACTGCTTTTCTCATTGTTGTTCTTTAAGATTTGCAATGTATATGAAAGCTCATTTACAACCCTAGCTGGATTGTCTCCTTTTCTCTTCAAGCTTTGTGCCAGGTTGTAATGGGCTGACGCGTAGTCAACTTTTGCTGAGGTAGCTAGTTCAAAGTTTTTTATGGCATTATCTACGTCTCCCAGGTTAAAGTAAACATTTCCTAAAGCTTCGTAGAGCCTTGGGTTGGTTGAGTCTAGCCTGACGGCTTGTGAGAAAGTATTAATAGCGTGGACAGAGGCGTCGTTTCTTAAGTTTCCCCCAATATTAGCATAAACATTAGCTAGACTTTCCCAATTTGCTACATTATAACTAGAGGTGCCTGGTACTTTCTTTATTTGAAATACGCCTAGTCCACTACCTTCATAACCTGTTATTATCTTTCCTTGAGCTATTGCTTCAGTAACCAGGGCGGCAAGGGTATTTTGCTCGTTTTGAGACAGATCGCCCTTCCTATTTAATGCCTGGGCGATAGCTAGATCGGTGACCAGAAGGGCCCGGTGATAAGTGTCCCGGTAGGTGTTTGCCTTTATAGCGGCGATTAATTCCTTCCTGGTTTCGTCAGCTTTGTTGTCATTAAATGCTACGATTGCCTTTCGGTAATAAAATTCAGCTTGATATGTTTTCCAGGAAAGAAATATCACCCCGACGAATAAAAGCACTGCGGGAATAAATATAACCCACGCAAAGGAATTTGGCCTAGCTTTTTCGTCTGCGCTGACAGCTCTTATTGCCCCCGCCTTCAAAGTTACCAGCTCAAGATCAACTTCACTTGCTAGGTTTGACCCCCAATCACGAACAAGGGTAAAGAAAGCAGCTGTAATTAAAAAGAAGGCACAAGCAGTAATCACTGAAAAATCAAAGAAGATAAGACCGAAAAGGAAGACGACTAGCGATGCTTGTAAAAATATTACAAAGGGATTGCTACGCACAAGCTCCGACTTATTAGAAAATGAAATTAAAACCCTCAAAAGAACGAAAGCCAAAATTAGAAAAGCAATTATTCCTACCGCTCCTGTCGAAGCTAAAATATCAAGTAGGCCGCTATTGGGCTGGTCAAATCTTATATTCCAAACATTATTTGTATTAACCGCATTCAGTGAGATTGGTTTGAATGAAGGGAAAATTGTCCCAAAAGTTCCCGGCCCACTGCCAAAAATTGGCCTAATTGTTAGGGAGGAGGCGCTTGATTGCCAAGCAGCTTGCAATGGGAGCCGTATCGGTTTAGTAATAGAGACATTCTTGTCACTGCCCGCAATAAGCGGCTTTATTATTGAATCGCCAAGTGGGCTTACATTTACTAAAACCGCTAAAACTACAGCAATAACCGAAATTATAATGAGTCCAATCTTGTCGTCTTGATTTAGTTTAACTTGGGTTAAAAATAACACTATGAAGGCAATTCCTGTAGCGATGGCTATATAAGAAAAGAGGCTATTTATCAAAATTAAAGCTACTATTTGTATAGCTACTAGAACAAATAATATGTACTTCATAATTTGCTGTTTTGTAAAGACAGCAAGTGAGGCTGTTAGAAGCGAAGCGATTGCCAGGAAGAAAGCTAAAGAATCAAGATTGCCAGCTGGAGTCCAGTTTCTCGCTTTTGCCCATGACTGCGAAAGCAGGGGATGCCCAAAGTAATAAGCGATTAGGCAGGCAGCTAAAACCGTGGCAGATGCCGCAAAGGCAACCAAAAGAGCACTTCTATAAGTGCTATCAAGATGAACCACAGCTAAAAAGTAAAGTATGATAAGAGCTGCTACTGAGAGCAGCGATCCAAAAAACACCGGGTGAGCACCAATAAAAGAAACCACAGGATCAATCGAAAAAAGCGTAGCTAAAACAAATGCTCCAAGGAAAAGAAGTAGCGGAATATCAAGTGGGGTAGTTGTTATCCGTACCCGCTGTTCTGCCACCATCTTTATTCCCCATACAAATAGAAGGAAGAAAGTGCCGATTACGAGAAGCGTTACTTTGTTGAAATTATAAAATTCGCTAGTTGTCGGTAGGAAAAAAATTGGAATCAAAAAAGCTAAAAGTACAAGCCCGATTTGTATCGTTTTAGTAGCCAAAATTGAAATTGTTTCTTTCATTTTTTACCCTCTTTTTAGTAATCGCTCTTTAGTCTAACTATATTAATAAATCCTGTCAAGTGGCTTATTTTTAATTCAAAGTTAAAAATTGCAATTTAGAGTTCAAAGTTTGTTCTTTCCTTTAAGTGTCGAAATGCTTGATCCGAGAATTTTAGTTAACTCTCCCACCTCTTTTAGAAGATCGCTGATTTGATCAGCAGTTTCTGGCATGATTTCTTTTGCTAGAGATAACCAAAATTTTGTTTCGTTTCCGCTTTTCAGAGCATGATTCAAAAAGTTAATAAAATCCTTTTTGCTGCTTGCCGCTTGCGCCTCGATGATATTTGCTCCAATACTTGTTGTGGCCCTTATTAATTGGTCGGAAATTACCCAAGCGGACCTCTTGTTAGGGGATTTATCTACTAAGTGAATTACTTTCTTAGCTAAAACAAAAGTCCTACTTATTAGTTTTCTTCTAAAATCTTCATTATTATTAGCTCTCATAGACTTTTAACTTTGCACTTTGAACTTTTAACTAATTCACAATCCACCAATTAAACTGTATATCTTGGTCCGATGGATTCAATATCTTTACCTCAAAGCTATCTCCAGTTATCTTTTTAGTTACAGAAAGTACTTTATCAGTCACAGTAGTAGGAGTGACAAATATCAAAGAATCGCTTGTTACTGCGGAAGTTTTAATAGTAACAACATTTTCACCAGCTTTTAAGATTTCAATTCCAGTCGATGCTTTAGAAATTTCGCCAGGTTCAGCAGAAGGAGTAGCAATATTTAGCTTTTCCGTAGTCAATTCTTTCGTATCTATCGCTCCTGCTACTTTTAGGTCGCCTCCAACCGAGAGGTCGCCAAGGATATTCATTTCACCATCGACTATTAGTGCGCCAGTGGCAGCCATGCTAAGCTTACGATCGCCGACAAAAAGCACTTGGCTATTTATCGTTCCAGCCGTCAAAGTCCCCACGTCGATACTAGTGAAGTTACCTTCGCCAGCCGGCGGATTATCGCCAAGCGGGGCAACGTACCATCCCACGCTCACAAACACCATAATCTTGCCTCCGGCAAACTCTTCACCTGATACTTGATACGTGATACTTGATACTGAGCCATCAAATGGCTCAAGCGCCTTTCCAACAATCGGCCCGCTTTGCGTGGCTTTCATTGCCACACCGGGAGTAGAGGAGCTAGTGAGTGGGTCTCCAGGCTGTATCGCCCCATTTTCCGTTGAGACTTTAATAGGAGTGTGACCGGTTAGAGATACTTCTACGGTTGTCCAATCGCCATCATAACCAAGGATTTGGTTCGGCGAAGTGGAAATTACCCCTAGAATATTAGGATCGTACGATTGACCAGAAAGTATAGCCTTTCCGCTTGTGTCTAAACTGACCAAATCAGCCGCGGATAGACTTGTAGCGTCAGCCGCTGAATATCTGCCGGCAATGTCATGTCCGGAAGTTGGAGTAATAATTTCGGTGCTGTCACTAGAGCCTAGCCCTTCTTCGCTATCCGAATCTATTGGGATGGAATCATCTTGCCAGACTCGGAAATAATCAACATAGAGATTTCCCACAAAGGCATGCATAATATTTCCTGCCAAACCGCCTGCTGTATAGATATAGGTTGTGCTAGTTCCACATTCTTCTTCAACTATGCCATCACCAACATTGGAATCAACAAAGAAACGAACATCAGTAGTACTTCTTACTTCGATTCTAAGATAGGCAAATGTGGTCGTGGATATAGTTGAGCTACAAGTTTTAACAGTTGAGTTGGCTCCGACTTTGGTTACCCCAGTCCAGTAACCGCTATCGTTATTCGTGAAATATATTCCATTTGTCGGCGGAGTGGTGGTGGCTGAATTTGAATCACCAAGACCTACCCAAAAGTCATAAGCAGCGCCCGACCCACTAGGCTTTACCTTCATTTGAATTATAGGTCTGTTGCTAGCGTTAAAGATTAGACTTGCTGTTCCTGCATCATCGCCAAGATAAAGTAGGCAGGCTGTGCCACCACTAAAAGTCTGCTGGAGAATTCCGTTTGCTGTATTATCTTGAATGTCCCAGGTACACACACCGACTTCGGAAGAACCCCAGGCAGTTGTATCCCCAAAGGTAAAGTTACCTGTAATACTTACTTGCGCCCTTTCTCTGGTAAACTCTTCACCAAAATAAGAATTCTTATCTATCCAGGCGCCTGCCAAAGCAGCCCCACCAAATTGAGTAGAAAAATCCTTAAAGGTAAAAAGATTGTATGTGCCATCTCTCCAATTGACCGTTCCAGAATCGGTCATTAATATGTTATTTTCCCCTAGGTTTATAGCGTTAACAATTTCTGTATCTGAAACGTCGATCGCGTTGGTTATTATACCTGAACCACTGGTAGCAGAGATTGCAAGGGCAGTAGGAGTTGTAACCGCTCCTGTGGTAGAAAGCGATAAAAGATTAGTTGTGTTGCTGTTTGTTACATCTAGAACAGCACTTGGATTGTTGAGTCCGATTCCAACTCGGTTGTTTGAAGCGTCTATAGAGAGGGTGTTAGAGTCGAAGTTTAGGGCATCAGCGGCCGCGTTTAAGGTAACATCAACTGTTTGGGCGGAAAGATCAATTGTCCCAATGTTTATATTCAAAGCATTCGTAAGGGCAAAAGAGAGGGTGGCGTCGGTTCCGTCGTGGGCAATGTCAATGTAATGGGTAGCGTCGCTACCAACTCGGACCGACTCATAATTATTAGGGTAAAGATAAGTGCCGCCATCGGTCCAATTCGAAGTGCCTACGGCTAACCAACTTGAACCATCAAAGTAACTGAGATTATTACCGTCAAGGTCGTAGGCAATGTAACCCTCACCGCCGCCGGAAATCGCTGTAAGTGTATTTGCTTGAGGAAGTTTGAGTCCTTGGGGAGCGCTGTCGCCGTGGTCAATCGCCGAGAGATTAACCAAAAGATCATTTTGGACAACAAAGTTGGCGCTATTGAGGGTGACTGTGTCAGCACTAGCCCCATTTAAGGCAAAGGCTAGCCTTCCAGCGCTTGCTCCAAGGCCAATTGAAGAGCTATCCGCCAGATTTATAGCCATGTCCCACCCACTGCCGATGTTGATGGCGGTTTCGGCAGCGGCGGTGTTAGAGGTGAGCTGCCCAATGTTTATTGCGTTAAGAGTAGCGTTAGCCTGGCCAGCAATATTTGCAATATCGAAAAGGTTTATTGTATTTGAACCAGTATGAGAGGCAGTATTGATGTAATTTAGATAAAGACCGCGGAAGGTATCGGAGCCGTTAAAGGCTGCCAAAGTTCCCGAGAGAGTTAAGGCGTCTAAACCAGAGTTAGCGGTGTTTATAGCGCTTATCCCGACTGGGCCGTTGGAGAGGAGACCATCGGTGCCGATCACCGCGCCGCCAGTCACCTGGAGCTGATTGCCGATAATTAGATCATCGCGAAATTGGCCATTCCCGGCCTCAAAAGCATGGGCAAGAAGGGAGGTGGTTTCAATGCCGGTAACGTCAAGGACGAGTAACTCATCGCTACCGCTAGTATCTCTAGAAACGTAAGCGTATCGGCCCGAAACAAACACTCCCCAGCCGTCAACACCTAGATTATACCCCCCGACTTCGCTAAGGGAGGCTGGATTGGAGACATCGAAGACGCGAAGTTCATTGCCGGTACCGCTATCGGTGCTTTGAACTACATAAGCGTATCTGCCTGACACATATACAGCATAGCCGTTATAACCTAGATTTACTCCACCAGCTACTGTTGGGGAGGTAGGGTTGGAGACATCGAAGATGAGAAAATCGTTGGCAATGCCATTGTTTGCCTTAACCACATAGGCATATCTCCCAGAAACATACACATCCCAGGCATACCCCGTAGTCATTCCAAGATCATACCAACCAGCCGTTGTTGGCGAGGTGGGATTAGAAACGTCATAAATGACAAATTCACAGCCGGTTTGATCGGCACCGGAGCAGGTACCAACACTAGAACCCTTAACCACATAGGCATATCTCCCAGAAACATACACCTTAGGCGCACCTTGGCCTAAATCTACACCACCAACCGGATTTGGAGAAGCTGGGTTGGAAACATCGAAGATAATGAGATCATTGCCTGCGGCACTGTCTCTAGCCACGTAAGCGTATCGGCCCGAAACAAATACTCCCCAGCCGTGGGCACCCAAGTTATATCCGCCGACTTCGGTAGGAGAAGAGGGATTGGAGACATCAAAGATGCGAAATTCATTTCCGGTACTGTCATCGGAATTATTAGTCACATAAGCATACCGGCCAGAGACGTGGAGACCTTGGGCAAGGTAACCCAAATTGGTTCCACCAACCGCTGTTGGCGAAGCAGGATTGGAAACATCGTAAATTCTGAATTCATATCCGGCACCACCATCACTATCCTGAACCTCGTAAGCGTATCGGCCAGAAACATAAACCTTAGCACCAGACACGCCTAACTCTGCTCCACCAACCAATTGAGTATTGAAGTTTGTGGAAGCCAGGGCTTGGAGGTTGCCGGTGACATTTACGTTGCCGGTCCCGGCTTTTAGGTTTACCGCAGTATTGCCAGTATTGTTGCCGATATTCAAATTAGTTGAAGTACCTCCTTGAACCGGAACGTCTAGGGTGAGGGAAGGGGTCAGGTCAGTAGTACTAATGTCAAAGTAAGAATTTGATCCTTGTTTTATGGTAAATGCGTTAGCCACATTATCAACAATTCCAATCGAAGCATCCCACCCAGAGCCAATATTGATAGCCGTGTCAGCCCCACCTGAAGTGGTGATGCTGCCAATATTAATTCCGTTGATTGTTCCACCAGCAGTGGTGATGTCTGGGGGAGTAACATTCAGCCCATTGGCAGTCCCGCTAGAAATGGCACCTAAGATGGCCAGGATGGCATTTTGGGATCCAGCGATTGATATGTCAATCGCATTTCCGGCAACGTTAGTTCCCATGTTTAGGTCAATCGCATTTCCAGTGTGAGCAACGTTGTTGTAGGTTATGTCAAGGAAGTTACCTGTTGAAATTGCCGTGTTAAGATCGACGTCAATAGCAGGCTGCGTCCAAGCCGCCGAGGTGTCAACATCCATGAGCCATCCTGCTGTGGAGGAAGCAGCAGCGTTGGAAACTACCAATGCTTGGGCGGCGGTGGCTAAGGAACCAATGGTTAGATTGAAGGCATCACCGCTGTCAGCAACAGTACCTATGTTAAGGTCGATTAGGTTTCCAGAGGTAGCGGCTGCTTTAGTAGTAATGCTGATGATGTCACTGGCAACAGCAGCATTAGTTTCAATTTCAATGATGTTGCCGCCTGCTGCTTTGGCTCCATTAACATTAATATCTATTAGATCACCATCTCCAGTCTCGTCAGTGGTAAGATCAATTAAATTACCGGTTCTTGCTCCAGTGCCGGTGATAGCAATACCACTGCCAGCTCCTGCTATTTCAGCGATTGAAACTCCAGTATCCCACCCAGAGCCAATGTTGATGGCGGTTTTATCTGTGCTGGCGCCGCTAGCGTTGCCAATGTTTAAGGCCCGCAAAGTGCTTCCCGCTCCCGCCGCCCCAGCTGAGATATCAATCCCATAGGCGTTGATAGTACCACTTGTTTCAGTGATAGCCGGGATGTCAAGATCAAGGCCGTAGAAGTTGGTTGTTCCAGCAGCATTATTTTGGGTCAAGCCCCCCACAATGTCAGGTATACTCAAACCCGCATAATTATAAGTACCTGTGCCGGTATTGGTTACAGTGGGGAGACGAATATATTGGCCGGTTACACTCTGATTGGTGGCTATGAGACTGTTGAACAAGTTGATATCGGTACCAGTCAGCGCTCCTATCAAAGTAGTGCTTTGGGGAATGCCGAAGGAAAGTAGGGTCCCCAAAGTCCTTGTCGATTCAATCTCAAACTGATCCCGTTGTTGAATGGTGGTGCCGGTGCCGGCATCGTTAATTTTTCCTGAAGCAAAACCCGATCCAGTAATCTCGTTGGCTATAAGGTGATTGTAATTAGAGGTGGAGTTGGAGATGTTGATACCGTAGCGGCTGCTACTTGCGTCTAAAAGTCGATTGGACGAAATAACGTTATTGTCAGAATCTACCATAAATATACCATCATCAGGATCGGATCCCACCTCATTTATGACATTGGCAGTAATAATATTGTTATTACTCGAACCTTCGATACTAATTCCAACGTCTCCAGCCGAGGAGATAGTGTTAGCGGTAACTGTATTGTTGCTGGCGCCAAATAAGTAAATACTAGCAATTCCAGATGCAAGGGTTGATTGGATTACATTGCCGCTGATCGTATTATTACTGCTCGCGGAAATTTCGATACCATTTGAGCCCGATTGGCAGTAGTTGTCCGATATAGTGTTGTTATTCGCGCTGGTTGAGAGAAATATACAGGGGCCGTTTGAGATGTTGTTTCCAAGCACGTTGTTTTTTACGGCGAGCATTAAAACAATATTATCACCATTATTACTATTGAAGCTATTAGCCTGAATAATATTGTTGGTAGTAGTACTACCTTGGAGGAAAATTGTGTCGCCGTCGCTACTATAAAGATAGGTTTCACGGACAGTTGAATAAGTGACCTTATAATTAAAGTAAATACCAAAATTTTGACTACCGGTATATGCTACCGAGCAGCTACCTGCGACCGCCCTGCACCCATTTATAGAAAGGTTGGCGATAGTAACACCAGTAACCGTGGCTGATCCCCCGTCACCAACGGTGATTACTCCGTCGTCTGATGTGGCATCCCAACCTCTTTGCAGGATGGTGGCTTGTCCAACGCCGATGATGGAAACATTGGATTTGGTGATGTCTACACCATCGCTGGCAACATCGCCAATATAGTAGGTTCCCTCAAGTAAGTAAACAACACCGCCGCCGGCCGGAAGAGCAGCGATTGCATTTTCAATTGTCACTGCATCGTCCGTCCCTCCCGCACCATCGGCTTTAAAATCGGCCTGATCTGGATTACTGGAATTACTCGCAGCGACAATTTTGGTCGCTACTCTTTTGTCAGTGGTACTAAGAGCCACAGTCCCGGTGGCATCCGGAAAGGCCCAGGTTCTATCGGCTGTTAAGTCGTTTGAAGTTAAAATTCCTTTGAACGTTGCTGCACCTGCTGCGTAAGGTCTTAAAGCCAAGGTATCGTTCGTAGCTGCAGCTGAATTGCTAAAAGTAATGTCTCCGCCAGTTGCCTCTCCGATATCAATTGCGGTTGAGCCTGCTCCTACGATATCGCCACCAGCGAGAGTCAAGTCTCCGCTTGCTGTTAATTTAGCGCTAGTTGTCCCATTGACCTGAAAATTCAAGAAATCCCCAGCGTAACCCACATCCGCGTTTATTCCAAGATATGTTCCGCTTGCAGAGCCTCCTACAAGAGCAGCGCCAAGTTCAATCAGGCTGCTTGTTGCACTTGCGACCGGATCAGCGTTTGTAACAAAAACCTTATCCCACCCAGAGCCAATATTGATAGCGGTTTCTGTTCCACCTGCTCCAGAAAGTGATAAATTGATGCCGTTTACTATATCACCGCTAGCTGTTCCCCCAGAGGTGACAGCGATATTTAGAGCATTGTTGGTGACACTTGCTCCATCGCCAGTTACAAAATCAATGGACAGGCCATCTACCCCATTAGTCGTTGTAGCAAAGCCCGTGTTGGTGATGTTGACAAGGTCTATTTCTGGAGCTGAAGCAGCAGCGATTTGGAATTGGGTGTCGGTGGCGCCTCCAATTGTTTTAAAGACGATTGAGCCATCACTCGCAGTCATCAGGATTTCAGCAGTAGCGCTATCGGCGTCATTATTGTAGGCTGTTTGTAAGGTGACAGAACCAACGCTGATACTTTCAAATGTAGTCCAGGACGCATCGTTGTCATCTCTGTATTCTAGTTTTCCGTCGGAATTGACTCTTACTCCCGGATCATTTGTTTCGGAGCCCTCCCAGAAAATCTGGGGAAGGTCACTTTCAGTTAATAAATAAATGTAGTTGTCTATGTCATTGTTTGATAAGAAACTGATTTGGCCCTCAGCTGTTTCTCCCAAATCTATCGATGCTTTATTTGCTCCTATAATATCTCCGCCGGAAACGGTTAAGTCCAAATCTACAATTAAATTACCATTAGTACGTAAAGTATTGTTTGCACTTCGATATAGATTGACAGCGTTTGCACCAGTTCCAAACGTAATCCCAGAAGCCGCGTCGCCGTCATTGGAAGCGAGTAAAAGTGCGGTAGTGACCCCATCATCAATTTGCAAGCCGTAATCGTAGCCCGTGCCAATACGCATACCATATTCTGTGTTGGTGCCAGAAGGGACGCCAGAGGTGGCTAGGTTTTGAACATATATTCCGTAAAGTACATGGGTGCCGCTAGCACCGGTAGAGCCTTGGACCGGAGAGACTGAAAGAGCGTACTGCATTTCTGTACCCGCATTATTAGTAAGAAGTGATTCATAATTGAGATCGATTCCAATGCCACTATCGGTGAGAGAATCAACGTCGATGTCCACTATCGCACCTGCCAAGCTACTATTCGGGTCAGTCGCGTCAATGATAAATTGTTCAGCCGCCCCAAAATCAAATAGGACCCCGCCCCCAGTAAAAGCAAACCGATCGTCAATGTTGTAGGCTAAGTTACCAGTATCTCCATCGGAAGCTTTGAAAGTGATAGTTCCATTACTATTTGAACCCTCACCGATATATATTGTGTTCTCAGATTCGTCAACGCCGAATGGAGAGGCATTTACAATAGTCCCACCGATGGCTAGATCATCGGTGTTGTAGGTTGGGTAAATCACACCGGCACCGGTACCTGGGGTAGAATCAGTCCAAATGGCGCTACCACCACCGCTGGTTATCGCGGCATCTAAGTCATCCAAGACATCTTGAACATTAGCACTATTAGAATTGGTAAACTCATCATAAGTTCCGACTAACGCAGCACCGGGGGTTGCATCGGTGTCGCTTAGAGGCGTGCCGTTTATTTTCAAATCAGCAACACCAGCACCGCCGTTGATAATGTCAAAATAGGTTGTATTAGCGTCATTTAGATCTATGGTAAATGTACCAGCCGCTACTCTTTGAATTGTTGTGTCAGTTGCAGCGATAACTATCGTATCTGAAGCAGAATCCAAAGTAAGGTTTCCACTCCCTCCAGAAGAGACCGTCAAGGCGCCGTTTCCTAGTAAGGTGGCATCGGCAATCTTGACGATATTCGAGCCAGAATCGAGGGTGAGGTCGCTGGTAGTTGATTCTATTGTCAAAGCTCCCACCCCTCGAATAGTAGCGTCGCTAATTGCTAAAATAGTGGTGTCAGAGTTTAGTGTGAGATTGCCTGCTGCGTCAGATATAGTTGAGCCGCCAACCTTAAGGTAGCCGGTTGAACCATCGCCGACGGTAAATCCAGGATTGGCGGTGGAATTGGCGGTCCAAGCCCCGTTTTGAAGAGTTCGAGAATTGACATCAATGGCAGAATTTCCTCCAGAATTTAGAATATCATTACCCGAAACTTGCAAGTCATCAGAAATCACTGTTTTTGTGCCAGTAGCGTTGACCGTTAAATTACCAGAACTATCAACTGTGAAACTAGTGCTGTTTGATCCGTCATAAAGGAGATTAAGCTGCGCTGTGCCGGAATTGTCAAAGATTTGAAGATGTGAGCCGGCTGCATCGGAAGGTGAAGAAGCGCCAATAATTAAGACATTATTATTCTTACCCCAAAAGAAGGCATTCTCACCTTCAATAGTATTTGAGTCAAACCAGAAAGTTGCCTGCCCCGTGGTAGGAGTGCCGTTTATATCAACACCACCAGCGCCAGTTACAGTAGACCAACTAAGGTCGCCGAAACCATCGGTGAGTAAGACTTGGTTTGGGCTGCCATCATTTGGTGGCAACGTATAATTGATGTTTTGAGTTTGGGTATCTGCGGTAATTGTTGTCGAGTAGGCGTTATCGTCAGCGGAAATTAATCTTAGCGACCCAGCAATGTTCGGTGTTAGAGCCGGTTCATCCACGCCAAGTTGTACTAGGCTATCAAACCGGCTAGTCCCATCATCGATCCACAGAGCGTAATTATTTGTAGCGCCGCTTGGTGCGCCCGCTACCCTAAGAGTTGTTGCAGTAGTCGTATCTCCAGCACCATCGTTTAAAGTGAGAGCTTGGATATTTAGTCCCGCCATTATTGAGTGGGTGCCGCTACCGGCTTCGGTTAAAGCCGGATTTATATCAACAAATTCGCTACTTGCATCTTGAGTAACGCTTAAGGTATCAAATCCAATATATAATCTAGTATCTGCTTGTACATTATCTCCTAGACCTAAGGTGTCGGTACCAGCATCAACCATAATCATATAGGCTTCATTATCACCTTCGACTCGGAAATCGTAGTCGCCGCTATCCTCATTAAATATCGCATTACCCCGGACATCCAGTTTAGCCCCAGGGTTATCCGTCCCAATCCCAAGCCTATCAGTTGAGTTATTCCAATAAAAGGTTGCGTTATCTTGAGAAATCAGACCACTTTCTGCAAATAGGACTGATCCATTTGTGAGTGAACCAACACTAAGTGCAACTGCTCCAGTAAGATTGGGTAGAGTGTAGGTCTTGTTGCTGTCAGAGAGAGTACCAACCGTTAGTTGTCCCTGGAAGCCAGAGTTGTTAAACCAAAGGGAAGTACCATTTGAGCCTGCATCTGTGAAGGCCTCCCCGCTAGTTACATCACCAACGGCCTCGATGTCACCAGAGCCTAGGCAGTTAGCGAGGTTCTCGAGACAGACTGTG
>MHCP01000010.1:6108-6610 GCA_001816655.1 Candidatus Woykebacteria bacterium RBG_13_40_15 | reverse complement strand
GTTTGTTTACTAGATTCGGTTGCGGTTTGGGATTTGGGTTGAGCCTCTTTTTGATCAGAATCTTGGCTAGAATCAGAGGATTTACCAAAATTTAAGACTGCCCAGCCACCAACCGCGAGAGCGATGATAACGATCAAAACAATCGGAATAAAAACAAGCGGTCTTCTTAGAATTTTTTGAAGTTTACCCACAATTAGATTCTAGAGCTTCCCAAAACTCTTTGCAAGAAAACAACCTTTATGCTGAAGATACCTAGTTATTTAAACCAAGCAAGTTTATGACGTGCTTATCAACCCTCGCTTTTTAGCTTCAAATTTGCTAAAATGAGTCAGCTTAGCTTACGTTAGGTTTTTAATTATGATTCAAAAATATTTAAACGAGATCGTTAGAAAACACAAAACAGGTACCGCCTCGGAAAGAAGTTACTATACAGTTCTAGAAAATCTGCTGAATGAATTCTCAAGAGACAAAAACATCTCGGTAATTGTCGAAGGGAGAAACT
>MHCP01000010.1:3673-6090 GCA_001816655.1 Candidatus Woykebacteria bacterium RBG_13_40_15 | reverse complement strand
ATTTTAAGATAGAAACACCAGAAAATCTACTTATCGGCTATATTGAGGCTAAAGACGTGGGTAGGGATCTGGACCGACTAAACAAAACAGAACAAGATCAGATAGAAAAGTACCTAAAAGAATATCCCAAGCTTATTGTTACCAATTTTACGGAATTTAGGTTGTATGAAGATGGCAAAAGAATTGACTCTGTAATTATTGCGCAGCCTGTCACATTAAAATTAGGAAAACCGGTTTTAACTCATGAAGCGCAGTTTTTAGCGCTACTTGAAAGATTTTATTCGACAGTAATTCAGAGGGCTTACACCGCAAAGCAATTAGCCGAACTTCTGGCTCGGAAAACCCACGTGGTTAGGGATTTGATCTTGGAAGAAATAAATCTAGAGGACGAAATTGTAACTTCCACAGAGGAATTATTCGAAACGTTCAAAAACACCCTCAGACCGCAAATGAGTGCGGAAGAGTTTGCCGACATGTATGCCCAGACAGTAACATTCGGCCTTTTTGTAGCGAGAGTCAACAACGAGGATAAGGAATTTAATAGAAGTTTAGCTTATGAATACATTCCCCATACGATTCCATTACTCAGAAGACTTTTCCATATCATTTCCGGACAAGACGTGCCCCAGCACATTAAATGGCAGGTAGATGAAATTGCTCAAATCTTGGCCCACACTGATATTAAGAAGATAAAAGATGAGTTTTTTGCCGAAGGTAAGGGTCGAGACCCGATCATCCATTTCTACGAAACATTTCTTGCAGAATATGACCCCAAAGAAAGAGAAAAGAGAGGAGTTTATTATACTCCAGAACCAGTAGTTTCTTATATTACCCGATCGATTCACAAGATACTAAAAGAAAAATTTGGCAAGAAAGATGGGTTTGCCGATCCATCGGTTTTGGTTCTTGACCCGGCAGCCGGCACCATGACGTTTCCTGCGAAAGCAATTGCCGTAGCGCGAGAGGAGTTTACCAAAACATACGGTGAAGGTGGTTGGAAAAGCTTGGTGAAAGATCACATCTTAAAAAACTTTTATGCTTTTGAGCTTCTAATGGCTCCGTATGCGATAGGGCATCTAAAAATTGGCCTAATGCTTGAAGAACTGGGCTACAAACTCACTGAAGAAGACCGGTTTAATCTTTTCCTAACCAATACTTTGGAGATGGAAAAAATTGCATCAAAACCACTTCTACTCGCACCCGAAATTTCAAAAGAATCCGAAGCAGCTTACGAGGTAAAAGAAGAAAAACCTGTTTTAGTCATATTGGGTAATCCTCCATACTCTGTTAGCTCTTCAAACATTATAAAAGAAGGGTCAGAATTGCATAAAGTTTACGAAAGTTATAAAGAAATTGTAAGAAAAGAAGAGAGAAACATACAACCACTCTCCGACGATTATATAAAATTCATTGCCTTTGCTCATTGGAAAATAAAGAAAACCGGGCAAGGGATCGTTGGTATGATCACCAATAATTCTTATCTTGATGGCCTTATTCATCGTGATATGCGACGTAAGCTGCTTGAGGATTTTAATGAAATTTATGTTCTTAATTTACATGGAAGTGCGAAAAGGCAGGAAGAGACACCAGAGGGTGGAAAAGACGAAAATGTGTTTGATATACAACAAGGTGTCAGCGTCACCCTTTTAATTAAGAAAGAAGGTCTTGAAAAGAAAATAAATTATGCCGATGTGTGGGGCCTGCGTGAAGAAAAGTATACATTTTTAGACGAGCACAATCTATCGAATACTAAGTGGCAGCAGTTAGATCCAAACCCCCCGCATAATTTTTTTGCAAATAAGACATTTGAAGACTCCGATAAGTATCAAAGCCTACCCTCATTGGAAGATATTTTCGAGAGGTATAATGCCGGCATTGCCACCGGTAAAGACGATGTTTTAGTAGACTTTGAAAAGCAAACCTTAATTAGAAAGCTTCTTATAAACGACAAAAATTCTTTTGAATTGTATATGAGCAGTCATAAAATTGACGGGAGTTTAATTACTAAGTGGTATGACCAACTGAGCAAAATAGATCTCAACCAACAGGTTAGGAAATACAGCTACCGCCCATTCGACAATCGTTACGTTGTTTACGACACGAAAATCCTTCAGCGAGCTAGAGATGTAATAATGAAAAACATGTTGTACCCAAACATTGCGTTAGTGACGAGCAAACAGTTGTCAACCAATTTTTTCTACCATGTTTTCGTTTCCGATTCTGTTTGTGATCGGTGTTTGATTTCGCTACAGACACGTGAGGTGTCCTATGTATTTCCTCTTAATATTTACCCAAATAGCGGCGACCAGCAGAGCCTGTTTGAATCTAAAAACATCCCAACTGCCAATTTTTCCAATAAGCTTTGGGATTATCTCGAAGTTAAAACTGAAGTTGGAGCGTCGGCTTTGCCGGAGGAT
>MHCP01000010.1:0-3648 GCA_001816655.1 Candidatus Woykebacteria bacterium RBG_13_40_15 | reverse complement strand
TGTATTCAAATACTTACCGCCAAAAATATCAGGAATTCCTGAAAATCGACTTTCCACGAATACCATTCGCAAAAAGCCTTAGAATTTTCAATCGTTTTGCAGAGCTGGGCAAGCAATTAGTAAATCTACACCTACTTAAATCTGATGATTTTGAGGGTGCCAATGTCGGCCTATTTGGCAAGAGCGAAGAAAATGTTGTTGACAAGGTTGAATATATACCGACGAGCCAAGCGGGGGTATATTGGATTCAGGCAGGTAAAACCAAAAAATATTTTTCTGAAACAGGAGTAGTAAAAATAAACAACTATCAATTCTTCGGTCCAGTGGGGCCAGAAGTGTGGAATTATCACATTGGAGGCTACCAAGTTTTGAATAAGTGGTTGAAAGATCGAAAGGGAAGAAATCTTTCCTTGGAAGACATAAAACACTACCTGAAAATAATTACCGCTCTATCAAGAACAATTGAAATCCAAAAAGAAATTGACAAGCTTTATCCAGAAGTTGAAAGAAGTCGAAGGGTCGCACCCCACCAAGCGAAGTAATAAATGTGTATTCTTAGAACAATAAGAACAACAATGATGCTCCACTACCAATAAGCAACCCAGTAGCTAAATCTGCTGCCAGCAGCATAACGACAAATACAATTACCCGCCCAGTTTCAACTAGTATTTCCCGAAATATAATATATTCGATAATCCCCGCCTTATTCGCTTTATCGTAAGATAATGCATCTAGCGGTACTGTCACAAATGCCCGGACAATTCCGTGAAATGAGTCAACAACATATACTTGCAAGGGAGTTGTTATAAAAGTTTTTAACAGCCAAATAAACGATGTGGCCAACGCTCCAACTTTTAGCACCAAACCTTTCTTGATGTTTGAAAAAACACCAATAAGAGCAATAGAAACCGCAGAAAAAAATAAAGATAAGGTTGATACAAAACCTAAAGCGGTAAAACTGCCAAGAATAGAAAAGAAAATGAAAATTGGCCAGACTACCAAACTTACCCCAGTTTCTATTCCCCTACCTATAAAAACCAGGCCCTCTTTTAGCATTGAATAGGTGAAAATTTTATCAGTCGAGATGTGGATAGGCTCGTGGACATCTTTTGATAAAAATAATGGTGTGATGGATATGCAAAGTAGGACAGTAACCAAAATAAATAACATTTTAAAATCAAAGATTGTGAGGAAAATTCCTCCGGCCAAGGGGCCCAGAAAATGAGACCCGAAAAATAACATCCTGGCAAATCCAACCTCGCTCCATCTATTTTCTTTATCAGAAAATTTTGAAAAATCTATATGATAGCCCATCCAAAATAAAGCGCGGTTGATCCCAAACGCGGCCGCGAGCAATGGTAGTGGCCAATAAAAGGTCCCAAGTGAGTAAAGAAGTAGATATAGAGCAATCAAGAAAGGAACACTTAGAAAAATCGAATGTTTAAATCCATATTTTGCGGAAAATCCTGCAGCTGGGATGATAAATAGCGCGTTGGTTGCAAACGCAACTGCATAAAAAAGGAGGACCGAATCCAGAGAATAATCAAGCTTTAATAGATAGATCGGGATAAATATCCCAATCATTCCCATAGCAAAAGATCTTATTGCTAAACTGGCATATAGCTCATCCAGTTCCCTGTTTTTTAAAAAATGTAGGAAAGAGTCGTGACTTTGCATTTGTTTGAATTTGGTTCAAAGAGCCACTCAAAACTTCGATTTTATTTCTTCAACTCGACAAAAAGAGGCGAGTCGGAAAGCTGGAGAGCGCTAGTTTCTACTTCCCTGCTTACACCGTAAATATCTGTGACTTTCAATTTTCCAGTAATTTCGGTTGGCAGCTCCGCGTTTCCCCACAAAACATACACTGCTTTATCGCCATTTACAAATTTATATTGAGCAACCTGTGAAGTTGCGCCCTCGCGGTCGTCTTGACCTTCTGTGAATTTTTCTTTGATAGTCTCAATCTTGTCGAAAGAGTTAATTTTATCTACCAAATTTAGATAAACTTTGTGAGTAGAGTTATTTGAAAGATCTAATTTTGGTGGCTCGCCTTTAGTTTCTTTTTTGCTTTCATCGTCTTCTTCCGGCGGTTTAAACATTTCTTTGTTGTCCCACATCGTCCAGTTCTCAATAAAAAATAGTTTCTCGGCACCTTGGGCCAGAGAAAAAACCGACGCTCTTACCATCAATTTTTCAAATTCTTTTAGATTTTTTGGTTTTTCCATCAGCTGACCAAACTGAACTTCTGTAACCCAAATCGGTTTATCTTTTACGCCATACTTTTCCAAGTACTTTTTAAATTTTATTACATAGAGATCCTCTCTCCGTCCGTCTGTTGAGATTGAATGGATGTTGGCAATATCAAAGAAATTACCACCGCCTCCTGCAAAAATCGGATCCCAAAAATCTTGAAAACTCTTTTGCATTCCGGCCATCCCTGCGTGGGCCATTTTGGCCTCTGGGTCAGCTTTTTTTATTGTTTCATAAGATGCTTTTAGAATCGAAAGATACTCTTGTGAAGTCCCCACAAAAAATTTTAACTCTTCCCCGGCCCCACCAATCCCACCACCTTGCATTTCTGGTTCGTTCATTATCTCCCAATATTTTATTGGAATTTCAAGACCTTCTGCATCATCAGTACCATCACCATCATAGCGTTCAACTACTTTTGTTAAGAAATCGGTATAGCGAGCCATATTGCAAGGTTTACCTATTAATAACTCCGCACCGGCTTCTTTTAGATGTCCTGTGGCTTTATACCTGTCACCACTGTGGCAAGTTTTTTGATCCCAATTCGCATAAGGCCAAATCATAGCGATATGGTAAACGGCGCCGGTAAAATAATTGTCTTTACCGCCAATAACTGCATCATCAGTCGTTGTCCAACTAAATTTCCCTTTTTCTTTTTCAATTTCATTCCAGATAAAAGGCGCGCCCCTCATCCAGTAGACACCCTTAGCCATAGCGACTTTTGATAGATGGGTCGCTTCTTTTTGAGAATCCAATGTGACTGGTTTTGTCTTCGCAACCGAAGTTTGAGTTTCTTTGGAGAAATAATTTCTGTAGGTAAAAAACCCACCAATAGTAATTAGAACTATTACCACAAAAGCAGCTAGAAAATAGAACTTTTTCATTCTTTATTTCTCAGAGATAGTTTATTTAACAGTAGATAATCCATCCGCCTGCCAACCTGCAATTCCGCTCGTCATATTGTAAACCTTTTTGAAACCAAGGTTTTTCATTGTTTCCAGTACTACCGTGCTACGACGACCACTTTGGCAATGTATGAGATACGTCTTACTCTTTTCAAGATTTTCAAGTTCGTCTCGAAAAGTATCGGAATAATAATCTAAATTAGTTGCGTCCTCAATGTGTCCGCCTGCATATTCGTCAGGCGTTCGAAGATCAAGGATTACAAAATCATCGTTTTCCTTATTATCTTGGATCAAATTGTAGGCTTTTTCTGGAGTAACATTTTCTATTACTTGAGACTGACCTTTTACATTGGAATTTTCATCTTTACTATTCTCACCCCTACTTATTAAGAATAATCCAGCTACCAAGACCCCTGCCACTATTAGAAATAAGACACCTATTTGTTTTGGTTTCATTTTATATAATTAATAACTTCTAAGATTTTAATAATAT
>MHCP01000009.1:3798-5991 GCA_001816655.1 Candidatus Woykebacteria bacterium RBG_13_40_15 | reverse complement strand
GGTAAAAAAGTAAATCAAAAAATCGAAAGACTCATTCATTCAGCGGGTTATATAGTTATAATAATTTTCTTTTTTATCATTACTTACAACGACATCATCAAAATATTCCGCTGACGAAACTATCCGTGCTTGACTGTTTACGTGCTTGACGCTAAACTAAGTGCCGTATGTCCTTCGACAAGCTCAGGATAAACAAAGGTAATCATGAGGTACAGTAAGTTATTCGGAAAAACTTTAAGGACAGCCCCGAAAGAAGCAGAGGCTATCTCCCATAAACTTCTAGCCAAAGGTGGTTTTATAGATCAGCTTGCGGCTGGAATCTACACTTTTTTGCCTCTTGGTTGGCGAGTTCACCAAAAAATTGAAAACATTATACGTAGCGAAATGGATGCGCTTGGCGGCCAAGAATTTTCAATGCCGGTGCTTGCGCCAAAAACTCTTTGGCAAGAAACCGGCCGATGGGAAACAATAGATCCTCCACTTTTCGTCACTCGCGATCGCCACGAGAAAGAATATGCACTTGGTCCAACCCACGAAGAGGTAATTACCGATCTGGCCCGACGATCTGTAAAAAGCTATAAAGATCTGCCCTTCTCCGCCTACCAAATTCAAGACAAATTCAGAAATGAGCTGCGTTCCACTGGAGGCTTACTTCGTACTCGCGAATTTTTCATGAAAGATCTTTACTCTTTTCACGCCGACGAAGCAGATTTCAAAGAGTTTTTCAAAAAAGCAATAGCAGCTTACACAAAAATATTTAATCGGGTTGGGCTAAAAACATTGGTTAGTCAGGCTTCGGGTGGAAGTATTGGGGGAGATATTACATATGAGTTTCAAATTCCGGCGCCAGTCGGTGAAGACCAGGTTTTCTTTTGTGAATCGTGTGGTTACGCGATAAACAGACAATTTGCGGAAGAGAAAAAGGTTAAAAACACTTGTCCGGAATGTAAAAAGAAACTTGCTCAAACAAACGCAATCGAAGCAGGACAAGTTTTTTCTCTGGGGACAAAATATTCTGGAAGCATGGGAGCAAATTTCGTTGACCGTGATGGGAAGGAAAAACCGATTATCATGGGCTGTTACGGTATCGGGGTTGGCCGTTTGATGGCAGCGATAGTTGAGGTTTTTCATGACAAGCTAGGGATTATCTGGCCAGAGAATGTCGCCCCCTTTGGTATTCATTTAGTCTCAATCGGTAATAGCTCAAAAGTAACAAAAAAAGCGGATGAGATCTATGAAAAATTAACTAAAAAAGGCGAGGAAGTTCTCTACGATGACCGGGACGAAAGCCCGGGAGTGAAATTAGCGGATGCAGATTTGATTGGAGTACCAGAGCGCTGGGTAGTCAGCGAAACCACCTTGAAAAAAGATTCGGTCGAGATCAAAAAACGAAGCGAGAAAACCGCAAAACTGGCCAAAATCTCCAGTTTATAATTGCAAGATTACATCTCGCGATTGTTTCTCTAGCGAGATATAGCTACAGTAATCACAGAATTCCCAGCCTCGTTCGATCCTCCCAACTTGACAGGCAAGCACCCCGTTCGAAGTGATGTAACAGGGACAGTAGCTACTTTTAAAAAAGATCAATAAAAATCTTAATTTGCTTCGATATAGTATAATTTATGTTGCCTAAAATTTATGAGAGCCCTATCCTTCTTGATTGTAGCTGCCATCATCCTTAGTACCGCAAGCGCTGCCGAAGCGCTGACAATTTCTAATGTAGCATCTACCCCGACAGACGAAGAACTTCTTGATAAAACAGAAGCCCAGGCAGCCCGTTATTTTTGGGACCGGATTTTGACCAACGGTTTTGTCAGAAACGGTGAATTTTCTACTGATTCCAGTATCGCAGCAACAGGTTTTGGTCTAGCTTCGCTTGCGGTTATCGCAGACCGCTACGGTACAACACCAGAATGGACAATAACTCCAGCCCAAGCCCAAGCGCGCGCTCAACAAATTTTAGACAATGCTGTAGTTTATCAAGGACTGCAGGTGAGCAATCCTGCGCTATATGGAAAGGCTGGCTTTTTGTATCATTTTGTGACAAGTAACGGTCAAAGATCAAGCGGATGTGAGGTATCGACTGTGGATACTGCAATTTTAGCTGCCGGAGCTTTAGTTGCCGGGCAATATTTTGGTGGACAGGTGCAAGTACGCGCCGATGAATTCTTTAACAATATCGACTGGAATTAT
>MHCP01000009.1:0-3775 GCA_001816655.1 Candidatus Woykebacteria bacterium RBG_13_40_15 | reverse complement strand
TTTTTATCTCGGCTGGAAACCTTACCTAGATACCAATTTTACGATCCCCGCACCGGATGGTGACGGCTATCTTAGTTCAAAGTTAGTTGAGGGAGTGGATCAGCCTGCACAATGGGATCAGCCAACAGATGAAATCATTCTGATTAATATGCTGGCCTTGGCTAAAGAACCGTCAAATGAGAATTTTAAAGATAGCCTGTATGCCTGGCCTCGAGAAACTCGTTGTTATGGAGGACATTGTTTAGTAAATAGCTGGTTCGGTTCTTTGTTCACCTACATTTATGGAGAAATATTTTTTGATTTTAAAGCAATGGGTAATGATAAACCTCCGCAAGACGCACTAGGGTCCCCGATGAAACCGGTCAACTGGTTCGAAAATGCCAAAGAAGCTGCTTTTGCAAATCGCCAGTTTGTACTTGATAAAGCGGCAGATTGTCCAACTTTTGGCCAAAATCAATGGGGACTTTCAGCATCTTATGCCCCGGACAATATCACCTATCTGGATAAGAGTGGCGCAAAACCAGCAACATTCAATAATGGAGAACCATACTATTTACACTGTGTAATTCCACCGTATGCTTCAATCGGCACTATGCCTCTTCTTAGAACTGCCCAGAATGAACCATTAAGCTCTAATCTCGCTTTTGCCGCTTTGCGCAATTACTATGATAATCATTACAATGACCTATGGGGCACTTATGGCCCACACGATTCGCTATGGACTCCAGTCGGAGGCGACACACAATATTCCAATACCTACCTGGGAATTGATAAGGGTGTGGAAGTTTTAATGATTGAAAATTACAGAAGCGGTCTTATTAATAATAAATTTATGAGCCATCCAAGTATCCGAGAAGCTGTAAGAATTCAATTTCCGACATATGACTATGACGGTGACGGTTTCTCCGATGCTGAAGAAGTTTACTTGGGTACCAATCCTAACAAAGCCTGTGCCAATACATCAACAGTTAATGATGAAGCTTTACCGGATGCTTGGCCATCTGATTTCAATGATGATCAGAAAGCTAATATGAACGATGTTATTTTTGCATTTGTGACCAGTCTGGCACCAAAAGGTTTGAACCAGCCGGCTGTTGGCCCTTTAGTCCGCATGGACTTTAACATGGATGGCTTCATCAACATGAATGATGTCATCTATGGATTTGTTACCAAATTGGCACCTGAAGGTTTAAACAAGAGGTGTACACCTTAAGCCTACTCATGGTGAGCTCGTATTTCCACCTACGCCAGCCACGTTCCGATTATTCTTCTAATAATTATTGTTGAAGTTCACTAACCAAACTTTAGAGGTTTCGTTTGGCCCTTAATTTTGCTAACTTGACAACCAAGCAATAGTTAATTTATCGTTATATTAGTAGGGGGTGATAAGCATTGGATAAAAATCACCACATTTCCCAAGTTCTGAACCTAGTCTTAGCAGCTCTATTACTGATTGCTTTAGCTATAACTACCTATTCAATAAACCAAGCAAGATCCTTGCAATCCGAAGCGAAAGGTAAACCTAGTGGAAACTCAGCTACCTTAACCGTTTCTCCGGATCCAGTTCCTGTGGGTGCTGAGGTTACTATTACTGGGTCTGCTTTTACACCGGGACCTGTTGTGGTTGCTGTGGATTGGAGCTATCCGTATGAAACTGTGACGGCAGACAGCTCGGGTAATTTTACCTACGTATTTTCCCGACCTCTTGATCCAGGTCTGCACGGCGTACTTGCCTATCAGGAGGGCAAGGGCAAGAAGGGGATGGAACTAAAAGCCTACACCTCTTTTACAGTGGAACCATAGAAGTTGAGTAGCTAGGCGAAGGCAAGAGTGAACGCCTTGAGGGTGTGTATATTTTTGCATACCATTTTTCCTTAACAAAACTTCTTCAGTTTAGTGGTAAAATTAAACTGTGAAATTTAGAGAGGTGACTTGGTATTCCAAATTGTTGGCTTTAGCTTTATTTGTCGTTCTTCCATTTGCCGGCTTTTACGCTGGAATGTGGTATCAAAAGAACATTTCTCTTGGGACTAACGATATTGTTGCAAACGGTTCGAAAGATGCCAGCGATTCAGCTAGTCAAAATGGGTGGAGGGAGATTGTTGATAGCGAAAAAATTATTTAGTAAAAACTAAATATGATAGCAGAAGCAGAAAATTAATATACACTGGAACAATACAGCTACCTTCTCCTTGTCATAGAATTGACCACACATTTGGTTTTATTACTCCAGAAATGGGAGCTGATGCGCTGCCTAATGAAGGTACTCTTCAAATAAAAATACTAGAACCAGAAGGAGATCAGATGTGTGCCCAGGTTATTACCAACAAAAATTTTTCAGGGGAAATAATAGGTTTCCCTTTCGAAAAAATTTCAGTTTTCCTCGACGGCGAGCAAATAAAGCGATGATCCTCATTTTTACCACCCTTAATAAAAAAGAAAACGCAGAAAAAATCGGCACGGAGCTGCTAAAAGAGCGAATAGTTGCGTGCTACAATCTTTACCCAGTCGAGAGCGCGTATTGGTGGAAGGGAAAAATCACGCAAGAAAAAGAGATTCTAACGATTTTTAAAACGCGAAAGGAAAATTTTGAAAAAGTGGAAGACTATTTGAAAAAACACTCTGGTTACGAAACTCCCGAAGTTGTAGCTATCGAAGCCTCAAAATTCAGCAAACCCTATCTTGACTGGATCCGCGCCGAAACAGGAATTTAATTTGCCCGCCCGCTTTCCAAGTGATAGAATTTTAAAACCATGAGACTACTTCTTATCAGCAATTCGGGAAAACCACTGTACTGGTGGTGCAAGAAAGAAATAGCCGATTTTGTTAAAAACGAAGAGGTGACTTTTATTTCAGCGGCTACTGTTTACAGCTGCGTTGAATATTATCAAAAAGCGCAAAATATTCTTAAAGAAGTCGGGGTGAAATTAAATCATTTAATCCTCGATCAAAAGACAGAGGAGTTAATAGATAGAACAAGTGTATTTTTGGTTGGTGGTGGGAATACATACCAACTTATAAGTCAGTTGAAAAAGCGGGGTTTGCTGGACAAGATTAAAAGACAGGTTAAAAAAGGGGCTTCTTACATTGGTTTGAGCGCTGGGGCTAATATTGCTGGGCCAAATATTTTGACAACAAATGATTGGAACGTGATGGGCTCCGTGGTCTTTGAAGGACTAGGTTTGATTCCATTCAATATTAATCCTCACTATAGTACGCCACAGGATAAAATTCTCTCCTCTGCTGAAGCTAGAGATGAAAGAATAGAAGAATATCTAGTTTTCAACAAAAATCCTGTAGTGGCTTTGGAAGAGCAGACTTTTTTGAAAGTTGAAAGTAATAAAGTTCAGGTTGGGGGAGATGGTAAAGCAAAGGTCTTTATTAAAAATCAAAAGCCGAAAGAATTCAAACCGGGAGACAATTTAGATTTTATTTTACTCTAATTTGCCTGCTTCTTTCCTAGGTTGATTTACAAATTTAGTTGTGGTATAATACATTCATTAAAATATCCTTAGGTTTCTTTCCTCTTTTGGTTTTCCAACAAGTAGGTAAGTAGATAAGGCGCGAGGCAACGCGTCAATTTTGCTAGAAAGGAAAAATATGGCTAAGCGATTATTTGTTGGGTCGCTTTCTTATGATGTTAGCCAGTCTCAGCTGGAAAAGCTATTTGCAGAGATTGGTACTGTCGAAAGCGCTACCTTGATCACTGATAAATTCAGTGGTAACTCCAAAGGTTTTGGTTTTGTGGAAATGGCAAGTGATGAAGAAGCTGATA
>MHCP01000008.1 GCA_001816655.1 Candidatus Woykebacteria bacterium RBG_13_40_15 | reverse complement strand
CTGAAGCTAGTTTGACGATGCTAGTACCTTTGCCTCGGATACCAGCGGTTAGTAGAGCGTCTTCGATATGCTCCTGGTGCATTACATCAATGATGGTGTTAGCAGCGATCGCGCCAAGCAGTTGGCCGTCATTATTGACAACTGGTATTGTGACGATATCGTTTTTAACGGCAAGGAAAACCGCCTTCTCCTGATCCTCGTCGGGCAGTAAAAATACTTTCGCCGGTTGCATCAGCGTTTCGCCGCTTGCTCCAGAATCTGGCTGCACAGTAGTGGCCATGTCAATAAAGCCAAGCAGCTTTTTGTTTTCATCAACGACATAAACATTTCTGATAGCGTCCCAGCTTTTAGTTGATAAGTTTCGGAGAATCTGACTAAAGCTATCATTGGGGCCGCAAGTTGGAATCTTGGTTGACATGATACTGCCGACAGATTCAGGTTCGTATGTTTGGCTTGGTACTTGTCGCATAAGTTTATTATATGAAAAATTATCATCTGTTGCAGCTAGCTTATCATTATATATAATCTACTCATGCGGATAACCCCCCTTAGAGGCTTAGATGTAGCTTGGTCTGTGCTGTGTAGTATCAGTCGGTTACGCCCCAAACTTCCCGTTTTTGGACTGCGGAGGGAATTGAAACTAGCTGACCTAGTTTTAATCGGGATCGGTGGGACTATTGAGGCAAGTATTTTTGTACTGATTGCACCAGGGGCGGCAATCGCGGGTAAATTATTACCAGTAAGTTTTATTCTTGGTGGAATATTGGCTTTTGCTGTTGCTTTGATATATGCCGAAGTGGCAACCAACATGCCCGCGGAAGGTGCGGATTTAAGATTTATTTTCAAGGCTTTTACTTCGGATCTTTGGGCATTTATTACATCGTGGTTAGTAATTTTGGGTGATTTGGCCTACTTCGCCCTCAACCTGCTGGGATTGGCATTTTATGTGAGGGCAATTATACCGATAAATCATCTGGTATTTGCCGTGGTAGTTTTACTGGCAGTGACAGCGGCGAATTTACGTGGAGTTAAAAGGATTAGCTTGGTTGAAAGTGCGATTACAATTTTACTTTTATTCTTTTTTGCTGTTTTCATTGGTTGGGTTTTCTTCAATAACTTTAATAGTTTGCTTCCAGCCGAGCCTGTAGTGGATGGAATAAATTTATACTCACTAGGAACTATTTTGGCCGGCACAGCGCTTATTTACACTACATTTATTGGTTATGAAGATATAACCTCTGTTGCGGGGGAGGTGAGGCAGCCTCACAAAGTTTTGCCAAAAGCTTTGATTTTCACAGTAGTTATTACTACACTTTTGTACGTAGCAATCTCATTTCTTGCTACACAAGTGGTTCCGATTGAGCAATTAAAAACTTCAGAAAGCCCGCTGCTGCTTTTAGCCCAAATAAGTGATATACCAATATTTCTTATTACCATAACTGCGGTTTTGGCTATTCTCAGTACAATAGTTGTTGCTCTTCTTGTAGCTTCTCGCAAGCTATATGCACTTTCACAGGAAGGTTATATGAAGAATTGGTTTGGAAGCTTGAACCAAAGGGGCATTCCTACCAAAGCAATTTTATTTTGTAGCGTGATAGTCCTGGCGCTACTCTTTACAAACTCGATTAAATTTGTTGCTTATCTTGGAAATTCGGTTTATCTTGTTGGTGTCATCGCGACTACTATTGCGCTCGTGATAATGAAAAGAAAAGATAAAAGCTTTGGTCGGTGGTTTAAAGTGCCGTTTTTCCCTCTAGTGCCAATTTTGGTAATTGCCTTTTCGACAATTGTTTTGATATTTGTTGAACGGGGAGCAATTATGTACATGCTCCTTTGGGCAGCAGTTGGTGGGGTGCTTTACTTCTCGACAAAATTGCTAAAAGCATAACGGAAGTTAGTAAAACTTGGTCGGTATTTACCAAAGCAGCCTGATAGTTTAGAATAAAATCATGAAGGTTACTTTCCTGCCAAAAACTACACTCGGAAAATGGTCGGTTGGACTTGTGGTTCTCTTTTTCTTGTTGCTCGCAACTGGTATGACTGCTGTTTCTGTCTTTAAACAGGAAGGTGGAGAAACAATTTTTGATAATCTTTGGATTAGCATTCCAATGCTTAGCGCGGGAGCAGCTGCCATAGCAGCCCTTATTACCGGGATTATCAGTATTTGGAAGAGCAAAGAGCGGGCTATTCTTGTTTTCGTGGCAACGCTGATAGGTCTTTTAGTTCTCTGGTTTATAATTGGGGAGATCCTAGCACCACATTAGTAGGTGGTTTATTTATGCCAAAACTACCTTAGGTAAATGTTCAGTAGGAGTGCTTGTCGTTTTCTTTTTGTCCAAACTAGTTTTGGGTCAAGTGAATATTTTTCTCCCAAGCGTACCTGCTCTAGCTGCATTTGTTGTCGGGATTATTAGTATCATAAAGGATAAAGAGAAGTCTATTTTAGTTTATATTACTGTAGTAATAGGTTTATTAGGATTACTTTTCCCATTTCTTTTTGTGCTCGGTGAAATCCTATCCCCACACTAAACATCCCAAAACTATAAAATACTTCAACTCAATTTGATATAATACTGATGATTTATTTGCAAGGGAGGTGATAAAAGCAATGGATGCTTTATTGGAACCATCTGCTTGGGGTTCACCAGTTGGTCTGGGTTTGTTTCTCCTATTTTTAGGCGGGTTTATTTTCCTACTTTCCCTAGCTGATAAAAATAGAAAAGATAAAAAATAGTAATGATGCTGTCAAGCAGTTGTTTTAGGTGAACCGTCTTATTAAACGTTGATTCCTAGGACCAATACCAAAAAGCTCCTGGAGAGGGCAATCAGGAGCTTTTTGTTTTTTGCCATCGGTGACTACATACCAAATCCCCTCGGACCGTGACCACCAAAGCCTTTGCCCGGCACGATCTCGCTAAGATCAACATCATTTTCATCTGCCCAGTCGCGTAGATCTTGCCGCAAGCTTCTTACCTCTCCCATCTTATTTTCTATTGCAGACCGCTTGGCTTGGATAGTTTCTTTCTGTTCCTCCGTGATCTTGCCGTCTTTCACAGCCTGAGTAAGATTTTCCTCAACTTGCTTTTTCATCTCCGCTTGTCGTTCTTCACGGGTTTGTTCGAAGACACCTTTTACGTCGTCTGTTGTTGTATTGAATTTTTCCGCCAAATTCTCAACGAGCGAAGAACTACTTGAATCTGTCGCCGCACGGATGCTGTTTAGACCAACAACCCCAAGTGTTGCTCCGAGGGCAAGAGCCGCGGCTGCAATAAGTAAACTTTTCATTTCTTATCACCACCTTTCCAAAGACTACTTTAACGGGTGTTTCTGAGAAAATGCTTAAGAGTTATGCGGTAGGGAGTGTTACAGTAAAAGTAGAGCTGGCTCCGGGAGTACTTACGACTTCGATTTTTCCGTGGTGTTTTTCGATGGCAGCTTTGGCAATTGAAAGTCCAAGACCGAAACCTGCGATTTTTTCTTTTGTCCGGGAGGTATCCGCTCGATAGAAACGAGCGAAGATGTGGGGGATCTCGCTTGCCTTTATACCAACTCCAAAATCTTGGATTATAACAGCCGCTTTGCCATCTTTGCTTTGGAGATCAACATTTACCTTACTTTCTTTGGGACTGTATTTAACCGCATTGTCAAGCATTGTGCCGAAAGCTTCGGCTAAAGCAGCAAAATCTCCCTGAATGGTTACTTCTTCCAAATTTCTGACGATTTCGATTTTCTTTGACTTTGCAAGGGCGGTATGTTTTTCAATTGCCTCTTCAAGGGCTTCTTTCAAGGAAATGCTCGTAAAAGACAATCCTTCTTTTTGCTCGTAACGGCTTAGATGCAATAGTTTATCGGAAAGGTAGCCAAGTTTATCCACTTCTTCCAGATTGCTTTCCAAGATTTTTTTGGCTTCTTGGCCAAGAGCCTTACCGCGCAAATTAACCTCGAGCCCCGTCTTCATTGTTGTTAGAGGAGTGCGTAGCTCATGGGAAGCATCAGCAACAAATCTTTTTTGATCCTCAAGCGCTTCTTCAATCGGTTCCAAAGTTCGACCAGCAAGAAAATAAGCAGCACCGCCTGATATTATTAACACACCTAGATTTATAAGAATAAGGTTTAGCATTAACCTGCGCCGCGCTTCTTCTAAAATTTCTGGTTCAAGTTCTGGCGGACCAAAACCAGGTCGCAAAAAACCACCTCTTTCAATCAGCGTCCTTTGCCGCAGTAATACCCTTTCGGGTTCATTTGATTGAACACGATAAATGATCAGGCTAAAAAGGACAGAGATGGCCATGATTATCAGGAGATACCAAAGTGTTAATTTGATCCGCGCTGAGTGAAACATTAATTTCCTTCTAGTCGATAACCAAAACCCCGCACTGTTTTGATTAAAGACGGTTCTTTGAAGGGTTTATCTATCTTGTCTCTTAAATAACCAATGTAAACTTCAACTGTGTTGGGCAAAATGTCAGCGTCAAAATTCCAAACATTATTAATGATCTGCTCTTTTGAAAGGACCCGACCTTTGTTTTTCAGAAGATACACAAGCAGGGCGAATTCTTTTTTTGAAAGACCAATTTCTCGATTACCTCTGGTAACTTTGTATGAATTTGTATCTAGTGTAAGGTTTCTAGCCTTCAAAACTGCTGGCAGGGAGTCTTTTGGCCTACGAGCCAGAGCTTTTATTCGAGCCAAAAGTTCTTCAAAAGCAAACGGTTTGACTAGATAATCGTCGGCCCCGGTGTTTAATCCTTGGACTTTATCTCCCAGCTCTCCTTTGGCCGTCAACATCAAAATCGGTGTCGATTTGCCTTCCACTCGAAGTTTTTTGCAAAGAGTC
>MHCP01000007.1 GCA_001816655.1 Candidatus Woykebacteria bacterium RBG_13_40_15 | reverse complement strand
GGAACCAGTGGCATAGCCAGTAGCGCCTATGTTGCCAACCAATTCATTTTGGTTGATATTTTGTCCGACTGCGACTTTTATTTCCGAAAGATGAGCATATTTTGAAATTTCGCCATCTTGGTGCGAAATTATGACGATTTTTCCGTAACCGCCACCCCAACCAGCGAAAACGATCTTACCCTGGCGGTAAGCTTTGACTGGATAGCCATAAGCTGTAGGAATATCAATACCTTGGTGTGAAGGGGAAAAATAACTGGATATGTAACTTTTTGGTACAGGCCAATAAATAGTACCCGCTTTACGGGCAGTTACTTGAGCTGTAAAGGTTAATGGTTTGGGGTAGTCATTTGCTTGTTTAAAACTTTGGGCAACTATTACGTTTGTATTATTATAGTGCCCGATCGCAAGGAAAAATAAAGCGATTAAAGAAGTAATCCTAAAAGCGTAGGTTAGACTATTAATTCTTAAATGTTTGTAAATACTCAAAATATATCTCAGAAATCTTAGAGCATCAAAAATAATCACCTCGTTGCTGTACCAAATGGGATAAGGCAAAGCTAAGGCGACTGAATAATCGATAGAATATTGTCTGTTACGCAGAGGCAGATAGCGCCCCGATAACTCGGGGTTGTATATTTTTAACATAACCCCGCTTAAAAAGCGGGAATAAAAAAATCTCCCGCTATTTTGGGAGATCAAGAGCGTATTTTAACAACTAGAGGGTATATTGTCAAGTTTTCAGCGATGGAACCTGCCCCACTACGCATAAAGCTTCGCGGGACACCCTTCGAAACTTTCAAGGTTGGATGAATACCAAACTAGTGGGGGTGAAGAATAAATGGCTTGCCACCCCGAAATCTTGGTGAAGGGTGGAGGCGTCGACCGGAATTGAACCGGTGTAAACGGTTTTGCAGACCGTTGCCTAACCACTCGGCCACGACGCCAATTTGCTGCGGGGTTGCAGACCCATGTCTAGTCACTCGACCACCGCGCCAGGTCTGAGTTGAAATTATACCACAGGAGCCTAAAAAAATAAATTCTAATAAGGGGCCACGAAAATGGGGCCCGTTTTAGGCTTATCCGAAATTTAGATAAAAAGAATTGTAGAGAGTAAATTTAGCAAATTGGTTGTACTAACAAGAAAAAATATAAAACCACCTCAGGCAAAACCCTAGTCCACGAAGTGGTCTCAGGATTCGAGAGTACCTAAATCATTGAAGCGTTCAGCGAAATTATTTAGTTACGGAGAATCCTATAGTCTTGACTTTTACTCTATATTTTTGCTATACTCCCCAAAACCTGCAGTCGTAAATGCAATTGCAGACGGCGAGGTAAGGAGTAGAGATGGATTCACCAAACGACGGAATCGTTTATTCCAACCCTGTGTTGGGCCAGCCGTTGTTCGTGCAGAACGACAGCGGTGAGATGGTCAACTGCGGCCAGGTAATTGGTTGCGAGTACAGGGCGGTGATGAGAGGAACAACCGGCTTTGTGGTGTACGCCACAATGATCTTCGTGAAGACAACGAAGTTCACAGAAGGATTCGCGATGTACCCTGCGATCGGCACCCCCTTACCCGAACCCTTCCTGGACACAGTTCAACAAGTCGCCTAGAGGGCCAAAACCAGACCATTAGTAGAGACCGTACATAGCCCGTGTGCGGTCATTTCTTTTACCTAAAAAAACGTAAAAAGTTCTAACATCGTCTACGACTCGGAGCCAGGTCCCATAGTACTTGACTTCTCAACCTATTTTTGCTATAATTTAAAGCATCGGTGTTTTTAGCCAGAGTGCGAAACAGCACTTAAAGGAGGAGAATCATGTCCGCTGGCGTAATTCGGATGGGCAGATCGGTAGAAGAAGCAGTCTTGGCCTGGTGTCGTTTGGCACCCACCATTGGTATCAAGCCGGGGCTAAGGGAGATCCGACCCGAGAAATACCAGAGGATGAGCACTGGTGAGTGCGAGTGGAGAAACGTTACCATAATCAGTTTCGGCCGAAAGGTCTTTGCTCAGACGAAGAAACCTGAGGGCCAGGACTGGTTTATGAGTCAGATAAACGTCTACTCGGAGGACGGCTCCAGCTTCCGCACTTACATTTCCCTGGATGGGGAAAACTTCACACAATACACTGGCTAGGCTAATTAACACTTAAGGTGGCAGCCCGAAAGGAACGACGATAACGCTCGTCTACTTGCTGCTAATATCCCAAGCGAATCAAGAAATTGGTTTTCTTAGGACAAGAAACTAGCTGAAAGGCTAGTTTTTTGTTGGTTAAATTTTTACACAGCGAATATTGAAAGAAGTATAATTCCAAAAAGGGTAACAAAAATACCAATGAGCTGCTGTTTTTTGATGGGGTCTTTCAGAAACAGAAACGCTAGTACTACAAATAAGGTTGGGTTTGCACCAGCAATAGGGGCGACGATTGCCACCAAGCCCTTTGATATTCCAAGGTTGTAACTAAATTCAGCAATACGCACTAGAATTGTCGAAATCAAAAATGGGGCAAGAGCATTATTTTGTGTAACTTTTTCTAGTTTCTGGCCACGCAGCTTTAATAAGATAAAGATTAGAGGAAATGTCAAAAAAGCTATATAGTTTGGCCAGAACCAGCCAATTTGGTCAACTGGATATTTAATAAAAGCAAACCAAGACCCCCACATAACCATTGCCATAACTGCAAAGAAAAGTCCTTTACGGGACTTGAAATTTTTATTGCGAACCTCGCCTATATCAAAAATGGAAAGGAACAGGCCACCAAGGACAATAATTATTGCAATAAGTTGTTGGGAAGTAACTCTCTCGCCAAGAAACAGAATGGACAAGACTACTGTTACAAACGGAAAAGAAGAAGCAATAGTACCAACGAGTGCTCTGGTTTCAATTTTTAGGGCCTCATAATAAAACAATGTTCCTAATAAAATAGACATAAGGGCAAGTAGTAAATTAAAGGTGAAAAGACCCACAGTAAGATTCGCCAAATCGTGAATCGCAAAAGGAATGTATAAGCTAGTGACGAGGAAACTTAGTAAAAAAGACCAGAAAAGTAAGGAGTAGGAACTAAGTTTTCTGGCCACAATAGTTTCAGCGAATACACCAGAACCCCAAGTGAGGTAGGCAATTATTGCAAAAAATATAGCTTCCATTCCTTTTACAATAACATACCTAGAAAATTCGTTTAAGATAAAAGAGCCGAACGGCTGTTTTTTTTGTTGGTTAAGTGTGGTTTGTTGGAATTTGCTCTAAATTAGGTATCGAGATATAATCTGTTGTGGCTCTGATTAAGGTTCTAACGTCGTCCACGACTCGGAGGCGTTAGAGCTTCTTGGCGTATTGGGAGGAGACCCAGCCTTCTATGCCAGAAACTCTAATTTTAAACCAGTCTGCTTTCTCTTCGATTAGCTCATATTTCTCGCCTGGTTTTACTTTCGCGACGGCGCTGTAATTTAAGCCTGGGCCAGAGCGGACATTGAGAATTCCCGTTGGTGTAGGAAGTATCTCAACTTGGGAGAGAGGAGTCTCTATTTTCAGTCCAATCTGATTTTTAATATTAGTTAATGCTGCGTCAGCTTTGGTAGAAAGTTGAGTTTCTTTTTTAGCTCCTAAATAGCCAACTATTATTTGCAGGCTATTTTTTAATTTTTCCTCTGTAGCTGTTTTATTTTTAAAATAGGTTTTACCCTCTTTGTCAATTAATAAATCAAAATCTTTTTCGATCTTATTTTCAAAATGATATACACCTTCTGCCCATAAACTTGGGCTATTTAGAAGAGGTTTATTGTCTGAAGATAGATAATAAAGTTCCACTGCTGTTTCACCAAGTTGTATTATTTCACCAAAAGGATTGTAGGATAAATAAACTTCCAAAATGAGTCTGTACTCTTTTTCAATATTTATTTCTATCTCCCTGGTGAAAAAGCCATTTTTAGACACCTTTAATTTGTGTATGCCACGACTTGGTTTTATAGAAACGGGCGACTTACCAACATTTTCGCCATCGAGCCAAATATCTGAGCTACCGGGATTTGAAATAATGGTTAAACCGTTTCCAATTCTAAACGAGCGGATATCTCCTGAAGAAAACATTTCATTTGGACCAAACTCATAGTTTACAGCAGTTAAAGCTTGGGGTATTAAAGTTATATTTGTCGCAAAACTTACCCTTTTATTGAAAGGCGAAGGTAATTTTGTTTCGAGCAATAAATCACGCTCGCCTGATCGTAGTTTTTCACCTAAATAAGGTGTTTTACCAACCAATTTATCATCCAAATAAACGTTGGCTTTGTTTTTAGAGGTAGTTATTTTGAGGAAGGAACTACCACTATTAAAAAAAGGTATCACGTAGACCCAAACAAGTAGAAGAAGTCCAAAAGTAATAAGTATTGAAAGTATGATTTTTAGCCTTCCCATAGTTAAAAACCGCGACCCAGCTATTAGGCTGGTGTATTAAATTAACACAGCTTGGTAATTTATACAATAATGGAATATATTTCTATAATTGTTCAAGAGTACCACGGGTTTCTATCCGTGGGTGAATTGAACAATTACGTACTCGCTAAAAGAGCGAAGCCTTAGGATACCATGGGTGTAAACCCATGGTAGTTCATTTTCAGGGTTGCCTGATGTTAGTTAAGTATTGTTTAATAGTAGTATGAAAAAACTTTCTTTAATAAAAACAATTGACGAATTGGCTCTACCCGTAATATTGATTGTTGCAGCAAGGTATTTAGGTATATTTATCAGCGCTTTTCTTACACCGGTCAAATATTCTTTTAGTACAAATTATGATCTTTTGTCAGCACCATTTGTCAAATTTGTCGAAAATACCGATCTATTTGCAGCAAATTCTTTTTCTTGGCTGATTACAAGTCTATTGGTGGCTTTTATATCTGGGTTTGTTGCTTTTCGTAATCTGTATTTACATGAGGATTGGCTTCATCCAAAACAAGCGCGTCATATCTATAAACAGAGGTTAGACCATTTTATTATCAATGCCAACGAGGCGTTTCACCAAGGTATTAGCTGGTTCATTATTGCAGTTTTGATTTTAGCTTTAAGCATAGCTGAATTTATTAGCGGTGCTTTATCAACTTTAGCTTTTGGTTTTACGATTTCTGTTTCAACCGTGTTGATCTTTTTGTTTTGGAGGTCTCTACAAAGAGAGATCAGGCTAGATAGAAAAGAAAAATAGCAGCATTATTACACTGATAAACCATAAAACCACTGCGGCTAGTAAAGGTCTATCTTTTATTAGTACCATTTCTGGCGATTCGCCCTCACTTTTTTCAAAAACTAAGTAGAGATAGCGAAAAATACCATAGGCTACTAAGGGTATGGTTGCCA
>MHCP01000006.1:5065-5578 GCA_001816655.1 Candidatus Woykebacteria bacterium RBG_13_40_15 | reverse complement strand
CGTGCGAACTGGTGGCATTTTTGTTTTCTATTTATGGAAATATACTTAGTACCGTTAACTAAATACGCCGAAGAGCAAGGGGTTCACCGAACAACGGTGTGGCGTTGGACGAAAGAAAATACTGTGGATTACTATGCTTTGGTGGAGAGTGGTAAAAAAGAGAGGAAGAAGTGGTTTCATAGCGAAGAACTAAACCCCAAACGCAAAGTTTTGAACATCGGCTTACCGATTTGATAGGTAAGCACTTCGTAATAAAACCAAAGCTAAATGTAAATGAAAAAGCTACCTGGAGGATAACTGGAAGTACTGGGTACCTCTCACCAAAGAGGTGGTCTGAGCGCCTTGCTACCTGCTAAGTGACGGTCTGTTGAATAATAAGCCCCAAATCGGTTAATTTTGCTCAAAAGTAGCTGACTTCGCAGCTTTTGACGAGCGAAATTAGCAGAGCAAATTTGGGCTTTTCATTTTCGTCATTATGATTTGAGGCTAAAAACCGTAAGCCACAAGTCGTGG
>MHCP01000006.1:4819-5025 GCA_001816655.1 Candidatus Woykebacteria bacterium RBG_13_40_15 | reverse complement strand
ACACTAAAATCTTTCCTGTCTAAAAATGATTCCACATCTTCTTCTATAACAGAGCCTTTTTCTTCCCCGTTCACCTCTTTAGACCTTGCGTTAATAACCTTTCCATTTCCTACATATATCCCGACGTGCCCTATTCCCATTGGATATTGAGGATTGTAATGCCCTCAACCACCTTTAAAGAATAATAAATCTCCAACCTCAAGTAG
>MHCP01000006.1:3560-4775 GCA_001816655.1 Candidatus Woykebacteria bacterium RBG_13_40_15 | reverse complement strand
GTGCTGTTCTTGGTAAATTAATACCAATTCTTCGATACAAATACTGGACAAACTAGAACAATCGAAAACCTTTGGGGCTTCAGAAGGATTTGCACCGAATTTATACGGCTTGCCGAGATGCCTCCTGGCAAAATATATTAATCTATTTTTCTTGTTCATGAGACAATTATATCAAGGTTTTTGAGGCTACAAAACATAGTAGATTCGGTCCTAAGTATTTACTCCGAATTCCCTTAAGTTCCCTTCACTGGAACTGCCCTAAACGATTTCTTGTCCCCTGGCCGAACCACCCTATTATAACCTGGCTTCGGGCTAGGTAAATAGTCTTGGTTTTCTCTAATGAGATAAACGAATAAATGCGGCTTGCCTAATTTATTCTCAACCACCCTGGCTTTCAATCTTCCGTCTCGTATTGCCTTTCTCTGGGTTGCGGGGTGGATATTGAAATAGTACTTGAGCTCCCAATCCGTGTACATGGCTTTATCTTTATTTTTTATATCCCTACGAGTAATTACCCTCTTTCTCACCGCATCTCGGCAATTTAAGCACAGGGGTCCTACTTTATCCCACCAACCCGTTTCCTGGTTTGCCGAATCGTGGCAAAGTAAACAAGTGTACGTATTATCGAGAGGGAACCCGTCTGGGTTTTCTTTTAATTTCTTCTCCTTCCTCGCCCTATCAACAGCAACATCAATTACAATGTCTGCTAATGCTACCATTCTGTAATGTAAATCCCTGGCATCCTCATCGGTAGCATCCTTCTTACCTTCTTTTCTCAATATATTTTTTATTTCGTCAATTTCCTTGGGTGTTGGTTCCATCTCTGAGTTAAACATCATCTCTTTTTGCTGCTTCTAAAATTTTTAATCTTTGCCCTACCTCGTGCAAACACCTTTCTGGGTCTCTAAGTTTTATTCCAAATTCCTTCCCGACTACTTCTGCCTTTTTGAGTAACCCCTTCTCGGTTGTCACAAAATAAGTTCCGCCATATCTTACGGCTGTAGAAATATGCATAGCATCTCTTATCTCCTCTTGCGTGTACTCATTTCGTCTCTTTTGACCCCATAATAAAGTCAATACTCTGGTGAGTCTTATATCATCATCTGCGTCTCCAACGATGGATGAACCCACACGAGAATGATCCACAACACCTGGACCAAAACTTTCTACATATTGCATAGATTTTCGTTGTCCTAAAGGGTAGCCTTTATTTTC
>MHCP01000006.1:295-3438 GCA_001816655.1 Candidatus Woykebacteria bacterium RBG_13_40_15 | reverse complement strand
AAACTGAGATCATAAAATCCTACCCCGACCTCAATATTTTTTCCATCTGGTCTTTTGCACTAAGAAGAATAGTAATGGAATCCGATATTTGATTTAAATATTTTCTCTGCCAATAAAGATTGTCTGTTGTACTTTTGTATGGGCCTGTACCTACTAATGACCAAGCTTTATATTGAGCTTCAAGACTATATCTGGGAGAGATTTGAGATAGGAAAGTTGATACGTTGAGCTCCCATCTTTTCTTTAACGGTTTAAAGTTTTCAGATTGATAAGCAGTTGATTGCGACTCCGCTATCTTTTTAATATCTTCACCCTCCCCTATCAGTAACTTTAACGTGCCGATTTCCTCTACAAGTTCTTTTTTCTCCTTTTTGCTAAACCCTCTCTCAACGGCTTTAGAAGTCGATTCTGTTATCGCGTTAGACACCCTCTTGTAGACTCCTAGCTTTAAGCCAATTAAAAATAAAATTATCCCGCCGATTACTGTTGATATAATACCTGCTGCTGTATTGGAAATAATAGTATTACCTATCTCTGGCAAGTTCGGAAAATGACTACCTTCAACCAGTATTTTGAATTTAGCTGACATATTTATAGCTGCCATTCTAGCATTTTTGGTGTAAAACCCCAAAATGGGGCATCGAAAGAGTCTTTAACTTCCTTCGTAGGGAGACTCCTGGTGAGTAAATATGCTTTCTTGACTCTACCACCGAAGGGAAATAAAATACACCAAGAATGGATGTTCCAAAAATAAAAGTAGAACAATTAAAACTTTCAGATATTATTACTGAAATATCCAACGGCAATCTAAGGATTCCCCGTTTTCAAAGAAATTACATTTGGGAAAGACCGAGAGTTGTGGCATTGTTAAATAGCATTTATAAAGAGTACCCAATTGGTACTTTTTTCTTTTGGGAAGCGGCCCCTGAATATCTCCACCTTTATAGAAATATTCCTGAATTAAAGATTCCCGAACCGACTGGTGACCGCCCTTTTAAGTTTATTTTAGACGGCCAGCAACGGATTACCTCGTTGTATGTAGCAATTAAGGGGTTAGTCTTAACTATAAAGGACAGCAGGCAGAATGATAAAAGTATAGATTATTCTGAGATTTCCTTTGATTTGGATAGGGAGGAATTTACAATAAAAAGGCCTGATAATACTCGGTTTGTGTCTCTTTCCTCGGTTTTAGAACCTAACCATTTCGAAATTTTTAGAACATTAACTGATGAAAGAGCCAAGGCGTTTGAGAAATGTTACAAGATGTTTAGTTTATACCCCCTATCGGTAGTAAATGTCAGAGGGCAGGGTTTGGGAGAAGCGTGCGAAATATTTGAAAGAATTAATCAAGGTGGTGTTAAGCTTAGCCTTTTTGATTTAGTGGTAGCTAGCACTTGGAGCAATGAATTTGATCTCAAAGAAGAGGTGGCAGAATTGAACAAGGAGTTTGTAAGTAAAGGTTTCGGAGATTTAGATCCAGAAATATTTTTGCAAGCACTATCGTTGGTTATAAAGGGGCAAGCTACAAGGGCGGCCCAACTCCAACTACAAAAAGACGAAATAAGCAAAAATTGGAAAAAAATCACCGAATCTCTAAAACTATCCGTTGATTACTTGGTAGCAAATCTTGGGGTCAAAATATACGAATTTATCCCCTACCGCGCCATACTCCCAATGGTTACCTATTTATTTGCGAAAAGTGGTCGTAGGTCACTTTCCAAATCGCAAAAGGAATTTTTGGACGAGTGGTTTTGGAAATCGACATTTTCCGAGCGCTACAAGGCATCAACCGCTTCTATTATGGGTGAGGATAGACGGGATTTATTCGATAATGTTTTGAAAGGTTCTAGGGTAAAAGTGGAGTACCCTATCAACGTTACCTTGAAAGACATTGAAAATACCAAAATGTATAGATACTCTGGTGTGAGGAATGGGATTCTTTGTCTTCTTGCTCAAAACAAACCTAGACATTTTAAGAATGGCGGTTTTATCAATCTGGATCACGCTACACTATCTGACTTTAATTCTTCAGAACGGCACCATATATTTCCAAGAGCTTTCTTGAAAAAAGTAAACAAAACCACGAACGAGAATAGTATCGCGAACTTCTGTTTTATACCATCCGAGCTAAACCTTGAAATATCCTCTAAATCCCCAAAAGAATACTTTAATTCATTTAAAAAGTCGAACGAAGACTTCTCTGCAACACTTAAATCGCATTTAATATCCGAGCAGGAAACTCCGACAATATGGGTAGACAATTATGATAATTTTTTGAAGCAAAGAAGCAATCTGCTCCTAAAAGAGATCGAAAAGAGGGTCGGTAAAATTTCTCCAATCGAGGAAAAGCTACAGGATAACCCTAATGAAGTAATTGATTCAATAGAAGAAGAAATTAGAATTGTTATTGATGATAACCTAACTTCTCGGTACGGCCCGAACTATTGGAATAAGACAATACCTGGATCTATCCAAGCTGCGGTTTCGAAAAGAATAGACGCAAATAAAAATAGGTATCCTGACCAAACTCTTAGAACTGGTTTGGAAAAACTAGGGTTCTGTAATCTGAACGATTATAAAGATATTATACTTAACCACTGGGGATTATTTGAGGACGAGTTTAAGGCAAAAGGAGATTTTGAACGTAACATTCTATTTCTAATTGACTATAGGAACTCCATAAAACACACAAGAAAGTTGACTTCCATACAAAAGAAGCAAGGGGAAGCAGCGGTTGAATGGTTCACAACTTTACTCAAAGTCCAATTGGATAAAGATCTCGAAGTGGAAGCCTTTCTCTAAGGTTAACTGCTCGACAGCTCTTTGTCATATTCTGTAGTCTCTTAACAGAGGTTGGTTTTGTGTAGTCCAAAGTACTTGAATTGAGCCACAAACCCCTTAAATCTAAACAGGAGGCTGTGCTCCAAATAACTCGGTCCCCTATGTTTATCAGAAATTAAATTTTTAATCCTGAAGTAAATCTGTTTATTTTAATCTTTTTCTATTAACTCTGGGTATTATTTATGAGAGGCCTGCTTCATCTCTAGAAGTAACGCTGGCTTCCCTTCCTGACGAGAACTATATTTCTCATCTTGATGTGAAGCCTGTTTCTCATCAAGTTTAACGGGTTGATAGTCCAAAAT
>MHCP01000006.1:0-280 GCA_001816655.1 Candidatus Woykebacteria bacterium RBG_13_40_15 | reverse complement strand
CTTAGTCAGTCCCCTTCTCTGCCAGGCTATGAAGCTAGCGTCTTTAAGCTCTTTGAGATAAGAGTTTACGCTTCGACGACTAGTGCCTAAATCCTTGGCCATCCGCTCCTGGCCAGGAAAACAACTATCCTCCTGCCAAGCGTAACTTAGCAATACAGCGTAGGCCAGCCTTGCTCCAAATGAAAGCCTTTTCTCACGCAAAACGTAATTCGGAAGCTGGGTAAAGCCCTTCTTTAAAGATTCGTTAAGGATAACGATTGTATGCTCTTTTAATACGTCT
>MHCP01000005.1:5476-5730 GCA_001816655.1 Candidatus Woykebacteria bacterium RBG_13_40_15 | reverse complement strand
AAGGTGTTGGCAACAACCTTTAAGGTCTTTGCTACGCCAACTTCGAAGTTCTCTACGTTGATAATGTCTTCCGCAGCGAATACTACGCTGGTAGCATTAGGAACGACATAGTTGGTAACTTGAGTAGCTCCATCGTATATAGCCACATTACTGTAGTAAGTGGCGCAGTTTGTACTAGACGCATTGCATGTCAGGGTCAAGCTTCTTAGGTTCTGACTTTCTCTTCCGACTGTAACTTTAATAGTAGCTACAAC
>MHCP01000005.1:4216-5467 GCA_001816655.1 Candidatus Woykebacteria bacterium RBG_13_40_15 | reverse complement strand
AACAGGAGCCAATATTGTTTGGTTTCTGGGAGTAACTAAATGATCTCCAGTTATACCAAACAAAGGACCCTGCCAGACAATTATCGTCGGCAAAGCCAAGACTGAAGCAGAATTAACATTGTTTGCGCCCTCCGTACCACCTGAAGACAAGCCTGTACCAGTAATACTTGCACCGCCAACTAAAACTAAGGCAGGAACAACGCTTGCCGGATTGGGCAAAGTAATGCCGTTGGTTATGCCTTTGACGTATAACTTCATTGTGGTATTGGCAGGAATTGTCCAGTTGACTACGAACGGAACCACAGCTACACCCCAGTGGCCAGCGGCTGCGCCGCCTACTAAGTTCTGGAAGTTTGAAAGCAAAGCTCCGTATTCATCGTATAAACCAACTGTAGTTATCGTGCCTGTAGCACCAAGTCCACCTTCGGTAAATGTCAGGTTAACAGTGGTGACTAAAATATTCTCACCAGTTGCCCTTATGTCATAAACACCTAATGTTTGAGCCATAATTGACTTTACCACAGTGGCGGCTGTTCCCTGAGGAGAAGCGGTTGATATTGAAACGCTTAAACCTCCTCTGTTAATGACAACGTTATTGGGTAAGCCAAGATAGAAAATAGCTGCAGGACCTGCTACACCAACACCAGTCATTGTCCCATTTGCTAAAACGCCGTTGGCCTGCATTCCTAACTGAATTGTTCTACCTACACCAGATGCAACATCACCTATAACCTGGAATACTCTTGATGTGCCTTTAGTAATTAGAACAGCCGGACTAAAGTTGAGGGTTGCTCTTCTCAATGAGAAAGTGGCTGAACCTGCTTGCAAAACTCCATCTACTTTGACTCTGACGTTTGTAACGTCGGTATCAAGCACGGTGGAAGTAGCAAGAACATTAAACTGAGACACGCTGAGATCCTCAACTGTACCTGCGGAAACTATAAAGTTTCCTAAAATCACATCAGTAGCTCCTACTCTTGTAATGTTTGACGGAACAACACCGCCTGCTGTTACAGCAATTGCACCAAGAGCGCCTCCTGGAACAATCGTAAAGATATTACTCACAACCGGGAAAGTCCCAGTGAAAGTAGCACCTCCGATACTTGTCGCAGCAGAAATGCCAAGTCTTACGGTCGTCATTACTGTGGCAACGCCAGTAGCTGCAATGTCGGCGGTAATCTTCAATTGTTTAGTTCCGCCAGCTGGTATTGCGATTGCCGGAGCAAAAGTGAAGGTGGCCTGACCTCCTAT
>MHCP01000005.1:3873-4150 GCA_001816655.1 Candidatus Woykebacteria bacterium RBG_13_40_15 | reverse complement strand
TGCGTTGGGATTAACGGTACCATAAGAATTAAGTCTTAAGGTATTAATCTGAGTTGCAGCGCTAGCTGAACCGACAAAGTCTAAAATGGCTACTACGTTGTTTGCAGAACCAGTTACGATATTAGCTGATACCGGACTTGCCGCATTCAGACTCACTGAAAGCGGAGCACCGACAGAAACAGCTACACATACTCCTGATTGGCAAACCTTTCCGGTTGCACAATCAGCACTGGTAGTGCATCCTGTAACGGGACCACCAGCCAATAAGGCGTTTAAC
>MHCP01000005.1:3500-3829 GCA_001816655.1 Candidatus Woykebacteria bacterium RBG_13_40_15 | reverse complement strand
ATATCCGGCGAATGCTGAAATCTCAGTCTTGTATTTTAACTGAAAGCATTTCACGCCAGCTAAGGTTAGAGAACCAAAATATTGGTTATTGCTCAAACCTGTAACACATTCTTTAGCCGCCAAAACGATTTTCAAATTGACGACATCGGAATCGGTCATTCCCTGGCTTAAATTCTTAGTGAAAGTAAAGCCAGTTGGAATGCCTGTATAAGTGGCAGCTGGGGTTGTACCCTGAAGAGCAGTTAATTGAGTCTGTAACTCCGCAGAGTACTCTATCAATTCTGCAATCGTACATGTGTTAAGATTAGCCCTGCATCCAGCGCTAATTG
>MHCP01000005.1:2672-3401 GCA_001816655.1 Candidatus Woykebacteria bacterium RBG_13_40_15 | reverse complement strand
TAATTTTAATTTTATTTTTCATTTATTTCTCGGTCGCATCGACCGTTTTACTCGCGACTTTACGTATTGGTCACGAGTTTACCCTGTACCATCCCGTTTCAGCGGGATTGGTGCGGGGCTAGCGACTTTCATATTTTTTAATAATAAATAACAAAAAATAATCAAGATTACCTCTGTGGAAAACTTAACTACTTTACTTGGCTTACTTCAACGGTCTTAATCAGGGCGGTTGCAAAATCCCCTTTCTCAAAATATTCTTTTGCTTCTTTCAAAACTTCCTCCTGCGTTTCGGTCAAGGAACTCTGTTCTAAATTTTTAATTTCTCTTTCAGCTAAAATTTTATAGGCGCTTTCTAATTCTTCGGTCTCGCCGACTTCAATCCCCAAGCTTTCAGCCTTCTTTTTATTTTCCTCTAATTTTTGGGTTTCCTTGGCAATTTCTTTAATGTCGGCTCCTTTTAAGGCAGTTAAATTTTCGGTTACTTTTAAAATGCTGGCCTGAAACTCATTTATTGCCGGAACTAACTTTCTGACTTCATTATTTTGGGCAATTTGGTTTATCTCTTCAAGTCTCTTATTTGCCAGCTCAAGGTTTGCTTTTGGTTTTTCGGTCTCAGAAATAAAAACTACCTGGGCTTTTTCTGTAATTTTCTTTATTGGATAAAGCAGGTCGCCAGGCAGGGAATTTTGGCTATTTCCCAAAAGGCCAAAAAGAATAAAAACAAAAATG
>MHCP01000005.1:2482-2624 GCA_001816655.1 Candidatus Woykebacteria bacterium RBG_13_40_15 | reverse complement strand
TGCTCTTGGGGTAAAATCTGGCTTTTAGTTAACAAAACCCAGTCTTTTCTGGGTTTGATCTGGCGCAGTTCTCTAATTTTACCAATGAGTTCTTCTTGTGTCACCGAGTTTTTTACCATAAAAACGAAGGTAAAGAAGAGAG
>MHCP01000005.1:362-2400 GCA_001816655.1 Candidatus Woykebacteria bacterium RBG_13_40_15 | reverse complement strand
TTTGGTCTCAATATCCACCCAATTATAGAATTTTTCGGAATCCCCCATATTTAACCTGACACAGCCCAGAGAGGCTGGCTTCCCTATCTCATTTTCGCCAACTCTCTCCCCGCTACAAATTGGCAGCTCGTGGAAGCCGTATTCCCCATTAGAAGTAAAACCAACCCAAAAAGGCAACCAGCAATCAACGCTTTTAGAATAAACCATTGGCGATTTATGGATTACCCTGAATTTTCCGGTTGGAGTCGGTGTATCCTTTTTTCCGGCTGAAATCTGGATTTCTTTTATAACTTGGCCATCTTCCATTAAAATCAGCTTTTGCTGAGATAAATCAACTTCAATCTTCTTTAAAGCCCCTTCTTTTGAGGGAGGAAAGGAATTATCCCCATTTTTATTTGAGATTTCCGGTTTTTGAAATGACAGGATAAGGGGTTCAAGTGGAAATTGCTTCAGGAAAACATACTGATAAATTAAAATTCCTGCGATAAAACCCAAGCTAAAGAGAATCAAAAAAATTAAAAAGGAATTTTTCTTCATATTAAACATTGTTAACTTTTTTCCTTAAAGATTCAAGGGCCCGATGAAGTAGGACACGAGTGGCCTCTTCTGACCTATCTAAGAGCTTAGCCACTTCACAAATAGATAGGTCATCCAAATAGTGCCAGATAATGACATTTTGATAATCTTCTTTAATTTCAGTTAGAACCTCTCTAATTTGTTCAATATCAGACCTCAAGATAGCGTTTTCTTCCATATTAGGTCGGGGGTCTAAAATCTGGGTAAATTCAGCTGAAACAAACTGGGCTTTGCCTTTTTCCCGATAATGGTCAATAACCAGATTTCGGGCAATTTGATAGAGAAAAGCTGACGGATTATCAATTTTATCTTCTTTTTCTTTAAAACTTTCCCAACCCCGTAAAAAAGTCTCCGAAGTTAAATCCTGGGCAATTTCTTCAGAATTAACCTTCAAAAAAATAAATCGGTATATTTTTTCAATATATTGGTCGTAGATTTTGCTGAAGATTTTTTTCAAATTCGCCATAAAAGTGTTCGATATCGAATATCAATCAATAAATTTAACTAAGTTGAGGTAGGACATCTTGTCCTACCATATATATGTATGTCCTATCCAGTTTTTACTTGGTAAAAAGTGTCATTTCTCTCTCCCATTCTCTCAATTATACCCTGATTCACCATTTGCTCAAAATCTCGTCGGAGAGTTCTTTTACTGACTTCAGGAAAAATTTGCTTTATCTCCCAGACTTGAGCCCTGCCTTTTTCTTTTAAAACGTTTAATATTTTGCCGTGACGAGAATTAGAAAATTGGGAAATATTTTCAGCTTTAAGTTCAGTTGTCTTAAGTTCGTCAAAAATTTTAACTTTTTCTAAGGTTTGATTGGGCTGTGGAGAATTTTCTAAATCTTCTTTTAATTTACTATATTCTTCCTGAAGAGACAATATTTCATTTTGGCTTACCCAACTTTGATTTTTAACCACCTCAAAAAAACTATCCAGAATTTCTAAGTTCTTGAAAATTTCTGGATTTTGGTCCTTGTAGAAATCATTTAAAATTTCATCAGCCAATTCTCTCATTTTGTACCTCAAAGGCTCTTTTTTGGGAAAAAGCAAAGTCAGCTGATAAAGATTATTTGTTAATTTAATTAAAAAATCCTTATTCATGAGGACGTTTTTTCACTATACCAAATTTTAAAAAAGAGGTCAAAACCCCCCTCCTTATACCTAAGGCTAGAATCTGTTTAGTTTAAAAAAAGACCGCCTCAACTAATTGAATAGTGTATTGGCGGTTAGGGCTAGGCGGTCTGAGCCTATTGAAAGGACTACTGATTAGAGACTGGTACTTCGTATTTCCTGTCCAGTTCATGGCCATTACCGCACATGGAGTCCCCCTCAGGTATGAATGCTCCGCAAATAGAGCATCTGCTTCCGTTAGCGCTACAGACAACCGTAACGACAGTCTCTTTCTTCTTCTGTTTTTCAGCCATTTGATTTAACCTCCTTTTTCTTTTTCTATTTTCTT
>MHCP01000005.1:0-280 GCA_001816655.1 Candidatus Woykebacteria bacterium RBG_13_40_15 | reverse complement strand
CGCCGAAGGCGGGTGAAGGTCAAAAAGAAGAGAATTTTCTTTGAGCCCTTCCGCCAGCTGGCGGAGACTTGAAAATCGTAGCTCCTTTGACTGGACACTTGCCCGTCCGTAGTTTTCTTGTCCTTCCGAAACTTTAGTGAGGGAGGAAACGAAGGAGGGATATTAGAACCTGTTTGCTAATGGATTAATTTATGATATATTTGTATAAAGGTCAGTAATTATAATAATAATTAAAATAAATTTATGGCAAGAAAAATCAATTCAGCCTTTATGAAACCAA
>MHCP01000004.1:5051-6215 GCA_001816655.1 Candidatus Woykebacteria bacterium RBG_13_40_15 | reverse complement strand
AATAATCCTGATATAAAATTTATTTTGGTTGGGGAGGGACCGCTTCAAAATAATTTACAAAGTAAAATTAAAACGCTAAAGTTAGGAAATGTTTCAATCATACCTTTCCGAGAAGATGCTCTGACTGTTTTATATGCTACAGATGTGCAACTAAACACCTCTAAAATAGAAGGTGTACCCTTGACAATTATGGAGTCTCTAGCAACTGGTGTACCAACCATCTCCGCTGACATAGGTGGTATTGCGAGCATATTGCCCGAGGAATATTTGGTGAAAGATAGAAACCCAAAAACCTACGCTAAAATAATCTTAGAAGTGTTGGGAAAGAAGACAAAAAAGAATTTACTTAGAAATATTGCCATAAATAAAGCTGATATTAGAAAAACGGCTGAAGAAGTAAGCAAAATTCTGAAATGAGGGAAGAACAAGGTCAAAAAGATCATTATAATTTGATTGCTCATCAGTACGATGAAACAATCCCTAAGCACATAGTTGATTATCTAAGAAATCGGCGAATTGAAATTTTCAAAAAATATGGGTTGAGGGGAAAAGTGCTTGATGTTGGTTGTGGGACCGGTGAAATTTTACGAAGTCTACCTGATAGTACAGAAAAGTTTGGTATTGATATTTCAGAAGAAATGGTGGAAACGGCTAAAAAGAAGGTTCCTGGGGCCAGTTTTGAAATCGGTTCTATAACAAACTTACCTTATAAAGACAATGAATTTGATTTTGTATACACTGTTGCTGTTCTCCACCATTTAATAACAAAAAATAATGTTAAAAAAACTTTAAAGGAAATTTATAGAGTGACAAAACTTGGTGGAGTTGCTGTGATTTGGGATCATAATCCATTAAATCCTTACTGGAAAATACTTATGAAAAAAGCACCACAAGACAAAGGCGATGAAAGACTAGTTGGACTAAAAGAAATAATTGACGCATTCGATAAAAGTTCAGATATAAAATTTTTGCGATTAACCTTTACTGCTGACTTCTTTCCGAATTTTATATTGAAGGGCTGGAGTATTTTTGAAAAGATGCTCGAAAACGCACCTTTAATTAATAAATTGGCCGCCCATAACGTAATAATTGTGAGGAAGAATGTATAAAGGTCAGACTGTTGCGGTAGTTCTGCCTACCTACAACGAAAAAGATTCGATAAGA
>MHCP01000004.1:4913-5004 GCA_001816655.1 Candidatus Woykebacteria bacterium RBG_13_40_15 | reverse complement strand
TGTTGTAAATAACAATGCTGCCTCGGGAACAAAAGAAGAAGTGGGGAAGACGAAAGCTGTTCAGATCTTTGAGAAAAAACAAGGTTATGGC
>MHCP01000004.1:2357-4900 GCA_001816655.1 Candidatus Woykebacteria bacterium RBG_13_40_15 | reverse complement strand
TGGGATTAAAGAACGCTGATACCGATATAATTATTGTCTGTGAGCCGGATGGGACTTTTCTTCCAAATGATATTCACAAATTCCTTGCTTACTCAGACGATGTTGATTTTATAACTGGTTCTAGAACGACGCGAGCACTGCTTGGAGAGGGCGCCAATATGGGCGTTTTTCTTAAATGGGGAAATTGGTTTGTAGCTAAATTAGTGGAGTTTTTATTCAATACCAGATCTTTGACAGATGTTGGTTGTACTTACAGATTGATAAGAAAAAAAACCCTAAAGCAGATCAAACCCAAGTTTCGCGTTGGGGGGTCCCATTTTGGTTTAGAGATGATGCTTTGGGCTTTTATCAACAAAGTCGAGCATTTAGAGATACCAGTAACTTATAAGGAAAGGGTTGGTCGATCGTCTGTTACCGGTAGTGCGTATAAGACTTTATTGCTGGGGATGGTTATGATTGGAATGGTGGTAAATTATTTTTTTAATGAAAAAAATTCTTAGGGTCCAACCGACAACTTTAATCTTTGCATTCATTTTGCTCACTTTTTTTTATTTTGCATTGAGTCATTTGCGTTTCCCTTTAATAATGGATGAAATTGAGTATCCTTTGGTTGGAAAAGCGGTGTCTGAAACATTTAAAGCTTTTTATTATCGGGGGGAGTATCTTCCTAGCAACTTAGGTCTTTGGCACACCCCTCTTTATACCGTTTTGCTAGGTGTTTATTTCAAGTTTGTTCCTTTTCTGACTTCAACCGCTAGGTTCTTCGGAGTACTTACGTACGGATTATCGGCTCTTCTTTTTTACTTCTGGTACAAAAAGCATTGGGGTTCTCCAAACTTACTGCCATTTTCCTTACTACTACTGCCCTATGTTGTATTTTCAAGCCTACTACCGGACATCGACACTCAACTTTTACCTCTGATGGCCACTTTATCTTTAATTCTGCTGGTGACTAATAAAGCTTGGATTGGGATAACATTAAGCTTTCTTTCAAAGCTTTCGTTCGGGCCGATAATTTCTGTTTCTTTTTTGGTTTCAAATTATCGGGAATTGTTTAGTCAAAAATTTAAAAGCCTTCTTATCTTGTTTTTGGGAGTCGCCGTATTTCTTATACTTTGGCCGTTTCTAAATGGACTGCTTGGTGGGAGCATAAAATCTAATCTTGACTACCTTAGTCATAGTACAGCTAAACCCGAACTGACTTTTAGCTATCTTTATACGACGTTCCGCGAAAATTTACCAATAGTGTTACTTTGGTTAAACCCCCTTCTGATTATTGGAGCATTTTTATCTTTTACTAAAAATAGATATCAAACCTTTTCTTTAACAGCTGCTTTCTTATTCCTCTTCCTCTATGTTTTTATTTTCCGTTCTTACCCATTTGGGTACGTGAAATACCTCCCCACTGTTTTATTTTTCTTCATTTTCTCCCTCACCTTTTACTTTAATCAGTACAAAAAAATATTTCCACAGATTTATATCTATTTTATAGTAATTTTTCTCTTTGCCCTTTTAGTATCGTTTTCAAATAAATGGGGAGATCCTATTTTTTATGCGTATTATATTAAAGGATTTGCTACCGTGATTAAAAGTTATTATCTAAATCCACTTTTTGGTCTTATTATTATATTCCCATTACTATTTTTAAAACAGAAGAGGCTATATTTAATAGTGGGTATTTTGGCTGTAGTATTGGCGAGTGGTTTGAGAGTTGATGTCGAAGCTGATACAAATAAGTCCGTGACTTATTACTACGGTGAAACAAATATGAATGGGTTGTTGGTATATATAAAGGAACAGAATCCGAAAGTAATTATTGCTCCAAAAGATGTGGGATTTAACTCTAAAGTCAAATATGTTGAATTAAGTCCGGAAATACTATCTAGCGAGATGGTCTTAAAAGACACTGCTAAAAAATTCGGAGCGGAATATTTGGTTTCAAGAAATAATGATTATTATGCTGTAAAAAATTGGTCAGTACGTAACGCTACGATTTTGCAAAAAGAGGCTACAATAAATAATTTCGAAGTTTATAAAATCGTTAATTTTGAGAGCCGGTTGAGGTAGATGAAACTGATTAACTTAGGTTAAGTCACAGCTTAAAAAGCACTAAGACCTTTCCTTTAAGAGAGTCAACTATTCTTCGGAGATGAAAATTCTTGTTAAAGGACTTGGTCTTAATTCCTCTTGATTGTATGATAATTCCTCGTAGATTTTTTCTCCCGGTCGGATCCCAATTTCTTCTATTGGAATATCTTTTTCAGGCTCTAAACCATGAAGTCTAATTAGATTTTTGGCTAAGTCGACAATTTTTATTGGCTTACCCATATCCAACACCAAAATCTGGCCGTTTTTGGCTACCGTCCAGGAAAGCAGCACCAAAGAAACAGCTTCCGGTATCGACATAAAATATCTCGTCATATCTTTATGAGTAATTGTAATTGGTTGACGATTACGGATTTGTCTTAAGAATTTTGGCACAACGCTGCCTGAGGAATTCATTACGTTGCCAAAACGTACAGCACAAAACCGATTTTCAGAAG
>MHCP01000004.1:2015-2330 GCA_001816655.1 Candidatus Woykebacteria bacterium RBG_13_40_15 | reverse complement strand
ACTCCGCTGCCCGTTTTGTTTTACCCATCACACTGAGTGGGTTGACCGCCTTATCGGTAGATATTAATACAAAGTCCTTGATGTCATATTTACCACAAAGCTGTAAGATATTTTTGGTTCCGAGAATATTTGTTTTATAAGCTTCTTCGGGATGTTCTTCCATCAGCGGAACATGTTTGTAAGCAGCAGCGTGCAATAACACGTCTATTTTATGGTCGTTAATAATTGTTTCTAGCCGTGATTTATCTCGGATGTTACCTATGTAGAGGTTTAATTTAGGACGATAAGCCATCACATCTTTAATCGTGGGCAATT
>MHCP01000004.1:0-1976 GCA_001816655.1 Candidatus Woykebacteria bacterium RBG_13_40_15 | reverse complement strand
TCACAATGACGTGATTGGCTTTGGAATCGTAAAGCTGTCTGACGATCTCGCTGCCTATTGATCCGGCACCACCAGTGACTAAAAAATTCTTACCTGTAGTTTTCTTAGTAATAAATACTTGATCTGATTTTACTAATGGTCGGCCAATTAAATCAGATGGGTCAATATCCCGTATGTAAGAAAGTTCTACTTTGCCGAGAATAACTGAAGAAATGCTTGGTAAGATTTTGATAGGGAAGCTTGTCGGTAGCAGTTTTGTTACTCGTTTGACTACCTTCTTATTGGCAGAAGGGGCTGATATTAAAACTTGTGTAATATTCTGCCTTTTTACTATTCTTGGTAGATCATTTATCTTTCCAATTACGGGCGCCCCGTTGATTTTTAGACCTTGCTTTTTATCATCATCATCCACAAAACCTACTACGATTATATCCGTTCGTTTATCGTGTTTGATTTGCTCAACGACCAGACGTCCAGCAATACCTGCCCCAACAATAATTATTCTAGCCTTTTTCATATATGATTTTTCTAATACTTTGCTCTAAATTTACTTTTGGTTTCCAGCCAAGTACCTTCTTAGCCTTTGTGTTATCTCCAACCGATACACTATAGTTTGGGTTTTTCTCGATTATTTTATAACTCTTTTTCAAGATTCTACCAAATAATTCGACCAAATTCTCTAAGGAAGTTTCTTTTCCGCTACAAACATTAATAACCGAATAATTTTCCTTGATTTGTCCTTTTGCTGCAGATAGTACTGCTTCACGTGCGTCTTTCTCGTCCAGATAATCTCTTACATCCTGTTTATTACTAATTTCGATAACTCCGTTGTAATAGTCACTGCTAAATTGATTTCCTAGACTCTCGGTTATTGATTTATTTGTTCGGCGATCATTTTTATCCTTTCTTCCTTTTGTGAGGATATTAAATAATCGGAGGTTGACTATTTGAATATTGTTTTTTTGCCCGAATTCTTTAATTAATGTGCTTTGTTTTAGCTTTGATTCTCCATAAATACCCTGAGGATTTTCTTTTGTTGTTTCCCTAATAATCTTCTCATGGTGACCGTATTCAGCCGCTGATCCAATGTTTATAAATCTTTTAAGACCGTCTTTTTTGGTAAGAACCCGGAGAAGTTCTTTTGTTCCACCAACGTTTGCTTCAAAAATTTCTTGATTTGTTGGATTATCCCCATTTTGTGTTACCGACTGGGGTGTCAACCCACCAAAATGAATTATAGTATCAAAATTAATGTTCATCAGTCGACTTGGATGTTTTCTGTCATATAAGACAAAAGAAATTTTATTTGCCTGTATTAAGTCTACAAATTTGCCTCCGAGAAGACCGCCACTACCTGAGACTAATATTTTCATTAGCTTTATATGTATATAATAAAAGAATAAGCTTAGTATATACTACATACATTATTCATGCCAAAAAATTTGAAGTTCTGGTCTTATTTGAAAAGCGTTCACAAGAGGCATATAAAGACTTTTATCTGTTACATTTTGGTTGGGATTTGCACCGTCTTATTAAACAATTTCTTATTGGCCGTTTTCCTGCTTATTAAGTTTTCCAAAATTACTTCGATAATCCTTGCCTATATTGGATCAACCTCATTTAATTTTTTCGTGAATTCGAGGTTTGTTTTTTCCAACAAACCAAATCTTACTTTCGCGTTTAAATACTTACTTCTTTTTCTCGCGAATCTAATTGTTATTAGGCTAAACTCTACTTTTCTACTTTCTTTCGGAATGAATGTTTTTTTAGTAAACCTGATAAGCATTGCTTTAATCGTTCCGATGAATTATATTATCTATCGTTTATATGTTTTTAAGTAGAACAAATATGCGTTTATAATTTGATTGGTTATTAGTTTATATGAGGTGGGTGTTTAATTAAAAGTAGGTTGAAAAATCATTTTCCTTATGGTTCTGAAAAAACTTTTAAAAAAGTTACTGCCAGCAAATCTCTGG
>MHCP01000003.1 GCA_001816655.1 Candidatus Woykebacteria bacterium RBG_13_40_15 | reverse complement strand
TGCTTCCGGTCCTCGGTACTTCTACGATACCGGTATTTGAGTCCTGAACCCGTTCCCAGCCCATTGATGTAATTGCACCTGTTTTAAGGTGTTTAACACTCTCTTCATCGATAAACCAAGCGTTAGCATCGTTTGTTTCAATTCTTCCGAAAAGGTATTCCGTCGGTGTCTGGGTGGATATGGGGATTCCCTCGTCCATATGCGAGCCTTCACCTCCGCTGCTATCATCAAACAAATTCTGAAGAGCCTTATACAACTCTTTGACAGTGTAAATAGTAGTACCCGTTGTCCACCTAATTTGTTTACTGCCACCTGTACCTGTATCACCTGTGTAGTAAACGGTAAAATCTCCACCCAAAATTGTTTCGCTCATATTTTAGCTTTCTGCTGTAGTATCTTCGATCATGGTAATAGTTATAGAAAGGTTTTCATCTACTATTGAAGCAACGGTTTCGATGGGGAAATATCGCGTACCCGAGGTGGATTTTCTTATTCTGATATATATATCGGTATTGCCTGAAACTGATGCAGGTATGATATCGCCACTCGAATCAGTCAGTTGGTTGGAGATTTCTGAATTATCGGATGCGTCATAAACAGCCACAACGGCATCTTGAATTAGGTCGGTTGCAGCATCCTGGACGTGAATTCCTAAGGTATAGCTGCTTTGGACAACCACTGTTGCTCCTGCACTTTTATATGAAGGAAGCTGTGCACTATTTGTGATATTGATTGTGACGATATCGGTCGTTCTGGAAACGAGAATAGCTGAGTCATTCTGGGCGTTGCTGGCATTAAAACCTGTAAATTCCATTCCGTCAAAAGTGACCGAAGTAGGGGAGGAAGTTCCAAGTTGTATTGCGTGATGGGCGTTCGTTCCTTTGGTGAAGCTCATTCCGTCGAGTTTCCCGTTTGTGTCTGTGGCTACATCCCATACAAAAGCAGCCGCATCGGCAGCCACCGTGGATGCAGCTATCTGTGAGCCTGTAAATGTTCCCCCGGCGGCTGTTATCTGCCCGCATCGTCTGAATGTAGTGTCAACTATTGTCGCGTTTGTATTGAAAATAAAAGTATCCATATCGGTGAATGAACAACCATCCATATCTACAGTGGCATTATCAAAAATTTCAAACTGCCCTTTTGAAACTGTACCTAAAGCAGTTATTGAAATATTTGTCCAGTCTACTACTGACGAAGCATTGCGAATTTCAATACGATTGAAACTTGGTTGTACATATTGAGTGTTATCAATGACAATACTTTTGTTTAAGTCTGTAAAATTAGTCAACCCACCATAACCCAATGTCATAAGACCTTTATATTTATAACCACCCTCAATCGCTTGAAATAACCCCCATCTTCTACTGTTGTTATCATTCCAAGCAGCCATACCAGCAAAGGTCGCAAAATTACCAGTTTCTCCAGCAACGACACGAAATTCACCACGACCAAATCTGGTAACATCTATGGCAAGTGGAGAACCCTTTGAAACAGCAGAAATAACTCTAACACCTGGTCCAGCCCAACGATAAGCTGTTCCTGGATTACCGGTAATATTGCTGTAAGCAATTTCGGGATCAACAGCAAAGTTCTGCCAACCACCATAAGGGTATGAACCAAAGTTATTACCACCAACATTCCACTCTCTAAAGTTGCTAATATCAGAACCAAGACAAAAGACAAGACCACCATTGGCTTGAGTGTTAATAGCAGCAGGAGCTAACCATATTAGCCAAGAAAACATACACCACCCAGAAGTCCAAGATATATTACTTCCATAATCAACAGCAACTCCAGCATTTCCTGTGGTGTTCATAACAACCGACATCATTGAATTACCCTGAATCGGATAATCAGTATCAATTACCTGACCACGACCAGCAGTAAAACCAGCGAATTCACCAAAAGTAACAGTAGTTTCAAAGTCTTTGAAGTCTGCTAAATCAGATGTATATGTTGGTGCTGCCATTTTTGTTCAACTCAGTATACTAAATTTCCATTTTAGTTGGAATGTTTTTGTGATATATTCATGTTGGAAGTGGGGGTGAATAGATTTGTATAACCATCTTTTATATTTTACTTATTGGATAGTCAACGCCTTGATTGTTTATATTTTTGGGCTTCTTGCCCCCGGCGATGTAGTTTTAGGCAATTGGAGATTTGGTGCGGTTGAAGCAGCAATTTATGCAGGCTTTTGGGTGACATTTTTTGTCTGGCTCTTGTGGGATTTCGCAATAAGTAAAGGTGTTAAATTCGATACCGGGATAGTAGTCTTGGGGTATTTCTGGTCAGTGAATATCTTCGCTTTTTGGATTGTTGCAAGATTTTCCCAATATGCGGGACTAGGTATCAGAAGCTATCTTTGGGCAATTTTAATGGGATTTGTTGCCTACGCTGTACAGCGTCTTGCTTGGAGATTTGTAATAGAGAAGAACGCGGTTCAGAAGAAAAGGAGTTAAATTTTAGGAATTTTCTTCCTTGGGCGGTTCTAAAACCGATTTTTCTTCAGTTGTGGATCTGGTAGAAGACTCCGGTACTTCTTTTCCTCCCAAGAGTGCCCAAATACCCTTGAGGATTAACCAAGCTATTCCCAGAACCAAGGTGAGGCTTCCGTAGGCAATTGAGAGAGTCCATTGGATTGTAGTTACCCTGAAACCTGTTGCAAGCTGTTGTAGGGCAAAAAACTCTGCCAAGACCCCAGCGAGTAGGAGAAAAATCGCTTTTGAAAAATATTTCCTTTCAAAAAGAGAAATTATTAGCATTGAAGAAACAAATATAGCAAGAGACCTTATTATTATTGCTGCTGCCGTAAAAGGATAAGTACGAAGCATAAAAGAGGAGGTGAGGAAGGCAATGGGTGCTTTTACTGAAATATTTACGGGGCCGGCGAGTCTGTCAATAAGATAGGACAGAAGGAACATTACTGCGGCAACTACAAGCCAGACTTCCTTTCCTAATTTTGTCATTTCAGGTAGTTTTACACTACAGGCGGCCTCAGGTCAAGAGGGCATTGCCTTAAGCCTAGTCGAATATCTGATCAAACGTATCGTAGTCGTCTCTTGTCGCGTGAATTGCCCAACCTCCGGAAAAATCATTATCCCCGCGGACATACAAATACGACCCTGTGTCCGTTTCTTTCATAATATACCAAGCCCCGTCTTTATTAATGAAACCATAATAAGCCGGAGTTCCATCATCAACCTCCGAAATCTTGTATCCGTCAGTGGGGGATCGCTCTGCCGGATTTATTTTGTTGCCGGCAACATCTTTAATTGAAACAGTGCCGGGCCCGGGGACCGATCCAAAGAATGCTGCTTCGGCTCTTTTAGTGAATAGAGAAAAGAGGAACAGGGAGGCTCCGGCGCTTCCTATGAGTTTCAGGAACATCCTTCTATCTATATCAACACCCTCTTTTTTCAGTTTTGTGATTGCCGGATCAACTTTTTCAACCGTACCTGCATCAGCTGGTAGTATTTTGATAAGGGGAGTTACGGGGATATGGATTGCTCGGGTTTTGCGTGGGAAAACACGGGAAGCAAAATAGACAAATAGTGGGAAGAAAAGGGTGGCGACGATAAGCTGGGGGAGGGAAGTCGCGGAAAGAAAACCGATAACCACCATGACGCTGACTACTATAAAGCTGTAATAAATTAATAATTTTTTCACTCAGCTACCTCCTTTACATATTTTGCCGGAATAAAACCTGCAGAATCGCTAGCTAACCTGATTTGATACCAGCCGGACTCAGATGCGATAAACTCGAACATGTCTCCGTCTTTGGCATTTCCTATTTTGGCTGAATAAATTGTTGGTTTTTGGTAGATTCTGGCGGAGGAAGACGAGTCAGTAATGGATATTTGGACGATTCTTATGGGGGTTGGGGTAGAGGTCGTCTTAAAAACCAGGGGAACCTGGGTGGGAGATGTCAGAGGCACGCCTTGGGCACCACTTTTAAAATATATATTTCTAAACCCCACTCCAAGAAGCAGCAAGAAGATTAAAGTAAAAATAATAATTTCTCCCTTTTTGGGTCCGGAAGAGATATCAGTTCCCTCTACCGGCGTGGGGGAGAGGAGCGAGCGGACCTGTTTGAAAAATTCAATGATGAAATAGGCAGTAACAGGGAGGAATAGTGTGGCAAAAATTACGGGACCGATTGACTGGGAAGAAAAAATTGTGCTTATGGTGATTAAAAAAGCCGCAATAGCAGAATAGTAGAAAAGTAACTTGGGTAGGAAACGCCTCATATTAATTATTGTACCTCTTGGATTTGACTTGCGCTAACCCATCCTGATTCCGATCCTGATAAAGCTACTTTGTACCAACTACCCTGTTTTAAAAGGTAAAGATAGATTTGAGTTCCGTCCAGAGTGGTTATTTTTTGGGCGGAGGCCGTTGCTGTTTTATAAACATTTATTAACTTTACCCCGGTCTTGCCCTTGAACTGTTGTAAGGGGACAGGGCTTGGTGTTTCGGTGAGAAAGCCGACTATGCTTGCCCCCCGTGGTGTAGCAGACTTGGTTGAGATTGGAGTCTCCGTTGGTGAGGATGACGGTTGGGACGTTTCGCTTACTGCTATATCTGCCAGCTTTGGGGCGGGGATTTGTCTCAGGTAATAGCCAAAAATAGCCAAACCGGAGAGAATAACAATAGTAATAATAAATCTAAGAGACCACTTCACAGCACCTGTACTTTCCGGAGAGGTAAGTCTGATCCAGAAATAGAAAATGCTAGGCGCTATTAATAGTAGGGAGACCAGGTTTAAGGGCTTTGGGGAAAAGATACCGAATGTAATAAAAAGCGCGGTGATCGCAATAATGCTATATACAAACAAAAATTTTTCTAGGCCTCTCATCCAAACTATTTTAGCATTAGGAGGGCTAAATGACTATTGACAGTGTTGTTTCACTTTGATATTTTCTGATTAAGAAAGATAAGTGTCAGGCAGGGGACACTATAAAAATGGATCAAAGCATCAAAAAGAAAATCAGATTAGAAGATCTTCCGGATTTACTTACTGTTAGGGAAGTTAGTGAACTTTTGAGAGTCTCTCCACTCACGATAAAGCGCTGGGGAAAGCGGGGAAAGCTTCCTGCCATACGCATAAACTCCCGCGGGGATCGTAGATACAAGAAAGAAGCAGTCCTCTGGCTTCTTGGGATGCAAAGCAAAGAAGAGTAACCTTCAATTTAGGAGAGTAGGCAAGTTAATCGAGCTTGATTTGTAGATTCCAGAAATGCGAATACAGGCTGTCTTTTGCCCGCAAGAGACTTTCATGAGTGCCGGATTCTTTGATTTTTCCGTTTTCTATAACCACTATTTTATCGGCACGCATTACAGTCGAGAGTCTGTGGGCAACAATAATGGTGGTTTTTCCACGTCGAGCCTTCCAGAATGCATCCTGGATAAGCTTTTCGCTCTCACTATCCAGCTGGCTTGTGGCTTCGTCAAATATAACTATGTCAGGATCGCTTAGAATCATGCGTGCTATGGCAAGACGCTGTTTTTGCCCGCCGGAAAGCTTAACCCCGCGCTCTCCGACCTCTGTAGCGTACTTTTTGGGCAAACCTTGGATAAACTCATCGATATTGGCAAGTTTTGCAGCCGCCCTAATTTCACCAAGCTTGGGCCTCATCTTACCGTAACCTATGTTGTAAGCAATGGTGTTATTAAAGAGTATCGGTTCCTGGGGAACGACACCTATAAAGCTTCGGAGCCTGTCTTTTGTAAAATCTCTAATATTTATTCCATCAAGGCATATTTCGCCCCCGTTAAGGTCGTAAAACCTCATCAGTAGTTTTACCAAAGTGGTTTTCCCTGATCCGCTTCGTCCAATGAGAGCGACAGCCTGGCCCTGCTCAATTTTAAGATCGATTCCGTTAATAGCATTTTTTGTTCTATTTTTGTATGCAAACTTAATCTTATTAAACGTAATTTCACCATAAACGTGGCCGATATTAACCGGTCTTTCGGGGTCTTTTACCTCAATTTCATAGTCCAGTAAACCAAAATAGCGCTCGATGTCAGCAAAATCTTTGGCAACGTCCCTAAGCCCCCAAACAAGCTCCCAAAGCCGTGGGAAGAAACTGGAAAGAAAAGCCGTAATAAGAACAAAATCGCCAATTGTCAGCTTTGACACGATTGTTGAGTGGAGTGTCAAAAGAAGTATCGCAAACATGCTTATATTTATGATTGTTCCCATGGCAATATCTATCGTGCGGAACGACTTTTGGTAATCAAGACTTCGCGCTTTCCAGGGAACAAATGCCAAATTTAGTCTCCCATACTCTGCTTTTTCTTTGGCAAAGAGTTTGACGGTTTCATAGGCCATGAGATTATCTGTTATT
>MHCP01000002.1 GCA_001816655.1 Candidatus Woykebacteria bacterium RBG_13_40_15 | reverse complement strand
CGGACACACTCTGTAAAGCCTTTAGAGAAGCTAAAAGCGGAAGATCTACCATCTAGGCAGTTTAAGTACGGTACGCTTGAAACACTTGATGTTGTGCTGCGGAAAAGAGACTTACTGACTGAAAAGATCGAGGAAGAAGAGATTTTAAAGTTTCCTTATGCCGATCAACCAGAAATTTATATCTCCTCAATCACAAATGCTATTTTGAAGCGCGCTAGAGTACCTGGTCAATTTCATAAAATAGTTCCGATAGTAAAGGATTACATCGAAAGTTACTTATTCGATAAAAAAGCAAATATTTCAGATGAGGAAACCCTGAAGAAACTTAACAACGCGGTGGTTAGGAAAATCCTTTTAGAAAACTTCGTAAACGCCATTAACAACCTTACCACGGTTATGGAGGAGGTCGAATGGTCTGGTGAAGAGGTGAAAGCCTCCGAAATAAAACCTTTTGCTTGGTCCAGAAAAGCGATTGACACAAAGAAGACCATTCTCAATCTCTTACCTATTGAAAATGATTTTGAGGCTGAGGTTGCGAGGTTTTTTGATAGAGCTGAAGACGTACTTTCTTTTATCAAAAATGATACAAGGACTCTGAAGCTGAAAATCCCTTACACTGACCAAAGTGGCTTTTTAAGGCACTACATACCTGATTTTGTGGTCAAGACTAAGTCTGCTACATTCGTGGTAGAAACTAAGGGACGGGAAGATGTAGATGTCCAGTTTAAAGATAAAAGAGCCAAAGAATGGGCTGATTTTGCTACAAAACTGACGAAGCAAGGGTGGGACTACCTACGGATAGATCAAAAAGATTTTGTTGGCCGAGTCTGGCATAAATTTGCTGATTTAATTTCTTGACAACATTATTTTGATAGTTGGATTTGATTGATAGAATAAGGTATATTGACAAGTGTTACTTTTTCTGCTATAATGTTTCTAGCTGTGAAAGAGAAGGACAACACCGCTCTTTAGGCGGCTGCCTAGTCAGCAGAGTCCTTCTCACTGGCAGCCACTTAAGGGGCGGTTTTTAATTGCCTCAAAAGTAAATAGGGCAAACATAAGGTTCTGGTTCAAGCAAAGGAGTCTAAGTTTCCTATCAATTGGGAAGCGACGGCTCCTATTTCGTTAAGTAGAGGTAGTAAAGGCAAAAAGATCTTATGGCAGACAAGCGACTGAGTAAATTACAAAAGTGGACCCTTAAGAAATTTATTGAAAACGCGGCTGGCGGCGAGGCACAGCTTGGAGGAAAATATGCCAAATAATATAAAACTCAAGAGAGTAGTTTTCACAACTAGGAGAGCCCTCGAATTCTTTACTGAAAAAGAGCTTAGCATGCAGCTAGGCCACGGCCGTCTTTTCTGGTGGATCGCTCTTTTGAAGGAGCTCGTCGATAATTCCCTAGACGCTTGCGAGATTGCCAATGTTACACCACGAATAAACGTTGAGGTTAAAGATGATTACTTCTCCGTCTCCGACAATGGCAACAGGCTTCCAGCTTTTGTCATCAAGAAATCGCTTGATTATAAGATCCGAGTATCAGACAAAGCCTACTATGTTTCTCCCACACGGGGACAACTGGGCAACGCTCTAAAGTGTGTTTATGCGGCCCCCTTTGTTGATAACGGAGTTACGGGGGTTGTGACGATTGAAACATCCAACCGAAAATACGTCATAGAAGTTAAGCTGAACAGGATAACTCAATCACCCGACATTGAACTATCACAGACGAAGCACCCTGGCCCCAAAGGTGTAAAAATTACAGTTTTCACCCCAAAATCAGCTACCTTACTGCAGCCGCTACAAAATGACGAAATTTACAATTTAGCTTCAGACTATATTACTACCGCTGAGGAGTTAATGGCTGCTTATTTCCTCTTTAATCCTCACGCAGTTTTTTCGTTGAATGGTAAGACTTGGGGAACACCAGATAAAAAATGGACTAAGTGGCAACCTAACAATCCTACCTCGGCCCATTGGTACAATGCAGAGACACTAAGGTCTTTAATAGCAGCCCTTATCAGCAGTGGTAGCGATAAGAGCGTTCGAGAGTTTGTGTCAGAGTTTCGAGGTCTAGCAGGCACAAAAAAGCAGAAAGTAGTAACAGGTAATCTCTGTGGCGTAAAGCTGTCGCAGCTTGTAAAGGACCAAGACGTGGACAAGGCAAAAGTAGAACAACTTTTGAAGGCCATGCAGGAGAATAGCCCTATTGTAGCACCCCGTGCATTGGGAGCTATTGGTAAAGAACACCTCATGGAGGGTCTTAAGCAACTTTATTCCGTGTCTCCTGAGAGCGTGCATTATAAAAAGGTTCAAGATGTGGATGAAAAAACAGGGTTGCCAGAAGTAGTAGAAGTGGTTTTTGGTGTGTTTGATGAAAAACACGAGAGCAACACCAGAAAAGTAATTACTGGGCTAAACTGGTCACCCACAATTGGGATTCCATCAAATGAAATCCAGCACATGCTGGGCGACATGAGAATAAACAGGGACGACCCTGTCTGTGTAGCTATCCATATAGCAACGCCGAGACTTGAACTTGCTGGTCATGGGAAGGGGGAGATTGCGGATGTCTGATCTAAAACACAAGATTTCGCTAGGACTAAGAAGTGTCGCCAAGGACTGGAAAAAACGTAAGCTTAGAGAGGATAGACTTTCCCATGCAAGTTTAGCCAGATACCGCTATAGCTCCAGAGTCACTTATAAAGATGCTGCTTTTGATGGTATGGAGGATGCTATCAACAAGGTAAGTAGCAACGGAAAGTACCTAGCTAATGCCAGGCAGATAATGTATGCGGTCAGACCTTATGTACTAGAGCAGACGGGTGGTGAGATTTGGAAGGATTCTGTTTATTTCACACAAAACATCCTAAAAGATTACCTAGAACAGCACCCTGAAAAATTGAGGATGGTTGTTTGGGATTCAAGAGGTCGCCTAACGGAACCACACACTTCCAATAAAACGCCATTGGGAGGGATAGAGGTTAAGGAATATATTAAACGCTGGAAAAATGATTTTCGCCCGTTCAGTAGACCCGAAGTTGAAGAACGGATTGACACCAATGGCCCAACTAATAGGTATAGCGCTGCTTTGTTTATAGAAAAGGAAGGGTTTGACGAAATATTAAAGGATGCTGGTATTTCTGAAAAATATGATATTGCGATAATGTCCACAAAGGGGGTTCCTGTAAAGGCTGCCTGTGATCTGAATAGAGAGTTGTCCGCTAGGGGGGTTAAAATATTCGTCCTTAGAGATTTTGATCTTGCTGGTTTCAAAATAGTTAAGACGCTAGGGGAAGGAACCCGAATGTCTACAGGTTCCAGAGTTATCGATATGGGATTACGTTTGGAGGATATAACAAACCTAGAGTCAGAACCCGTAAACATTGAGCAAGATAAAGACCCTAAAGAATATTTGGAAATTTGTGGAGCAACAAAAGCGGAGCGTGAATTCCTTGTACAGGGGAAGTGGCCCCGTTGGGTTGGTAAACGAGTTGAGCTGAACGCCATGACATCAGAGGAGTTTATCGGTTTTATTGAGAAAAAATTAAAGCGGCATAAGGTTACAAAACTTGTACCAGAAGAAGAAACATTAAATGAAGCCTACAAAAGAGCCGTGTACCAACAAAGGATAGAGGCTGAAATAGATAAAATAGAGGACGATATTAGAGATCAAGAAATTGAAGTGCCAAAAGGACTTCAGAAAACAGTCTCTACAAAGTTAAGGAATTCTAAGAAAACTTGGGACGATGTAATTTGGTCATTGGCCGAAGAAAACGTCTGATAAAAATGTTAACAATTAACAAAGATAACGGTCCTAGAGGTTAATAAAATTGCCTGTGCGCACAATTATTAACAGTTAGAGCCAATAAATTTATCTAGCGGGAATCTTCTAGCTAGCGGAGACCAAGCAGAAATGCTCTTCCCTCCGAGTGGCAACGAAAACACTTTAAACGACGAGGAGGAGAATCGTTACTCTTGAAGTACGAAGAGTAGCTAAATCCGCAAGGTGCCCCCTGTGAGGCACGCGGGGGAAGGTATGGCACTTACCCAACCTTCTACAGTCAGCAGGTGCAAACGCTCCGAGAGAAAACGGGCGAAAGCGTTTATAGATAATAGAAGTCTATCTCAAGGCTCCAAGTTTACGTTGTCTGTTATCCCACACCTTGTGTGTGGGCACTCCGAAGGAGTGTGGAGCTACCCTCCAAGGTCCTACTGCACCCCAAGTAACAGTACAGCCGTGAAGGTCAAACTAAGTTATGTTCTTTATTAGTTTATTTATATATTTCTTTCTTTGTGCACTTTCTTTCTTTACGCAACGCCGCCGCACGGCGATTTAAATAACCTTTACGCACTAAGTTTGTCCAAGCTGCCGCTTAATCTCCGCAATACTTAGCCGTTCTTCTTTTTGTAGGCGTTTAATTTCTCTAATTTTATCCACCACATCTCGGTTAAAAAGCATAAAACCGCCTTTGGTATACTCCTGAGGCTTTATGAGACCTTGGCTAATGTAATAGCGGATGGTTGGTATCGGTAAGCCTACCTGAGAGGCCACTTTGCCAATTTTAAGAAGTTCCCCTCTAACCATATATCGCAGGCCCTTCGAAATAAAAGGCAATGGGGGTTTACCCTGGGCAGCAGCGATATAAGCATCTAGTGATCGCTCAACAGCCTGAACCATCAGCTTATAAAATGGTTCTAAATCGTTTTGGGTCTGTCCTCTATTTACTGCTTCTAGATATTCAATTCTATCCTCGTTCCGAACAATTGCTATTGGGTAGCCATTGATAAGCAAAACCAGATTCATTAGTAGCCGAGCAGTTCGACCATTACCGTCAACAAAAGGGTGAATTGAAACAAGCTTGAAATGAGCATCAGCGGCAACCTTTACAGGGTGGGCCTCTTGTTGACCTTCGAGCCACTGAGTAAATTCAGCCATAAGATACGGGACTTTCTGCGGTTGTGGCAGCTCTACTGTGGCTCCTCTTATAAACACTTCACTTTTTCGATATTTTCCAGCCCACAAATCGTCAATCCCAGTAAGAATAGTCTTGTGAATTGCCAATATATCCTCTTCGGTTATAGACTGGTGCCCTTTCTTTTGAGTAGCTAAGGTTTTTATAAAATCGATAGCTTTGGCGTGGTTGACTGCCTCTAGCTGGTCTTTCAGGGGCTTTCCTTTGATAACCGCCGTCACGCCCTTCTCAATTACTTCCGCCGTTTCTGCCCTAGTTAAGGTGTTGCCCTCTATCGCATTTGAGGAGTAGGTTAATTCCACTTTTAACCACTCTGCTAGGTTCTGGGCGGATTGGTCGGAAAGCGGCTTAAGTTTCTCAAGTTCCTGTTTCTTTTTAACTAGTTTTTCTAATATTTCTTTTTCCATAATTTTTGCCTGAAAAACTTCTACTTCCTGTAATTATACTTATGGGAAGTTCAAGCCTAAAAACTTACCCCTTTAAACGCCTTGTAAAAGCGTGGCAAGTCTGCTTCTTTTTTAATGTTGTCGTTGTAAACTTGCAGCATTTCTAAACCTTTGTGCCTGGTGTATTGGGCAACTTCTAATAGGTCGCCTTTGTAGGTCTTGATAAGAGTGGTCGTAAAGAAATGCCTAAAGCCGTGAGTTGTTTTTTCGATCCCCAGCTCTTTCAGGATCTGCTTCACAATTCCTCTGACAGACCTAGTAGTTAACCGCCGATTCTTACTGTTATTACTTCGACTAGCAAATAACGGGCCGTCGGCTATTTTGTTTGTCTTGAGATATTCTTTCAAGGCTTTAACAGTCTCTGGGTGCAAGCTGATTGGCTCTTTATCGTCCCTACCTTTACCTTGTATGAAGGCCGTTTTGTTGACTAAATCCAGGTCCTTAACGTCTAGTCGGGTAATTTCTACTTGCCTTAGTCCTTGTAGAGCTAGGAGGCTCACAAAGGCTCTCAGACGGGCGTTTTGGGGTGTGGTGGGCAATTGCCTTATCTTTTCGGCCAAGCTGCTTATTTCCCCATCATTCAGGCCCTCTTTTTTGTGTTTTTTGCTTTGAGTAAAAGTCTTAACGTTTTGGGTTATATCGGTTGGTAGAACTCCCTGTCGGTTAAGTTCTTTTAGGAGGATTTTGGCTGTCGCTAAATACTTATTTTTAGTAGCAACGCTTAGATCTGTCCGCTCGGCTAAATATCTCTTGAAGTCTAGGAAACTGTTAACGTGGTAGCCTTGCTTTCTAATAAAATCAAGGAAAAATGGAATCCTGTATTTATAATCGGTCCGAGTGATTTCTGAAACATCCAGAAGATCAAAGATCTTGTTGGCCGCGACTTTAAGATCAGCCCCACTTAATGATTGGCCTGTCTTAACGGCTAAATCGCTGGGTTTGTTTACAGTTTTACTCACTTTACCATAAACCATTAAGTAACAGTTTACACTTTAACAGCTAAACTGTCAAGTG
>MHCP01000001.1:10209-12652 GCA_001816655.1 Candidatus Woykebacteria bacterium RBG_13_40_15 | reverse complement strand
AAATAAGCAGATTCCAAAAGATTAGCGATTAAAATTGTTTTTGTCCCGGCTGCATAACCAGCTAAAATATCGTTCACTCCATCCCCAATTGTCCAACTTTTTGAAAGATCAATGTTAAATTCCTCTTCTGCCTTTTTGAAAAACTCAATTCCCGGCTTCCGACAACTGCAGTTCTTTCGATATTCTTCGATTTGGGCAAAGGGGTGGTGAAGGCAATAATATTCTTGATCAAGGTTGACTCCTTCTTTTTGAAGCTTATCGTTAAATTTTTTTCTGATTCCTTCAAAGGTCTCTTGCGATAATTTTTTGATTCCGATTCTTGGCTGGTTAGAAATCGCAATTAATAAATACCCCAACCCTTTCAGATACCTTAAAACTTCTCCGATATCTGGCGTAAGCTCAACCTGCTCCGGTTCACTCACGGTGTCTATCGTTTCCGCGTCTTCGTAATAGACCAGTTTAATAATTGTCCCATCCCGGTCGAAAAAAACCGCTTTATTTTTCATAAAAACAAGTCCTCTTATTTTTCATAATAAGCATTTTAACATCTATTAGCGGGAAAGTAACCTTGCCTAACTATTTAGAACTACTATATAATAAACCAACAGTTGCCGCTCATTTTAGTCAGGCAATTGTTTTTTATGAAGGAAATGACGACGCTTTCAATAATAATACCTGTGTACAACGAGGCTAAAACTCTAAAAAAAGTTCTGGAAAGGGTTTATATCTATCAAATACCAAACGTAAAGAAGGAATTAATTATTGTTGAGAGTAATAGCACCGACGGCTCTAGGAAAATAGTCGCCGAATTTGCCAAAAACAAAAAAGATGTTACCTTAATTTTAGAAGAAAAACCGCAGGGCAAAGGCCATGCCGTACGAACTGGCTTAACAAAGGCCAGCGGTAGGATTATTCTCATTCAAGATGCTGATCTGGAATATGAAGTTTCTGATTATCCAAGCCTGCTCAAACCGATTCTAGAAGGAAAAACAAAGTTTGTATTGGGCTCCCGCCATCTCAATCATACCGGAGATTATAGTTGGGATATAAGAAATTTTAAAGAAGGAAGGAAAGCTCTCTTCATGAATATTGCTGGGCTCGCCTTTCATGCCTTTTTTAATCTTATCTATCAAACTAATCTTACTGATCCGACCACAATGTATAAAGTTTTCAAAAGAGAGTGTTTGAAGAATCTTCATTTGAGAGGTAACTACTTTGATTTAGATTGGGAACTCGTGGCAAAATTAATTAGATCCGGTTATAAACCAATTGAGGTTCCAGTACATTACAAACCTAGAGGGTTTGCGGAAGGGAAAAAAATAAATATAATGAGAGACGGGCCTCGATATGTTAAAGCCATTATAGAAAACAGAATCCTGCCTCTAAATAAACTATGAGAGCCCTTGAAAATAAAAATGCAATAATCACTGGCGGAGCAAGAGGGTTTGGTAGGGCTATAACCGAGCGTTTCATCGCTGATGGCGCAAAGGTGTTGATTTGCTCTAGAACCATTGAGGAGTTGAAAAAGACAAGCAAAGAAATAGACCCATCTGGAAAGTCTTTATATTTTGTAGAGGCGGATGTTTCTAATCATGAGGTTTGTCAAAAATTATTTACCTACACCAAAAAGGTTTTTAAAACTTTGGATATTTTAGTAAATAATGCGGGCATCTATGGACCGGTTGGTTCGTTAGAAACAAATTCCCCAAAAGATTGGCTAAAGACAATAGAAATTAATCTTATGGGTACTGTGTATTGCACGCGATTAGCACTCGAACAAATGAAAAATCAAAAACATGGAAAAATAATAAATTTGGCTGGCGCTGGGGTTGGTGGAAAAAAACCTCTTAGTAGATTTTCTGCTTATTACACATCAAAGGCTGCTGTCGCAGCTTTTACCGAAGTAGTTGCCAGTGAAGTGGCCAATTACAATATTCAGGTGAATTGTATTTCACCAGGTGCAATAAATACCTACTTCACTGATTATTTAATAGCCCAGGGTCCAGAAAAAGCTGGGCCGATGTACGAACAAGCCCTAAAGCAAAAAGAAACCGGCGGAGACTCACCAGAGCTTGGGGCTAATTTAGCTTCCTTTCTAGCTTCTGGTCAATCAGATAACGTGACTGGCAAGACCTTGAGCGCTAAGTGGGACAAAATATCAAATCTTAAAAAATTAAGCCTTAAAGACTCCGATAAATACACTTTGAGGAGAATTGATGAGGGGCTTTTCGGTGAAAAATGATGATCAATTAGGAGTTTTGGGTTTGTGGCATTTAGGCTCGGTTTATTCTGCAGCCTTAGCTGACCAAGGTTTTAAAGTGACAGCTTACGATAAAAACCAATCGACTGTAGACAACCTAAAGAAAGGCATTCCTCCCATAGAAGAGCCCCTTTTAAAAGAGACCGTATCTAAAAACCTGGACAAAAATCTTTTCTTCACCAA
>MHCP01000001.1:5245-10183 GCA_001816655.1 Candidatus Woykebacteria bacterium RBG_13_40_15 | reverse complement strand
AAAGCTTTATCTTTATTACTTACGATGTTCCAGTCGATGAAAAGGACAAAAGCGATTTAACTATAGTTGACTCAACCTTTTCTCTATTAAGTAAGTATATCTCCCCAAAAACTACTGTTGTTGTGTCAAGCCAAGTACCAATTGGCTACTGTCGTAAATCCTTAGAAAAACTTAGGGAGAAGCGCCCTGCAGTAAACATTATTTACTTCCCGGAGAACTTGAGACTTGGAAATGCTTTCGAAAGTTTTTTACGACCAAATAGAATAGTGGTCGGCTCCACAAATCCAAAAATATGTGATAATTTTGAACAAACCTTTTCTTTTTTTAAATGCCCCCTCTTAAAAATAAGCCTAGAAAGTGCGGAAATGGTAAAACATGGTTTAAACAGTTATTTAGCGTTGTTGATTAGTTTTAGTAGTGAGATGGGTGACTTATCTGAGATTTTAGGGGCGAATATGAATGAGGTCGTAACAGCCCTCAAAACAGATAGGCGAGTAGGCCCTTTTGCCCCACTTTCTCCTGGGCTTGGTTTTGCTGGTGGAACTTTGGGGAGGGATCTACAAACTTTAAGAAGGCTAGCTAAAGAAAAAAATTACAAAACTTTCTTACTAGACTCGGTGTACAAGGTAAACCAAACCCGCTTAAAACATTTAATTGGTAATATAAAATCTGTTATTTCTCCTCTAAAAGACAAAAACATAGGCATCTTAGGATTAACTTACAAACCAACGACAAGCACGTTAAGAAGATCGATGTCCTTAGAATTAGCTAAGTTACTTCATGCTGAGAACGCTAAAATCAAAGCTTTAGACCCGGCCATCAAAAAGGGGGTTTCTAACTACCCTTTTATTAACGTAGAAACTTCCATACTTGCTTTTTTTGATGACCTGGATCTTGTAATCTTAATGACAGAGTGGAGGGATTTTAAAAATATCGATTGGACGAAAAATTCAAGTTTGATGAAGTCAAAAATAATTTTCGACTGTAAAAATCTTCTGGACAAAAAATTTTTAGAAAAAATAGGTTTTAAATACTTCGGAATAGGTTACCCAAAATGAAAATAGCAATCATTGGCGCGGGATTAATTGGAAAAAAAAGGGCTTTAAGCTTACCCAAAGAAGTAGTTTTAAAAACAGTTTGCGATGTAAATGAGTCTTCAGCAAAATCTTTTGCTAAAGGGTTCAATTGTTTCCCCACAACCAATTTAAAAAATGTTTTGGGAGACAAGGAGATAGAAGCATTAATAATTGCTACGCCGAATGGTTTTTTAGCCGAACTAGCGAGAAAAGCAATCATTTGTGGCAAACATGTTCTAATTGAAAAACCGGGGGCAACAAACAAAAAAGGGCTGGAAACTATTTGGAAAGAGTACAAGAAAAATCCGGTTGTTGTTATGTTTGGGTATAACCATCGTTTCCATCCCGCTATCCAAAAGGCAAAAGAAATTGCTGATTCAAAAAAATTCGGAGAAATTCTTTTTATCAGAGCAAAATACGGCCATGGAGGCCGACTTGGTTACGAAAAAGAATGGCGTTTCAACGAAAAACTTTCAGGCGGCGGTGAATTAATAGACCAGGGTTCTCATTTAATAGATCTAACCAACTTTTTTATCGGTCCTATCGATAAAATAAAAAGTTTAACCAGCACAGTTTTTTGGAAGACAAACCTTGAAGATACTGCTTTTTTATTAATGGGAAACAAAAAGGGCCAGATGGTTTCTCTCTCAACTAGCTGCGTGGAGTGGAAAAATATTTTTTGTTTCGAAATTATGTTAGAAAAAGCAAAGATCCAAATAGATGGCTTGAGTGGTAGTTATGGCACCGAGAGATTGACCTTATTCAAGATGAAACCGGAAATGGGCCTCCCGGACGTGGAAGAAATCTCTTTTCCAGCCCCAGATCTTTCTTGGAAAAAAGAAAATGAAGTTTTCTTCAACAGAATCAAAAGCAAAGATTTTTCGGAAGAACCTTTCAAACAAGCCTCTTACGTTTTCGATATAATAGAGAAGGTTTACAAGGAGAATAAAAAATGAAGTATTTAATAACAGGTGGAGCTGGTTTTATCGGAAGTCACATAGTCGATGAATTAATGAAGCGTGGTAAGCAGGTTGTTGTCTACGATAACTTTTCGACCGGAAAAAAGCTGTTCATCCAGCACCACCGTGACAATCCAAACTTCAAGCTCGTCAAGGGCGACGTTTTGGATCAGAACTTGTTAAACAAATCCCTCGCTGGTATAGACTTTGTTTTTCATTTTGCGGCCCATGCTGATGTGAGAAGTGGTTTTGAAAACCACGAGATTGATCATATTCAAAACCTTGAAGTTACACAAAATGTCTTGGAGGCGATGTTAGAAAATGGTGTAAAAAATATAGCCTTTTCCTCTACCTCTTCTGTTTACGGAGATGCAACTGTACATCCAACACCTGAAGATTACCCTTTTCAGCCAACATCGCTTTACGGTGCCACCAAAGCTGCCGCCGAGAATTACATTTATACTTATGCTAGTTACTACAACTGGAAGGCTTACATTTTTCGCTTTGTCTCTTGGATAGGAGAAAGGTACACTCACGGAATTATCTTTGACCTGATGAAAAAACTTAAAGAAAATCCAAAACAATTAGAACTTCTCTCTGATGGTACACCCAAAAAATCCTCTCTTTATGTAAAAGACGGGGTTGAAGCCATCTTTACTATAATTGAAAAGGCTGAAGAACAAATAAATATCTACAATTTGGGGCACACCGAGGTTTTAACCGTTGATCAAATTGCAGGTATAATTTTAGACGAGTTGGAAGCCCACCCAACTAAAAAATATCTTGGAGGGAAGGTAGGTTGGAAAGGGGATAATTTTTTCGTTCATTTGGACACTAGAAGGCTTAATAAGCTTGGATGGAAACCAAAATCTACAATCGAAGAGGGAATAAAAAAGACGATAGATTATTTAATGGAAGATCCAAATTTGTTCAAATAAATGCTAAAGGCCTTTACCTTCAAAACCTTTAATCTTATCAACCGCTATGAACACCTTAGGCAAATCATCGTTTATTTATTTGTCGGTGGGCTATCTGCTTTTTTAGATATCGTCCTACTTTTCATCTTGGTTGATGTTTTTCACATATGGTATTTATTTGCTGCTACTATCTCATTTATAAGTGTATCGACTTTGGGGTTTTTTCTTCATAAGAGACTTACCTTTAGATATCAAGGCCGAAGAACGAAACTTAGATACGTTGCGTTTCTTTTTATCGCAGGATCAGGTTTAGTTTGGAGTTTAGTACTACTCTACACTTTCGTCGATATTTTTAAAATATGGTATTTATTTGCTGCTATAATGGTGAAATTTATAGTACTGGTTTGGAATTTTTTGATGAATAAGTTTATAACATTCGGCTCTTACAAAAAAGACAATACGCTAAGACGCTTTTTAATCCAAGTCGAGGAAAGAATCTATGCTAGGAAAACTTAATTACCAAAATTCTAAATACTGGTTTGCTTTGATAGCCTTTCTACTACCTTTTATATTTTATTTTGGCATATTTTTTGGCCGTTCTTTTGGTATGGAGTGCGCCACAGGAGTCATGGGCTTCAAGCCTCCTTATCAGCAAACAGTTACTGAACCGAACAAGTTTTGTGGTCACTGGGCTGATGTAGGAGCTTATGCCTGGCAGCATGTGCCTCAGGGCATTAAAGTGGGTATGGAATATGCCAATTTTCAATTCCCCCTTTGGAATCAAAATAGTGGTATTGGTGTACCACTGGCGGCAAATTTTATTTCGACTGCTTTTTTCTTACCTCTTATCCCTTTTCTTTTCTTCAAATCGATCTTTGCCTTTGATCTATTCATCATATTCCGAATGTCTATCGCCTCACTTGGTATGTATCTTTTTATCAGATCCTTAGGACTAACAAGACCACTTTCTTTAATAGGATCCCTATTAGTTTTTCTTAACGGATACATAACCATACTGCCCTCTATTTCCCATCAGAGTGTGGATATATTTTTACCATGGATTGGCTATTTGATAACTGTTGCTGCTAAAAAAGGTCTGATCAAATACTTTGTATTATTGGCTATCGTCACCGCCATATCTCATCTAGGTGCTAGTCCAGAATCAAGTGTCTTCGTAGCTCTTTTCTACGCTCTATATACATCTTTTATCATAATATTTATTCATAGACAAAAAGCATCTAGCCTAACGATTCTCTTCTTCTTGTCATTCATCTTAAGTTTTGTACTTTCCGCTATTCTAATCATCCCGGGCATGGAGTTTATTAATCACTCAAGCAATCTTCATGAAAAACATATTCTCCAGCAATATTCTGCTCCCTTTTTGAACACAGTTTTCTTTATTTATCCCTATATACTAGGCTTATTGCGTAATCAAGCCTACAGTGAGGTTGTTGATTGGATGACGCCAAACTATATCGGTGCTTTCTTCAGTTTTTTCCTTATCTATCCTATATTTTTGTTATTCAAATTAAAAACAAAAATTAAGCAGTTATTAAACTGGCAGTACTATCTCTTTTTTATCTTTTTCCTACTGTTTTTATCTATCCAGTACTTTAATATTTTCAGCATACCCATTTTCACTAAATTTCCAGGCTTCTCTCAAACTAATTACCCAAAATATAGCTTAAGCCTTATCAATTTATTAATTGCCGCAATAGTTCCATTTTCAATTTATTATCAGCAAGAACTTATAAAAGGTGCGACTAGCCTTAAGGAAAAAATCAGTCGTTCCTTTCCAACAATACTTACCTTTATCACTTTCTTGATAATTACTTTAGTGGCTTTTCGCCTTTTGGGACCTGTTGCTACCAAATACTTATTTTACGATAGGTTTAGACTGCAACTTTTAGTTGCCGTCAGCATAGCATCCATCATCTTAGTAGTTAGCTTTATAAGAAACGCAAAAATAAAATACATTTTATTTTT
>MHCP01000001.1:0-5220 GCA_001816655.1 Candidatus Woykebacteria bacterium RBG_13_40_15 | reverse complement strand
GTTTATCTTCCTTATCTAAAAGGCGACGCCCAACGCCGAGATACTTTGAGAAAACCGCCAGCTTTATCTTTTTTACAGGATAAAGACTATAAAGAAAGTCGTATTTTCAGCCCTGATTACATTTTGTATCCTGATTTTTCTGCCGCTTTTGACTTAAATGACGTAAGAAATTTAGATGCCCTATGGCCAAAGTATTACTATAATTATTTGAAAGAATTCATAGTCCCAGAGATAGATAAAGCGTATTTTAGATTTACTGGAATTAGGGAAAGTGGGACAAACAGCGATGCCAGGTTTACTGACAATGTTTATTTCGATCTGTTAAGTACAAAATATATTCTCTCGTATAATGATTTAAATGCCTATGAAGATTTGCATCAACTCTCCAGCATTTTTAACCAGATTGTTGAAACTCCTTCTTTAAGATCGGAAATATTTAATATAAATGGGGTTTCCCGACCTGTATTATTCGAGCATGCGTCTAGTTCTGTCGAACTGAATATAACAAAACCAGAAGGAGCAAAATATTTCTTCCTCTACCCTGCCTTATCAGAAAAAGTCTTTAATGATCCTTCCAAAGGCGATGGTGTAAAATTTCTAGCCAAAGCGACCAAAGACGGGACTGTTTTATTTGAACAGGAACTAACAATTGACCCAAAGAATAAGAAAGAAGATCAAAAATGGTTTGAAATTTCTTTTGGTCCTTTCCCTGAGGGAATTAGCAATTTTGCTTTAATTCTACAAACCGATCCCTTAGATACAAGTATAAATGATTGGTCTGGTTGGGGTGGTTTGGAATGGGACATTGAGAAAAACAAACCTAAAGATTATCAATACAAGAAAATTTATGATGATGAGATGAAAATATATGAAAATACTAGATCTGTTCCTCGATTACATCCAATATCAGAAGTAAATTGTGTAAAAAACGAGTCTGGTATTTTCTCCACCATGAAAGCAAATGAAACTCGAATATTAAATCTCGGAATAGTTTTTGACCAAAACTGTAAGGAGGAAAAATTTGAAACCAGCAACGTAAAAATTTCCAACCAATTTTTCGATGATCAAAAAGTTTCTTTTGAATATAGCTCAGCGGGACCTGCATACATAGTCCTTTCTAACCTGTATTATCCTGGTTGGAAACTAAAAATAGATGGAAAAGAAACACCAATTGAAAGAGTTAACTATACCTTTCAAGGTCTTCGCTTACCAGAAGCAGAAAAAGCAAAGGTAGAGGTAATTTATGATCCCTGGACTTTTAAAGTTGGGTTGGGTTTGACACTGATATCTCTCGGTGCTTCACTTTTGCTATTATTTAAATTCGGAAATCGCAAATTCTAGTCTTTCCGCTTACAATTTTTATGAATATCACTTGGTAATGTCGGGAATAACTGAAAGGTTTCGTATGTGCCATTCGCCATTTGCGGGGCGCGCAGACCGCAAAGTTCCATCTCGATCGAGAAAAACAGCTTTCCTCTTCATAAGTAGCATTTTTTAACATGATTCAACCAATCGACCTTGCCCCTTCGAGGTTCCATTAGTATAATAACTATCTTACTTATCGTAGAAAAGCCTAGTTTATAGTTAATTCAATGAAATTAAAAAAGTACCTAATCATTCTAATTCTTATATCTATCTCCTTTGTTAACTCTTTCGTTTTCTACAGCTATTTTGGAAGACATGTTAAACAAAGTGAAACTCAATATTCAATGATTTATCCAGATCCGGATAAATTTGGGGCGCCGGATTACTATTATCATCAAAGGTATATATACGAGACCTCGAAAAATCTAAAGCTTGGAAGACTAAAGTCCCTCTCTATAACAGACGAATTAATGCCTATTAACTCTTTTCCCCTGTTTCAGTATTACAATGCTGGCCCCCTAACTGTCCTAGGATTAATAAATATAGCTTTAGATAACCCAGTATTGGTTTACACACTTGGGATATGGCTATTCACTTTTATTTTTGTGGTAGGTGTGTACTCATTCTCAAAATCAATAAGCAAATCGGAATCTACCTCTCTTGTTACCGCATTTATTTTCGTTACTTTTCCTTATTATCTAACAAATCTTTTAAGCCGCAGTGCTTTTACAGAATATCTAGCAATCTCATTGTTACCCATCATTTTATTTTTGATCTATAAGTTTTTAACTATAATTAAAAGCAAAAACCTTTCCCTAGCTAGCTATTTGATAATCTCTTCATTACTAATAGTTTTCTCAACTATCTTTTTACTTTCACACAACCTTACTGTTCTTTTTTCTATCCTGCTACTTACTCTCCCGTTCATTTTTTTATTGATTAAGTACTTACCGCTAAATTTAACACAGATTTTGTTATTTATTGGGCCATTTTTTCTTATCGGCAGCAATGTTTTATTTTACTGGATACCTGTAATTTCATCGAGAGATAACATTTCGTTAAGTAGCTCGTTCAACCCCGAATTTGTTTCCTACTATACGTTCGTAAGTACCCCTGATATCGTATTGTCACTACTACCTAAATCCTCTCAAGGCTCTACTACTCCTGAACTTTATCTCCAAATAGGGCTACCTGTAATTTTGCTTTTAATCTTATTTTTTCAGAGAAAAAGAATTTACATTTATTTACTCCTATCTTTCATTTTTATTCTTCTATTTTATAAAGAAATTTGGTCCGTGCTACCAAAGGTGTTAACTACGATACAATTCTCATATCGTTTACTTTCATACATTCCCATTCTTTTACTATTCTCCGTTAAAAAATTAAACAAGTACTTAATCATATTATTAATTCCAATATCTATTATTTCAGCAACAATTTTTTATCAGCGGGATCTGAGTATTTACCAAACAAAGGATGTCTTCTTTGATTCGATCCTTACTCAAAGTAATAATGACTATTACAAAAATGAAAATTTCAACACAGATTTAAAAATGTCTGTTGAAAATTTACAGAACAAGACAATTTTGGAAATTCCTAATTATAATGGGAAAGAGTTAAAAATCGATACGATAGAAAAAGACAATTCTATAAAAGCTACTAGCTACTTAATAAAAATAGAAACTGACTCCACCTTAAACGACAAGGTTACAATTAATAGTACCTTTTCTTTCAAAAACCGAAGTACTTCTACCACTTCAACAATTGTTTCAGTGCCTAATAAGTTTTTTCTATTTTCTACCTGCTTAAATAATGTCAAAAAATTCGATATAAGTATCCAAAACAAGGATCCAAAAGTAGTTAAACTAAACAAAATCGAAGTTAAAAAGGTGGAGGATAAAAGTAATATGTACTTGGATCAAGAGCAGAAATATTTTAAAGTAGTCTGTGATTACTCCTTTGATTCGGAATCAAATTCTTTTACCTTCAACATCGATAAACCAGAAAAACAACACATACTACCAATCTTTTATTCAAGTTATAATAAGCTAACTACCGATAAAGGTGAGGAGATTAATAATTTCGGTAGTTACCTGCACAAAAATAAATCCTATACAGTTGTTAACGAAAACGGGATAAATTACTCTAGTGTAAGTGTTAAACTCCTGGAGAAGAACAAGTGGTTTTACGTAAGCAAACTTTCCGTGATTCTATCATTAATTGTAATAATCACTTCAATAGTTTTTTATTTTTTCTCTATTTTCAAACCTGTCCTACTAAAGCTTGTAGACAATCTTAATCTTAAATAAGTCTTTAAGAATAACAAACGAACCACGAATAATATCCAATTTTGAATCTATATCATTAGACCATGACACTGGAAATTCCTTTACTTTAAAACCTTTTTTCTTAGCGAGCAGTAACAACTCAATATCAAACATAAATCCTTTCGTTTTAAGGTTGCGGAAGAGAACTCTAGCTATATCTCTTTTATACAATTTGAAACCGCACTGAGTGTCATTGATACCCTCTTGTATCCCTAAAAAACTCGCTTTTAATAATCTAAATAGATACGATCCAAGTTTCCTAGTTAAAGGCTGAGCTTTAACTATTTTGCTGTTTGGTGTAGCCCTGCTAGCAATAGCCACATCGTAACCATTGGAAAGAACCATCAAACCATCTTTTATATACTCAAAAGGGACACAATATCCAGCATCAGCAAACATTACAAAATCTCCGTTTGATTCCTGCACGCCTCGTTTGATTGCAGCGCCCTTTCCTATCTTGCTATTTTCCGATATCAATTTTAAATTTTTGAATTTAATCTTAAGATTTAGAACTATCTCGTTTGTGCGGTCGGTGACACCATCAGTAGAAACAATAACTTCACCATTTAAACGTGACGAATTAAAAAATTTATAAGCCTCTTCTATATCTTTAGTAATTTTTTTCTCCTCATTATAGGCAGGAATGATAAGGGATAAATCAATTTTTTCCATGGCTTAAAATTTTAACACACTCTTCCTTGCCTGGTCTTAGTTTGTTCTATATCAAGTGCCTCTGGGGCAATTGTTTTTTATGAACAAGGAAACCACAGTCTCAATCATTATCCCAGTTTATAACGAAGCTAAAACGCCGTGGTTAAGATCAGCCATAATAAAGAGCCATTTAAATCAAGCGAAGTTACTCTGATTAGGGAACATACCACCCATGTGAGAGACCTTGTCCACTATTTCGTACAAACGTGTCAATGCGGTTGACAGCTCCGGAAACCGCAGCCGGGTTTGAAGGAAATGTTACACCATTACCTAGATCCGCCCATAAATTCCAGCTAGAACCGTTGAACGACCCTTGGTAGAGCAGCCCATTCCAACCGTGTACAAATACATCTAGACGATTTGGACCCCAAGATGCTACTGATGGCGTACCCTGAAAATTACTTTCAAATCTCTGCCAATAATACCAGTTTGAGTTAATTTCCCAAGCGTGGTACAAAGCATTATCATAACCTCGAGCAAAGACGTCAACACGACCTGAACCCACACCAACTGCCGACGGACCGCTAGCAAAGGTCTGCGTCCCACCAATTTCCTGCCAGAGGTTCCAATTTCCTCCATCAAAGAATCCGCGGTAAATTTTGCCATTCCAACCATATACAAAAACATCAAGTCGATTTGGTCCCCAAGAGGTTACTACGGGGTCGCCTTGGAAATTACCGCCAAGATTTTGCCAGAAATACCAACGCGACCCATCGAACCAACCATGGTAAAGAGCGTTATCCCACCCTCGCACAAAAACATCGATTCTATTTGGTCCCCAGGAAACAGCTGTTGGGCTGCTAGGAAAGGTGAAATT